>JBBSDV010000045.1:0-18087 GCA_038240335.1 Dehalococcoidia bacterium
CCGCCGTCACTCGGCGCGCCACCAACCACCCCAATACCCGGCCCCGCTGCTGTTCCTTCTCGCTCAAGATGATCCTGTCTTTCATGACTGACAGAATCGCTGCTCACTTAAGGACTGACAGAATCACTGCTCACCAACACGTCACCGGCCATCCTTGAAGGCGATGCAGCACCCTGCTACAATCCCCAAGCTGTCGCGACGGCCCGGCCGAGGTGGCGGAACGGCAGACGCGCTACGTTCAGGGCGTAGTGTCCGCAAGGGCGTGCGGGTTCAAATCCCGCCCTCGGCACCATTCCGGGCACGTACGTCCAGCTCTCGCGCTTGTAGCTCAGTGGATTAGAGCGCTACCCTGCGGAGGTAGAGGTCGTGGGTTCGAGTCCCGCCAAGCGCACCATTTTTCGATTCGACGACGGCCATGGGTCATCAGTTGCATCCCACCCCGGCGCATGGCAGCGTAGCTCAGAGGTTAGAGCAACCGGCTCATAATCGGTAGGTCGTTGGTTCGATTCCAACCGCTGCTACCAGCACATCCAGAGCGGCCGTCAGGGCCGCTCCTTTTCGTCTCTCGCGGCTCGACATAAGGACAAGAGGCACGGAAGCAAGAAGAGTGATGTCGCGTTCGGGGAGCGCACACGCCGCACTCTGAGAGGGGAGTCGACGAGCAGGTACTCGCGCGTGTCAGGGCTCCCAATGCACGCTGACTTAGACTAAGCACCGCCAGTCGGGCTACCCCCGCCGTTCCTCCATAAATGCATCGAGCGCGGCGGCGACGTGCTGCGCCATCAGCACGTGCGCGCGGTCGTCGAGCAGGACCGGCGCGTCGTCGTCGTTGCTGAGAAACAGGAACTCGAGCAGCGCCGCCGGCACCGGCGTCTCGCGCGTCACGACGAACTGGCAGAAGTCGCCGGAGTGGTGCGACTGCGCATCCTCCTTGACGCCTCGATCCGGCGGCGAGTAGCCGTACTCATGGAGCGCGTCCATCATTGCCTGCTGCACCGCGTGCGCCAGCTTCTCGTTGGCGATCGCCTCCTCGTGCCGTCCGCAATACCACGTCTCCGGTCCACTGATCGACTTCACGGTCGCGCCGTTCCCGTGGATCGCAAGATAGACGTCGGCGTCGACCGCGTTCGCTAGGCCGACGCGCGCGTACAGATCCGACGTGATGAACTGCAGCGGCAGCGGCCCGCCGGGCCCCTGCCCCTCGCCGTTGCGCGTCAAATACACGACATAGCCGAGCGCTTGCAGATCGTCGCGGATCAGTTCCGCATTGCGCAGGTTCGAGTCGGCCTCCGTCATGTCCCATCGCCCCGAGCCGTCGGGCAAATAGTGCACCGCTCCGGGGTCACCGCGCCCGTGCCCGGGATCGAGGACGATTGTCCCCTTCGCCGTCGCGCGCGCTTCGTTCGCGCGCGCTCGCGGCCCTTCTGGATCGACGGAGGCGATGCTCGAGCTTGCGCCCGCGTTTTGCGCGTGTGCCGGCGCCGCTCGCAGCCCCCGCGCCGACGCGGAGAGCGCCCCCGCTGTCGTTTCCGGCGTCACGATCGCACTGTCCTGCGCGGTCGCCTGCTCCGGCAACGCCCGCACAACCGTAGTCGCAGTCCGCAATGGGGCATCCTTCACCGCATCAGCCGGCGGCGGCCCGGCGACTGCCGGTGTGCTGTTGCCGCGCAGGGCGTACCAGCCCGCGCCGGCGGTGAACGCCGTCCAGAGCAGCATCGCGACGATCAGCAGGCGCTTCGACCACGGCGTCATCGGCCTATGCCGCCCTTCGCGCTCGCAGCGCCGCTGCCGTCGTCGACAGATCCTCGAGCAGGTCGGCGATCTCCACATCGGCGAGATGGAAGTTGTAGCGCCGCACAACGTCCTGATCCCGCTCGTTCGACATATCGCGGAAGAACTGCAGCGCTTCGTCGCTCCGTTCGCCGGCCGTCGACGCGCTTGCGGCCGCTTCGTTTCCCAGGCGTGCTCGTTCGGCGTCGACTTCCTGCGCCAGTCCGCTGAGGAACTCGAGGTCGACGTCCGGCGCATCGTCGGGCATGTCGCTGCCAAGCGGTGTTAAGCGCGCCGTCTCCGGCCGGAAGACGCTTGCCGGCAGCAGTTCGCCGAGATCGGCCCGCCTGATCCGTTCGTCCTCGTCGTCTCGTTGTTTGCGCAACCATCCGGCCATCGTGTCCTCCTCAGGGCGCCGTCGTCCCGCCGGTCGGCGACACGAGAGAGTTGTTTGCGAGATCGTTACCCGAGACGCTGTGGAACAGCCCGCCAACCATGTGCGGCACCAGCATCAGCCCCGCCCCGGAGAGCAGCAGCATGAACGCCGCATACAGCCACACCTTGTGGTGATGCCCCCCCGCTGTCGCATGCGGCGACCACGTATCGACGACCGTGAGCACGAGCGTGACGACGAGCGCGAAGCCGCGGATAAACGCCACGTTCGGCGAGGCGAACGCCAGCACGTTCGTCACGTCGATGCCGCCGGTCGTCGTCGGATCGGTCTTCGTCAGCGCCTGCGTCTGGATGCCGTTGAGCTGGTTCGCGAAGACGACCATCACTTCCGTCACGAACAGCAGGATCGCGATCAGCACCGCGTGCAGCGGCAGCATCAGCCAGATGAACGTCTGCGAGACGAGCTTCCGGTTCTCCCGCAGCAGCGAGATCTTGAGTGCGAAGAGTGATGACAAATAGCCGATCTGGTCGGCGTCGCCACCGAGCTTCATCGTGTCCCAGAAGATGCTCACGGAGCGATCGACGAGTTCACTGCCCGTCTCCGAGATGAACCGATCCCAGCACAGATCCGGCCGGATGCCGGATCGCAGTCGCACGTGTAACCGCCGCACGCCCTGCTCGAGCGACGCGAGCGAGCGCTGATTGATCCGTCCCATACCCTCAGAGACCGTCGTGCCGATCGCGCCGACGATCGAGCCGAGCGAGCGCAGGAACGTCGAGACATCGCGGTCCTGCTGGTCGACGCGGCGATCGTCGATGAACGCCATGACGCCCACCGGCGCGACGGCGATCCCCGCCGCCACCATCCCGGCACCGATGCTAAACACGACGCCGACGACGGCGCCGAGCAGGGCCGCCGACGGCAGCAGCACCTTAGCCACCGAGAACATCTTGTCCTGCGTTCGCGATCGTTCAGGGCGCCGGTGCGTCTTCGGTTCGACCGGCGCGGTCCGGTAGATGATCCAGTCGCCGAGCACGGCGATGCCGATCATCACCGCCGCGAGCCCGAGAATGAACGCCGTACCGACGCTGTAGATCATCATCGACACCAGCGACACGACCACGACGAGCGTCACCGACACCATCAGCGCGACGTAGGCGTCTGTCCATTTCTTCAGTGACTCCAAATCGCGCTCGTACTTGCGGGAGTACTGCTCGATCTGGATCTCCGTCTCGCGCGCGAGGAAGACCGTCTCCGCCTCGCCCGACGCGAGCGAGCTCGAGAACCGCAGTAGCAGGCTGCGCACGACGTCGCTCTCAGTCGCGTCGGCGACGAGCTGGCATGCGCGCGAGTAGTCATAGTTCAGCCGCTGGGCGACGAGGTGGACGCGGTGGAAGTAGCCCGACGTCGTGTAGCCGAGCTCCGCGGTCTTCTGGAACAGATTCTCGCGCCCCACGTTCGCCGTCGCGAGCGCCGACATATAGGTCAGCTGTGCGACGAGGTCGTACTCCGTCGGTGCGGGCTTGAACATCGACGACGAGCGCTGCCAGTGCGCGGCGTCCTCGATGTTGGCGCTCCGCACGCCGGTTCTCGTCCCGGGCAGGAAGCGCGTGAACATTGCCATCGCGTCCCTCCCTTATTGCGGCCCCGAGAACAGCGTCCGTACCGTGACGCCCTTCTCGGATCCGATGACTGCGAGGTTTGTCGTGCCCGCGCCAACCGCCGGATTCACACGAATCTTCACTTCCATGCTCTCGCCGGCATCGAGAATGCCCGGGTCGAACACGTCGTTTGTGAACGCGCCCACCTTCCACGTGTCGGCCGAGAGCGCACCCGATGTGTACGGGATCCATTTGTCGAAGCGGCCGTTCGTCTCGCCGAAATACTGGAGCACGACGTCCATTTTCGAGAAGTCCGCGACGGGCGTCTGGCCGTCGTTACGAATCGTGATCGTGATATTCGTTCCGGACGCGTCGATCGCCGCCGTCGTAGCCGTTAAACCAGTTCGGTTCTGCTGCTCGTAGCGCCCTTCCGAGGTCCGCATCGATTGACTGATCTTGTCCGCGCCGAGGAAGCCGCCGCGCGCCATCATCACGGTGGAGAGCATGAGGATCGCCGCGATCAGCAGGGCGGGAAGTCCGTTCTCCATCTCGCCCTAGACCGTGAAGAATTTCGAGTCGTCGATCCCGTTCGGCGTGACGATCTTTGCGAAGTACGTCGTGCTCGTCGTCAGGTTTGACCCTGAGTGAATCGTCACGCGCAGGGTCGCGGTCTGCTCCCACGTAGTTGTGCTGTTTTCCAGCGTGTATTCCCAGCACGGCGCGGAGCAGCCCGCCGCGCCCTGCGGGATGCGCTGGAAGTTGTCGGCCGGCCCGAAGAAGACGTCGACGCGGCTAATCGGGTCGACCGCCGTCGAGCCGATGTTCTTGACCCACACCGTCGCGTCCGGGTTGCCGTTCTGTCCCGTCGCGTGGACGATCTCGATCTGGCTGCCGATCCGGTTCTCGATGACGCCGGACGCCGAGATCAACGCGCCGCTCGTCCGCCCGACCGACGGCAGCACCGCGTTCGTGACCGCGACGATTGCCACGATCGAGGCGATCGTCAGCATGATGGTCGTAATTGCCTTATCGATGACGCCACTCCTTCAGCGTGCGTTTCGCTTCCTGCGACGACAGTTACATCCGCTGCGTGCGCATCGTCCCGAAGCTCTCGTCATCGTTCACGAGCGCATCGAGCTGGCGCAGGATGACCACCGTCTCGTTGCTCGACGGCACGCCATCTGGCTCGGCGATGTCCATCTCCGTAACGCGAGCGAGCGCCGTGCGCGCCTCCGGCGTCAGGTGCCCCGCGGCCTGGCAGAGGTCGAGCAGGATCTCGAGCCGCAGCGAACCTACGCGCCGCATCGCATCCTCCGCCCAGGCGGAGAGCCCGGCGATCGTCAGCAAGCTCCACTGCGGCTGCGGCCGCGCTTCCGGTATCGGCGCAGGCGCCGTCGGTCGGAGCATGATCGGCTCGTTGAGTGGCATAGTCTTGCTCTCCGGCTCATCGGCTTGCGGCTCGATCGGCTGCGGCCGTTTCGGTTGCTCCGGCGCCGTCGCGAGGATCGGCGTCGGCGGATCCGGCTCGAGCTCGTGCAGGGCGATCGGTTCCGGCGCGGCCATCAGCTGCACCACGGTCGTCGCTGGTGCGCTCGGCGCGCGATTAAACGACGACGGCGTCTCCGCTTCGAATGGGTTGTCGCGGACAAGAATCGCGCTCCGGATCTCCGTCAGGATCTGCTTCACCTCGCCCTTGACGATCTTCCCTTCGTCTTCGAGCGCGGCGACGCGAGATTCGAGTTGCGTGACCTTCCCGGCGACTTGCTGTGCGTCCATCGGCTTCGTGCCTCTTCGCGTCAGATGCGGTTCGCGCCGTTCGTTCGGCGGCCACGGCGCATCTCAATTGCGAGTCTCTGAGTCCCGCATCACTTCAGGTTGGCGATGCTCCGCGTGATCGACGCCGGCGTCGTCCGCTGGATCACCAGGTACGAGCCTCGCGCCGGCTTCACCTCGAACGAGAACATGGCCGCCGCGGACATCCTTGTGCTCACTTCAGTAGGTTCGTGATGCGCACGTGGGCGGTGCATGATCGTTCTGCCGCACTTCGTGCGGGTGAAGCACCTACTGGTCTTGGTCGGGCTGGTGACTGGTGATTCGTGATTAGTCGAGTGATAGGAAACGATCATCCCGCTTGCTCGGTGGTTCGCCGCGTCCGCTTGCGCGCAGCCGAGTGCAGATTTGAGCGAGAAGGACGTTTCCGGGGGACACTCCGAACGCGCTCGCCACGGCGAGCAGGACGGCAGAGGGAGCTGCGCCGACTGGCGCTCGGCGGCGCATTCGCGGGAATAGTCATTGGTACAGAGAGTGCTAGAAGTCCGCAGAGTCGGCTTAGTTGCGTCAATACGGGGTGACTCTCGCCTCCCACCACTCACACCGCGATGACCAAATCGTGGCGGCTCTCGGGTGCCAGCCCTCAACGGACGAAATCATCTGCCATGGTGACTTCGGACCGTGGACGTCGTTTGGCGAGATCACGAGCCTATTGGGCTCATTGACTGGGACGACGCTGGCCCGGCGCCGCCGATGACCGACATCGCCTGCGCCCTTGAGCACGCGGCGCCCTTTCGCGACGACGACGAGTGCATGAAATGGCGTCGGTATCCTTCCCCGCCCGATCGCCGTGGCCGGATTGAGACCTTTGCCGAGGCGTATGGTTTGTCGACAGCGCGCAGCCTCGTCGACGAGGTCATTCGCGCACAGTACGAGAACATGGAGCGCGTGCGCCGCCTGGCAGAGCTTGGCGTGCCGCGTCCCGCCCGCTGGGTCGCCCGCGGCTTCCTCGACGAACTGCAATCACGCGCCAACTGGAGTGAACACCACCGTCACTTGCTCGAGTAATGCGACCCGTCGGAGGAGCTCCTCCCGGCGGACACGATGGCGGGACGGTGCACGGGTCCGCAGACATCCTGCCGTTCATCCGATCATTGGCCGGCGGGATCTCCGAGGTCTGCGTCCGAGATCGTAGTGGACACGGACAAGGCTCGCAGAGTCATTCGCGTGCCTTGCCGCGCAAAGATCAAGACTCCGTCCTCGCTGAAGCACTCTTCGTGGTCGTTTTGAAAAGTGACGAAGCAATTGCCCATGACTCCTGCCTCGGTGGTGATTGCTTGAGACCGCCTGACTCGATGCTCGTCGTCCCCAACTTTCGAGGTTTATCTTCCTCGCGTTAGGAACTCCGAACCCCACGCGGGAGAAGAAGTCACTTTCGTCAAAGGAGTCGTTTGTCGCCGGCGAGCTCATCGGCATCAGGTCGAAACGCGCGTGGCCTGTGCCGTCTTTCGCCCAGGTTACTTGTCGATCTATCGGCGCGCCCTCACCCTCACCCGGGCGCGAGCAGAGTGCGTACGTGACGCGGAAGCGACTCAGAAAATACTTGGTCAGCGCATCGTGATATTCCGCGTCGGAACTCGGCGATAACGGCGCACTCTCGGCGTTCGTGGGCGTCGCACGATCCCACGCTGTTGAGCCTGGGCATTCCTCGGCCGTGTTAACGACGGGGTACAAAGGAGCGAAGTTGATGTCGGTGACGTTGTTGGTGACGGTCGTGAGCGCCATGGATATTGCGTGGCCTTCGGACTCTGACGAACCCCAAACGAGTACGTTTTCGTGATTGAAGCATTGCTGGTGCACCGTCTCCGAAACATGCCCGTAGGTAAAGCACACGGCATCCGCTCCGCCGATCGATCGAATGCTCTCCGACAAGTCGTACGCGTACACATCTGATCCCTTCGCGAGATCGATGAGCCTCAGCGGAAAGTAACTGAAAGGATCACCGTGCGTAAGCACGTCGTTGATCGATTCGTCTATCGGGTCGTCGATGCAGGTGGCGCCAAAACGAAAGAACTCAGCGAACGAAAAGGGAGAGTCGGTCGCAGTTGCCGTCGCTGCAGCTTCGTCGCCGATAAAGATGCGATAGTACGCTCCGAGGTCATCGGAACACTGGGTCGCTCTGTCTTCGCGGTCCCCTTTGAGAGCAATGCTCGTGGCGGATGCGCTCTTGCCGTCGAAGGTGAGGTGAGTGTCCACTCTCGCACGGGTGGAGCCGTCCTTGACCAGTCGCAACTCGCCGCTTTCGGTTCGCCCGTCACGACTGTTAGCGGGACACAGTGAGTAAGTCGCGTCAAATTGTGCGCCGTAGTACGCCGTCAACACTCTCGTGAAGTCAGCGTACGCAGTCGTCGATGCCACGGACGGAGTCCGCAAGTCGTGGCCGGTCGTAGTCAGATCCGCGGACGGTTGCCGAGATCCGCAGTCAGCCGACAGTGTGGGCTCTGGCGTCGAGTGAGCACCGCCTTGACATGAGACTGCCAGGGTCAAGATCGCTGCCACAGAAATGACGACCACAAGCCGCGTGCGCAAAGGGAGAGCCTAGCTTTCGTTAGGAGTAGGGGCGCCCGGTCCCGCGTAAGCATACAGCGCGTGCGCCGCCTGGCAGAGCTTGGCGTGCCGCGTCCCGCCCGCTGGGTCGCCCGCGGCTTCCTCGACGAACTGCAGGCACGCGCCAACTGGAGTGAACACCACCGTCACTTGTTCGAGTAATGCGACCCGTCGGAGGAGCGCCAGCTGTACGAGGCGATTGCGAGCTTCCTGAATCTCATCCGGATTGATGCGTCTACGCGGGGCGGTGTCAACGGTGGCGTCGTCGTCGGGCGCGGCGCGCGCGGTTAAACGAGCCCCGCCGCACGCCCCAACTCAGCGCGGAAGTCCGGGGGCGCGACGGAGATCAGCTCCTCGGCGCGCTGCCGTATCGTCTTGCCGCGCAGCGTGGCAATGCCCTGCTCGGTGACGACGTAATCGACGTACGTTCGCGGCACGGTGATCACGGTGCCGAGCGGCATCTGCGCCAGGATCCGCGAGTGACGCGCGCCGCCGGCGAGCGAGCTGGACGGCACGGCGATCACGGATCGCCCACCTTCGCACCACGACGCGGCAATCGCGAAGACGGTCTGACCGCCGGGGCCGCTGTACACGTGGCCGTTCAGCGTCTCCGCGGTGATTTGGCCGCTCAGATCGATCTGCAGCGCGTTGTTGATCGCTACGAAGTTGTCCTCGCGTGTCAATACGCGCAGATCGTCGGTGTTGCAGAAGTCCCACAGCTCGATCTTCGGGTTCATGTGGGCGCGCGCCAACTCCTCCGGCGGTAGCTGCACGAACGCCGCTCCAATCACCTTGCCCGGCGCGATCTGCTTGCGCTTGCCGGTCACGATGCCCTTCTCGATGAGTTCGATGACGCCGCCGGGAATCAGCTCCGTCTGGATGCCCAGGTCGTGCTTGTCGTCGAGGTACAGCGCCATCGCCGACGTGACATCGCCCAGGCCCATCTGCAGCGTGTCGCCATCGTGGATCAGCTCGCTCGAGACGAGCGCGCAGATCACCGCCGCCGCCTCGGACACCTCCTCCGTGCGCGGCGGGATCGGCGGCGCGACATAGTCCGCTGGCTGGTGCTCGACGAGCGCAGCGACCTCCGAGATGTGGAGGAAGTTCTCGCCGTAGGTGCGGATCAGCTTCTCATCGACCTCGCAGATGATCGTCGCCGCGATGTCGCAGGCGGTGCGGTTGATCCAGAGCGCCGGGCCAAAGCTCATGTAGCCGTGCTCGTCGGGCGCCGATGTCTTCACCATCGCGACGTTCCAGTTGCCTACGATCTCTTTGATGTAGCTCTGCCGAAAGTTGCCGATCGGCTGGTAGTCCGCCGTGCCCGCCTGCACCTGCTTGCGGTCGAGCGGCGTCGTGAAGCACGTCACCAGCCGCAGATGGCCTGCCGTCTGCTCCGTCGCCCCCAGGGGAACGGCGAGATGTAGTGGTAGACGGAGACGTCGGAGAGCTCGCCGCTGCGGGCGATCAGCGCCTTCGAGAGCCCTTCAGGTGTGCTGCCGAACATGCCGATGTACACGTTCTCGCCAGAGTTGATCAGTCGCACGGCCTCGCCGGCAGTCCGCAGCTTGTCGGCGTAGCGTTCGCGCCAGTCCATCGCCCCTCCCGTTGAGTGTTGGAGACGCCCCGATGGCGGTGAGTATGGCACGAGTTCTCCGCTGGTAACATCGACGGCGAGGCGGAGGGCACGCGCGCTCGGCTCGGCGTCTAGTCGCGAGCGCACGACCCCGCTCGTCGACTGCAGCGCGAATGCGCCGCATCGCTTAAAACTGCACCCGGGTACGCGAACGCGGACACGGCGAAGTGGCCGACGAGTCGGGGATGACCGTCAGAATCACCGCCGAACCCGCGAGTTACGAACCGTGAACCACGAACTGTGAACGTTCCGTCGGGAGCACAAAAAGAAGCGGGGCCGATCCGGCCCCGCTTCTCGACTCAGTCCCCGTCCCCGAACTAGTTCAGGTTGACGATGCTCTGCGTGATCGACGCCGGCGTCGTCCGCTGGATCACCAGGTACGAGCCCTGCGGCGGCTTCACTTCGAACGTGAACGTCTTGTTCGTGCCAACGACGATCGTCGCGTCCTGCGTCAGGTCGATGTTCACCTCGAGCAGTTCGCCCGCTTCGAGCAACTTGTCCGTGTCGCCCGTGATCACCGTCGTCGTGTACGTCAGGTTGTTGTTCTTCACGTTGTCATCCGCATAGCTGATGACCGTGCGATTCGTGGTGTCTGTCGGGTTCAAGTTCACCTGGTCGCCACCCGCGGCCAGCGTCAGGTCGAACGTCACGGCCGTCAGTTGCGTGGAGTTCGACGTGGCGATGAAGCCACCCGTCAGCTCCATGCTGCCTCGCGTCTTCGCGAGACCGGCGTACACCGTCTCCTTGCCTCGCTCCGAACTGAAGAGACCGGTGCTCAACACAACGAAGGCGAACACTGCCGCGACCACCACGAAGGCGATCAGGACGATGGCCGTCTCCAGACCGGTAATACCGCGCTCCTCGCGCATCTTTCGGATCCACTCCAGGATTCGCTGCATTGCTTTCCTCCCGCTGGTCTGGTGCCCGGTGAAGCTGTTGCTTACCCGCGGCGTCTTGCCTCACCGGACCGTCCATCGTCCCGGCTTCTGTCCTAGAAGGTTCGTCGGTATGTGGTGGCCGATTCACGGTGGATGTACCCAACATCAGCGGGGTGCCTTCGCCCCTACCGTCTCAGGCCAATCCCCGAGTGATCTAGGTGGAGACGCCTGCGCGTATATGCTGCCCACAGATCCGGGATTGGCGAACGGGGAGGCCGTCGCCTCCCCGTCCGCGAGTGCAGATGTCGGCGACAGATTAGTTCAGGCTCAGGATGGTCTGGTTGATTGATGCCGGCGTCGTCCGCTGCACCACCAGGTACGAGCCCTGCGGCGGCTTCACCTCGACCGTGAACGTGTGATTCGTCCCGATGACAATCGTGGCGTCCTGCGTCAGGTCGATCGACACCTCAAGCAGCTCACCCTGCTCGAGCAGGTTGTCCGTGTCGCCGGTGATAACTGCCACGGTATAGGTCAGGTTGTTGTTCGATACCCCATCGTCCAGATAGCTGATGACCGTGCGGTTTGTCGGATCCGTGGGGTTCAGATTGACCTGGTCGCCGCCCGCCGCCAGCGTCAACTCGAACGTCAGCTTCGTCAGCTGCGTCGAGTTCGATGTGGCGAGGACGCCGCCCGTCAATTCCATCGACCCTCGCGTCTTCGCCAGGCCGGCATACACCGTCTCCTTGCCTCGCTCGGAACTGAAGAGCCCCGTGCTCAGCACGACGAACGCGAATACCGCCGCGACAACGACGAACGCGATCAACACGATCGCCGTCTCGAGGCCGGTAATGCCGCGCTCTTCGCGCCCCCGCTTGACCCACTGGATGATTCGCTTCACTGCACTCTCCTTGTTGCCGTCACTGTTGCCGCTGCCGCAATGCTTTCGGCACAGCGTTCGCGCGTCGTTGTTGGCCTTCCTCTACGGATAGAGAGTCGATTCCTTAGGGGTAATCTCGCATGGTGATCGCACCCGACTTCGCAGGGTGCTTCCACCCACCCCGATTCTGCGTCACGAAGAGATCTCCGCACCGAGGTAGGGAGAAGCCGTAAGGACTTCCGCCGCGGGCAAGAAGGACCGACGAAGATCGATTTGCATGGCCCGTCGCTCGCCGTGGAGAGGGGCTGGGGGTGTCCCCCGGAAACGTACCTTCTGGCGATGGAAGCTCCCTCAAGGGCATGACGAGCGGTTTCGGTCTCCCCGAGAGCGAGCGACAACCCCGGCTCACCGAGAATCAGCGCACTCCCGCATATGCCGGATGCCGCCGAGGCCGATAACCGCCATGAGATATGTCAGAACAACCGAGCCCCATACGTGTCCTGGTGGTGGAGGCCGATAGCCTGCTGCGCGACATGCTGCGCACCGTGCTCGGTGCCGAGCCGCGCCTGCAGCTGGTCGGCGCAACGGGCGATGCCGCCGAAGCGCTGGCGCTCGCCGCATCGCAGGCGCCGGATGTCGCGCTCGTCGGGCTCGATTCCGACAGCGAGCAGGACGCGCTCGCCGTCGCACAGGCGATCTCCGGCTCCCGCGTCAACGCCCGCATCGTCTTTCTCGGCGAGAATCCGGATCGCCGCACGCTCGCGGCGCTGCCGGCGTTTCGAGCCGCCGGCTGGTCGTACCTGCTGCGCCAGTCCGTGACCGACGTCGCGACGCTCGTCCGCGCTATCGACGGCGCGGCGATGGGTCTCGTCGTCCTCGACCCCCTCGTCGTCGAAAGCCTCGGCCGGCGCGAGACGCGCCTCTCCGCGCTGACGAAGCGGCAGCTCGAGGTCCTCTCGCTGATGGCGAAGGGCTACAACAATGCCGCCATCGCCAAGTCGCTGGTCATCGAAGAAAAGTCCGTGGAGAATCACATCAACGCCATCTTCGGCCAGCTCAACCTGAGCCGCGACAACTCCGCTCACCCCCGCGTCAAGGCCGTCCTGCTCTACCTCCAGGAGACGATCGGCGACAGCGACGCCGCGCGGGCCAGCCGCAAGGCCGCCTAGCGCTCCCGCAGGTGCAACAGGTACCCGAGATCCCCCGGCGAGCGTACGGTACCGTGATGTGACGAGCGTCTCCATCACAGACGCTCCGCGGCGAAGATCACGAAGTCCATATCGCCGGGGGAGTGATCGAGAATGGCCAGCAGACGTCCGGTTTCCGCGCGATGATGCGTGCCGTGGTTAACGGCTTGCGTGATCAACTGCCACAGCGGCCGCTCCCACGCGACCCCCGACGAGTCGGTGTACGCGATCGTCCTGGCACAATCCTCAGCGGACAGCTGCGCCGCAAACGCCGTCATCTCAGCGTGCGATACCGCAAACTCGGGGTCGAGCGCATGCACCTCCCGCATCTCGCTGTCCACCGCGTCGCCGCGTATGCGCGCGAGCCAGACGCGCTGCGCCACGAGCACATGCGACATCTGACCAAACACGCTTCCTGACTGCTCGTCGCGTACGTCGCGACGCTCCTCCTCCGTCAGTTTCGCCGCCTGGACGAGGATCTTGTCGTTCGCCCAGCAGTTGTACGCCACCATCGCCCGCAGCTGATCGGCGGTGTCCACGACGATCGAACCTCCTTCGAGTTCGCGCTCGACACGTGCTGCGACGACGAGTGCAGCGCGCCGCACCGTAGCTTGAGCAGCATCAGTATTGCGCGCTAGGAGCAACTGCCGCACGACGGACCGCGTACTCCGACGCTGGAGGTTGAAATTCAGACCGGAGGGTGTCGCCCAGACTGGAGGTGTCACCCAGACTGAGGTGTCACCCAGACTGGAGGTGTCACCCAGACTGGAGGTGTCACTCTGACCGGAGGTGTCACTCAGACTGGAGGTGTCATTCAGACTGGAGGTGTCACTCAGACTGGAGGTGTCACTCAGACTGAGGTTGTCATTCAGAGCGGAGCGAAGAATCTTGCCCGGCCTGGCCGCTACGCCCGCTCGCGACAGCGCCTCCGACTTCCGACCTGAGTCGTACCCCCGAAATGCCGCACGTTGTCATTCAGATCGCAGCGAAGAAATTCGCCCGCCGCGCCCGCTCGCGACAGCCCCTCCAGTTTCCAACCTCCAACTCCAGAGACGCATGTAATCGGATGACCTGGCAACACGGCGCCGCTAGCTCATCTGAACGCACAGGATGGACCAGCCCGAAATCGGCCGTCGCTACGCCGCCTTCGAGCGGCCCGCCGGAAGCGTCATCGCCAGCTCCACAGCATCCCCCTCGACGGTGAACGCGACCTCGCCGCCGAGCGACGCGATCGCTGCCCGATGCTCGTCGACGACGTCGGCCCCGAACTCGCCGTCCCTGGTGTCGGACGTCAGCCGGAGCGTCAGCACCCCGCGCGGCCGCGTCAGCTCTATCCGGCACACGCGGGCGTCGAGCTGCCGCAGTTCAATCAGCGTCCGTCGGATCAGCTCCATGACCTGCGAGCGCAGCGCGGTGCTCGCCGTCGGCTCGTCGCCAAGCCCGTCTGCGATCTCCAGGCTCACGACCACCGAGCCGAACATCTCGGCCTGCACCGCCTCCAGCGCGGCCCGCAGCGGCCGCTCTGGCTCGAGCGGTAGCCCCGATGGCACGCTCTCGATGATCGCGGCATGCGCATCCCGCCAGTTCGCCGTCGCGATCACCTTCACGATTCCCGCGGCCGTGTCGTCGGCCTCAGGTGCGTCGGGCTCATCGGCCAACCTGCGTTCCGCATCGCCATCATTTGCGTCGCCGTCGTCCGGCTCGGCGTCGTCCATCTCGTACTCGGCATCGACGGCGGCAAGTGTTGAGAGGATGGCGATGACCTGCGGATCCTCCTCCTCGTCCGTTGGCACGTCCGCCAGAGGTTGTCGAGCCGCGACGGAGTCCGGATCTTCGAGCGGTTCCACGTCCGCGCTTCCTACCGCATCTCGCGTCTCGGACGCATCCGCCCGCAAGGAACCAAGATTCTCCCCGCCGACAACGAGCGGCGGCACATCGAGCGTCAGCGATATCGAAATCACGTCGCCGCCCTCATGGTCGTCGATCGTCAGCACGCCGCCGTAAAGCGCCACGGTAAGCGCGCTCGCGCCGATCGCGCTCTCGTCGATGCTGGCGCCGTCGATCGGCGTCGGCGATGACACGAGCACGCTCAACTGGTCGTCGTGCCGGCGCAACATGAGTGTGCAATGGCTCGATCCCGCCCCGGCGAGCGCCCGCGCGGAGTCGGCCGCGAATCGGTAGAGCATGAGGCGCAGTGCGGGGTTCAGCGATGTCCGGTCTCCGCTCGGCTCTACCGAGTCGACGCTCGCCTCCGCGTCAATCCGCATGTCGATCACATCAGCGAGCTCCTTGCGAAGCGACCGCAGCGCCGCCGGCAATCCAATCCGCACTAGCGCTGGATACAGCTCCTGCCGGATCGCCCGCAGCTCGTGCTCGCGAATCGCCTCCAGTTCCGTCATCGCCCGCCGATGCAGGTCACCCGCGATCGCGCCGGTGCCCGCCAGCCGATACGCCTCGTTCGCTTGCGTCGTCGCGATCATCAGCCGCGCCTGCACCGTCTCCCGCAACCGTTCAGCAAGCCGTGCGTTTCGTCGCTCGTACGCCTCGATGAGCGTCAGCGCGTCGCCCTCAGGAACGCTTCTCGCGACGTCCGGAGCTTCAAGTACAGCTTCCGCTCCAGGTTCAATGAGCCCTTCACTGTCGAGCATCACCGTTTCCGGTGCGAGCACCATCGATGTTCGCTCTGCCGTGATGTCAGACACCGGCTGAACCCGTTCAGCAAGTTTGGCTCCCGCCGTATCGTCGCCGTGGATCACCAGCTTCAGCAGAGCGGCGCTGACGGCGATCGCGAACACCGCCGCGGCCAGCGTCACGAGAAGCTGCTTGTCCGTCGCCGCGCTTCGCTCCGCCTGGATCAGCGACGCCGGCAGGCACGAAGCGACATTGAGGCCGCGGTCGATCTGCGTGTCGCGCCCAATCGGCGCCAGGCCGCAAATCGAATCGACGCCTGCGATATCCGCGCGGACGCTGCCGTTGCCCATCGGCACGCCGCGCCACTGCTGCCGCAGCAACTCATCCGGCACCCCGGCGGCGTATTGCCCCTCGCTGTTGATGATCACGTTCCGCCCCGCGTCGACGGAAGCCGCGAGCGTGCCCTTCCACACTCGCGCAGGGTCCGCGCGCGCAAGCAGGACGGCCCAGACGGTTCCATCGGCATCCTTCAAGGGCGAGATGTATTCGACATATCCGTGCTTCCCTGCTTCCGGCAGGATGATGTCCGAGTTCGCCGGCCCGAGATTTGCCCGCGTGTCGGCAAACGCCGGGCTGTTCTTCATGCCCGAGATCGACGAGTCGGTGGTGGCTAGGATCAGTCCGCCGCGATCCGCGACGGTGAGCGAGGTGAACTTGTTCACGTTGAGATACAGCAGTTGCTGCATCGCCGCCGTCCGGTCATTAGCCGACGTCGCTTTCGAGCGGACAATCGGGTCCTCCGCGAACCGAAGGATCTGGATGTAGCCATCGAAGGCATCGCCGGTGGCCAGGGCCGAGCTGTGCGCCGCGAACGACGCTGCTTCGTTCGCCGCCCGCGTGTCCGCCGCGCGGCCCGAGAACTGCCGCGCACCGTAGAACGCCAGCGCTCCCACAAACAGCACGGCCGCGGACGTGACGGCAATCGCGAGCAGATACGACCGAAGCTCGGTGACAACGCCCGCGTGCGGCCTCAATCGTCGGCCAACCGGCATCCGTACGGCTCTGGCGAGACCGGTCGCTCCCGCCAGGCCCGAGACGACACGTCGCGCGCCCGCCGGTGCGGGAACCATGCCATCGCCCTCGCGCGATCGGTCCGGCGGCGTCTGAGCTTCCATGCCGCATCTATCATCGGTGCCAGCACCCAGACCCCGGCAGGCGCAGAACCCTGATTTCGGCGACCACCCTGAAACGGACGCCCCTGCAGTGTGAACTGTGGACTTGGTCTGACGTGGCCCATTGACAATGGCCACAGGTAGGCGTAAGATATGCCCGTAGTAGCGCATATGTTCTATGGCAGGAGGCTTCGGCATGGCGAAAAACACGGAGAAATCGGCACCCCATCAACGCTCATCGGAGATGAGCAACGACAAGAAGGACCAGGCGCTCCAAGACGCGCTTGCCGATATCGAGAAGCGCTACGGCCGCGGCGCCATCATGAAGCTCGGCGATGCGAAGGACTTCACCGTCGAGGTCATCTCCACCGGCTCTCTCGCGATCGACCTCGCTCTTGGTGTTGGCGGCCTTCCCCGCGGCCGGATCACCGAGATCTACGGCCCCGAAGGCGCCGGCAAGTCGACCCTCGCCTACCACGTCGTCGCCCAGGCCCAGAAGCTCGGCGGCATCGCTGCCTACATCGATGTCGAGCACGCGCTCGATAAGGATCACGCCGAATCATGCGGCATCAACGTCGCCGAGTTGCTGATCTCGCAACCCGACACCGGTGAGCAGGCGCTCGAGATCTGCGATGCGCTCGTCCGCAGTAACGCCGTCGACGTCATCGTCGTCGACAGCGTCGCTGCTCTCGTCCCGCGCGCCGAAATCGAAGGCGAGATGGGCGATTCTCTGCCCGGTCTCCAGGCGCGGCTCATGTCGCAGGCGCTCCGCAAGCTGACCGCCGTCATCTCAAAGTCGCGCGCGAGCGTGATCTTCATTAACCAGCTGCGAGAAAAGATCGGCGTCGTCTTCGGCAATCCGGAGGTAACGCCCGGCGGCCGCGCCCTCAAGTTCTACAGCTCCGTCCGCATCGAACTCCGCCGCGCCGAGTCTCTGAAGCAGGGCACCGACATCATTGGCAACCGCGTGCGAGCGAAGATCGTGAAGAACAAAGTTGCCGCTCCGTTCCGCACGGCCGAATTCGACATTCTTTTCAGCGGCAAGCACCGCGGCATCAGTCGTGAGGGCGATATCGTCGACCTCGGTGTCGATAACAACGTCGTTAAGAAGATGGGCGCGTTCTTCAGCTACGGCGAGCTGCGCCTCGGCCAGGGCCGTGAGGCCGCGAAGGAGTTCCTCCGCCAGAATCCCGATATCGCCCGCGAGATCGAGGATCTGATCGTCAGTGGTCTTGTCCCGACGCTCGCCGAGGTGAGCCGCAACGGGCACGCGCCGGCCGCGACGATCGTCGACGACGACGCCGCACCTGAGTAATGCGGATCACCGCCGTCGAGCGCGTCCCCAAACGTCGTGGCCGCGCGGCTGTAGTCGTCGATGGTGGCGCGGCCTTCGAGATCGCGCGCGACACCGCTGACCGTCTTGGCTTCCGCCCCGGTGCGCCCATCACACGGGCCGAGATCGACGGCGCCATCGCCGCCGACCTGCGACGTCAGGCGCTGTCGATCGCCGTCGCGATGCTCGCCCGCCGCCCCCACAGCGAGCGCGAGATTCAGCGCCGGCTGGCGC
>JBBSDV010000046.1:0-17764 GCA_038240335.1 Dehalococcoidia bacterium
GACAAGTTCGAGTGGGCGCTGCTGATGGGGCTCGTCCTCGTCATCACCGGCCTCGGGTTCAAGGTCGCGGCGGTGCCGTTCCATATGTGGACGCCGGACGCCTATGAAGGCGCGCCCGTCGCGATCACCGCCTACCTGTCGACGACGTCGAAGGCCGCGGGGTTCGCGCTGTTGCTGCGCCTCTTCGGCGGCGCATTCCAGGTCGTGCACGACGACTGGAGCTGGATGATCGCCGGCATCGCCGCCGCGACGATGATCCTCGGCAATCTGATCGCGCTCCAGCAGCACAACATCAAGCGGCTGATGGCGTACTCGTCGATCGGGCAGGTCGGCTACATGCTGATGGGCATCGCAGGTCTCTCGCACAACACGGCGTCGGCACTCGTGCTGCACATGACCGGCTACATGATCTCGAACCTGACGATCTTCGTCGTCATCATCGCCTGGCACAACATGACCGGCAAAGACGAGATCGAGGACTTTCGCGGGATGCGCGAGCGAGCGCCGCTGCTTGCGGGCGCCCTTGCAGGGGCGCTGTTCTCCCTGGCCGGGCTGCCGCTGTTCGCCGGCTTCGTGACGAAATTCATCCTGTTCCAGGCCGTGACCGATCAAGGCTACTACTGGCTCGCCGCCATCGGCGTCACGACGAGCGTGATCTCGCTCTACTACTACCTGCAGGTGATGCGCGAGGCATTCGTCAGCAAGCCCGCCGAGGGCGAAGGCGCGCTCAGCGTGCCGCTGCTGATGAACGGCCTCGCCGCCGGTCTCATGGTCGCCGTCTTCTACGTCGGCCTCTACCCTCAACAGCTCTTCGACGCGATCGACAACGCCACCGGCTTTCTCTTCGTGTAAGGGCATCGCGCTGCCCAGATCATTCCGCGCCGAAGAATGTTCATGTCGTGGATGGCGATGAATAGGTTTGTTTGGCGACGCACCGCGCTTGCACCCGGGCCGATCCGGCGGTACGGTGCCCATACAATCGCATAGCAGTGACGGGAGCCCGGCGACGGGCTGAGAGGGCTCATAGGGCCGACCGTTTGAACCTGCCGGATCATGCCGGAGAGGGACACGACGCATCACCATGCCGCTGTCCATCAGCGGCATTCCTGTTGGAGGTGCGCCGTGGCCGTAGCAACCAAGCCCGCTTCCCACGACGACATCGCGCCGATACCGCCGGACCAGCGCACGCTCGGCGGGCTCGAGATCGGTGTGCTCTGGGGCGATCTCGGCGTCGGCCTGCTCGTGCTGGTTGCGGGTGCATTCCTGGTGCCGGCGCTCGGGTTGCGCGCTGCCATCGGGGCCACCAGTATCGGCAGCGTCATCGGCTGCGCACTCCTCGCGACGGCCGGTCGCGTCGGCAGCGACACCGGCGTGCCGACGATGGTTGCGCTGCGGCCGGCGCTCGGCATCCGCGGCTCATACCTCGCGTCGGTGCTCAACATCGGCCAGCTCGTCGGGTGGGCTGGGCTTGAGATCATCATCATGGCGCAGGCCTCCGGCGCGATCAGCGACCACTTCTTCGGCTTCGAGGGCTACTACCTCTGGCTCGCCGCCTTCGCGATCATCGGCACGCTGTTCGCGATCGGCGGCCCGACCGTCGTCGTCCGCCAGTTTCTGCAGCGATTCGGCATCTGGATCGTCATCGCCGCGACGGCGTGGCTCACGTACCGGCTCTTCGCGACGTACAGCGTGCAGGATCTCTGGAGCAACGACGGTGCCGGCGGATTGACGTTCTGGCAGGGTGTCGATATCGCCGTCTCGCTGCCAGTGTCGTGGCTGCCGCTCGTCGCCGATTACAGCCGCTTCGCACGCCGCTCGTCGCAGGCCGGATGGGCAACGTTCGTCAGTTACACGATCGCCAACGTCTGGTTCTTCGCCCTCGGCGCTGGCTACGTGCTCGTTCTGAGCACCGAGCAGAACCCGGTCGACGCCGGCAGCTTGATCGGCGCGCTCGTCGACTCGCTGCTGCCGCTGACGCTCGGCTGGTTGTTCCTGTTCGTCATTCTCGTCGACGAGACGGACAACGCCTTCGCGAACATCTACTCCAGCGCCGTCTCGCTGCAGAACCTCGTGCGTGTCCCGCACCGCGTGCTCGCGGTGGTCGTCGGCGCGGTTGCGTTCGTCCTCGCCGTCAGCGTCGACCTTCTCGGGTACGAAGATTTTCTGTTCCTGATCGGCGGCGTCTTCGTCTCGTTGTTCGGCGTGCTGATCGCCGACTATTTCATCGCCCAGCACCAGCACTACGAGACCGACGACCTGTACCAGCGCGACGGGCGGTACTGGTTCTGGGGCGGCGTCAACCCGGCAGGCATCGTCGCCTGGGCAGTCGGCTTCGTCGTCTACACGGCCTGCGCCCAGCCACCGGCGCTCGTCCGCCACTTCCCCTGGATCGGCGACGTGCCGGCGAGCATCACGAAGATCGGCGGCACGCTGCCATCCTTCGCCGTCAGCCTCGCGCTGTACCTCATGCTGCACCGCCTGCTGATGATGCAGACCGACCGAAGGTTCTCCAAGCCAGCGCCGACGACGCGTTAGTCGTCACACAATCGCACTGGGCGTGCGCACACGAGCGGGCACGGTCGATCGACTAGCGAACTCGGCCCCGTCGCCGCACAATGTCGGTCATGGAGAAGACGCAGGCGATGCGCATGTTGGACAAGCAGCGCATCAACTACATCGCGACCGCCTACGATGCCGGACCCGAATTCCACACAGCCGAAGAAGCCGCGGCGTTGCTGGACGCGGATCCGGCATGCGTGTACAAGACGCTCGTCGTGCTGCGAGCCGAACCCGGTGCGAAGCCGCTGCTCGTCATCATCGCGGCTGCTCGCCGGATCGATCTCCGCTTGCTGGCGAACGACATCGGCGAGAAGAAGCTGCGGATGGCGACACAGCATGAGGCCGAACGCCTGACCGGACTGCGCGTCGGCGGCATCAGCGCTCTCGCCTTTACGAATCGGAGCTTCGAGGTGTTGCTCGATGCGACGGCACGCCAACTCGATCACATCCACGTCAGCGCCGGCGCCCGTGGGGTCGATATCGAGCTCGGCGTCGCAGATCTCGTCCGCGTGACGGGCGCGCGCTATGCAAGGTGCACTGCCGAAACGATTGATGGGGGCGCGGACTGACTCTCTGACGTTGAGACAAAGCCGTAGCACCGAGAACGTTCTGCGCAAGTGTCGCCGCATCTCGCCCTGAGCTCAGGCCGCGAGCCGTTCTCCCGCCGCGCGCAGGCGCTCGGTGCAGCGCTCGCGGCCCACGATCTCCATGCTCTCGAATAGCGGCGGCGATACCTTGCTGCCGGTGATGGCGACCCGGATCAGCGAGAAGACATCGCCCGTCTTCACGGCGGCGTCCTCGCCATGTACTTCGTCGCCAAGCGCACGCAGTGCCGCCTCGATCGCATCGTGAGTCCAATCGGGCAACGCCTCCAGCTCCGCGTTCGCGCGCTCTATCACGCTGCGAGCCGCTTCCGGCCCCGATGCGAATCGCTTCCCGAGGAGATCTTCGCGCGAATACGTCAGCGC
The DNA here is from genome assembly GCA_038240335.1 of Dehalococcoidia bacterium. Lineage (GTDB taxonomy): Bacteria > Chloroflexota > Dehalococcoidia > DSTF01 > JACRBR01 > JBBSDV01. Next base: position 3,528 of record JBBSDV010000046.1, read on the forward strand.
GTCCGTGAGGAAGAACTCGCAGTACGACGCCACCTCTGAGAGCAACTTTACGCGCTCGCGGATCAGCGGCGTTACTCGCGCGATCACGTCGCGATCGATCGGCCGCGCGATCGTCGGCGGCAGGTCAGCGTCGAGCCGTGCGACGAAGATGTCGGTGAGCCGCTCCGCTGGCATCTCGCGGATGTAGACGCCATTCATCCACGTCAACTTCTCGACATTGAAGATGGCCGGATTCTTGACGACGCGATCGAGCGTGAAGTGCTCGATGAACTGCTCGCGCGAGATGATCTCCGTCTTGTCGTCGAGCGACCAGCCCATCAGCCCTAGGAAGTTGAACACCGCATCCGGCAAGAACCCCTGGTCGCGGTACTCGAAGACGCTCGTCGCGCCATGTCGCTTGCTCAGCTTCGAGCCGTCTGCGCCGAGGATCAGCGGCAGATGCGCGATCACCGGCACCTCATAGCCCAGCGCTTGGTAGATCAGCAAATGCCGCGGCGCCGACGAGATCCACTCGTTGCCTCGGAGCACGTGCGTGATCCGCATCGCCTCGTCGTCGACGATGTACGCGAGGTGGTACGTCGGGAAGCCATCCGACTTCAGCATCACGAAGTCATCGATCGTCGCCAGATCGAAGGTCGAGTCGCCGTAGATCGCATCGTGCAGCGTCACCTCGCCCGAGAGCGGCGTCTTGAATCGCACGACACAGGTCCGCCCCGCGGCCTCCGCCTCGGTGCGCGCCTCTGCCTGCCCGGCCGGTTCGCGGCAGCGGCGGTCGTACTTTGGCGGCTGCTTGAGGCGCGTCTGCTCCGCGCGCACCGCGTCCAGCCGCTCCGACGAACACCAACACTCATACGCATCGCCCTGCGCAATCATGCGATCGGCGGCCGCCCGGTACAGATCGAGCCGCTCTGACTGCACGTATGGCCCGTACGGACCGCCGATGTCCGGCCCCTCGTCGTAGTCCAAACCGAGCCAGCGCAAGCTCTCCGATATCTTCTCAACCGAGTCCGGCACCAGCCGCGTCCGATCCGTGTCCTCGAGCCGCAGGACGAACTGGCCGCCGAAATGCCGCGCCAGCAGGTAGTCGAACACAGCCGTGCGGATATTGCCGATGTGCGGCACGCCCGTCGGGCTCGGGGCATAGCGGGTGCGGACGGGAGGCGCGTTCAAAGTTCACAGTTCACAGTTTGGAAGCCCACGGCGTAGTCGTCGACGCAGTCGGTAAGGAGGCGTCGACCGTCTGATCAAAAGACAGGGCCTCGATGTCGAGGCCCTGTCCCGTCTGTTCGCATTACTGGCCTAGCAGCAGGACTTGGCCTGCCCGCCGCCGCCTTCGGTCTGAAAGCTCGATCCGCACGCGCAGCTCTTGGTGGCGTTCGGATTGAATATCGTGAAGCCGGACTTCATCAGGTCGTCCACGTAGTCGATCTCCGCACCCTGCATCAGCGGAGCGCTCTCCTGATCGACCAGCACCGTGACGCCGCTCTGGGAGATGACGATGTCGCCCTCTTCCTTGCCCTGCGCGATCGCCATGCCGTACTGGTAGCCCGAGCACCCGCCGCCGACGACGAAGACGCGCAGCGCCCCATCTTCGATGCCGCGGTCCTTGAGCAGCGCCGACGCCTTCTCGGCCGCCTTGTCGGTAATCGTAACGATCGTCTGCGTCTCCTGAACCATGGTGGGCTCCTTCCGGCCGCACAGCGCTCCGTGCAGCAATATCTACAGTGCTCATATGAGTATATCGGTCGCGAAGCGCGCTTTCAACGCCCCCACGTCCCGAGTGTCAGCGTCGCTATGCCCGCGCGCCGTCAGACTCGCTGAACCGCTGGAGTAGCTCGAAGCCGGCCTGCGCCGCGCGCGGTGCGGCGAGAAGCTCCTCATACAGCGCCGCGACGGCGTCGGCGACGTTCGCCCAGCGGTACCGCTCGACCGCCTCGCGTGCGGCGAGCCCGAACGATGCACGTAGCTCGTCGTTGGCGAGCAGCAGCTCGAGGCGCTCCGCGAACGGCTCCGGGCAGCGCCAGGGGATCAGATATCCCGTCTCGCCATCCATAATCGTGCCGGCGAGACCGCCTACGCGCGACGCCACGACGGGCGTGCCGCACGCCATTGACTCGACCGCGACGAGCCCGAAGCTCTCGTAGTAGGATGGCACGACGCAGACGTCGGCGGCGTTGTAGTACAGGGGCAGCATCTCGTGCTCGACAGCGCCGACGAACGAGATGTGATGGCCGACGCCGAGTCGCTCCGCTTGGCGGCGGAGCACGTCGATCTCTTCCGAAGCGCCGTCGCCGCCAACGATGAGCACGTTGAAGTTCTCGTCTTCGTGCAGCTGCGCCGCGGCGCCGATCAGAATGTCGATGCCCTTCAGCGGCTCGATGCGCCCGACGAACAGGATGATCCGCTCGCCGTCCTCGAGGCCGAGTTTGCGTCGCGCGACCTCCTTCTCGATCGGCGTAAAAAGATCGAGATCGACGCCACACGGCACGACGGCGATCGATGCCGCGTCCGCCCCGTACAGCTCGGTGAGCAGGTGCTTCTCATGCGTGCTCGCGACGACAATGCGGTCGGCGTTCGCCGCGATCGCGCGCTCCGCATCGATCCGCGAGCGTGGTTCGTGCTCCGTCGCGCGAGACCGGTTCTTGACCTCGCCGAGCGTATGGAACATCGCGATGTGCGGTACGTTCCATCGCGCGCTCAGTCGCACCGCTACCTCGCCCGACATCCAGTAGTGGCTATGCACCATGTCGTACGTGATGCCCTCGCGCGCGGCGAACGCGAGGACGTTCGCCTCGAACTCGTCGAGGTGCGAGACGATCGCTTCTTTCCGAATCGGCCCGCGTGGTCCGGCGTCGATGTTGATCACACGCGCGTTTGGTCCGAATGGCTGCATCTCCGGTGCGTTCGGCGAGGTCGCGCGCGTGAAGACGTCGATCGCGTACCCCCGTGCCCCCAGCGCCTGGCTCAGCTCGCGCACGTAGACGTTCATGCCGCCCGTCTCGCGACCGCCCATCGCGGCTAACGGCGACGTGTGGACGCTGAACACGGCGATCCGTCGCCGCGCCGTCGATCCTGCCGTTGCGTTTGACGTGGGTTCGTATACGGACGTCATCGTCTTCGAATTATTCCTTCGTCAGCACGACGCGATACACCTGCTGATCCTTGCCGCCGAGGTCGTACTTGTAGTTCTCGTCGCCCCGCAGAAAGTCGACGCACGTGCGGCCGTTCTCGATCGCATCGCGGATCAGGAGCGTCTTCGACATTAGTCCGACGGCGTAGTGCGCGTATTCGGGGTCGTAGCCGCTATTGTACATGTACAGCTTCCCGCCCAGGTCGAAGTTCAGGACGGACGCGACCGGCTGTCCGTCAAACGTCAAGAAATAGAATCGCAGCATGCCCTCGGACGCCATCACGCGCGTCATCTCACGGAAAAACGCCTCCATACCGGGCCGGTCGAGAAACTCCTCCTTGTGATGCGAACTGATCCGCATGAGATGGAACAGCGTGTCGAGCATCGTGCTCGCCTCCGGCTCTTCCGTCACAACCCGCAAGGCGACATCACCGCCGCCGCCCTCGAGCCGCCGCAGCTTGCGCCGCAACTCATGGCGATCCTTCTTCGAGAGTGAACCGAGGTAGTCGTCCCACGTAGCCGGCAGCTCGACGCTCGGCGACAGCGCCTCCTCCTCGCGAGTTGCGCAGAAGCCGACTTGAGGCGCGGCCGCGATCAGCGCGTGCAGCGACGGCGACGAGGCGCGCAGCCCCCGCAGATCGAGGTTTGTCACGCCCGCCGCCGCCAGCGTGTCCAGGATCGATGCGAAGAACTGCGGTTCGAAGCCCAGCGTTACGAGCACGTCGAGGTAGTCGCAGATCGAGTAATGGCCGACGAATTCGGCCCGGTCGCCGTCGCAGAGGAACGGCGCAACACCGACGAGCCGCTCGCCGTCGCGGGCGGTGAGGATGCGTAGCTCACGCTTGCCCTGGAAGTGAGCGAGCCACACGCGCTGCCACGTCGGCGTCACGAACGGCATCGCGTTCGGGGTCTGTTGCACGAGCCCGGCCCACTCGCCGCAAATCCGGTCGAAGGGCTCGTTCAGGATCGTTAGTGCCGTCACGAGCTCCGCACCAGCGAGAGGAACTCGGAGCGCGTGACTTCGTTCTTGCGAAAGGTGCCGCGCGTCGCCGACGTGATCATCCGGCTGCCCGGCTTCTTGATGCCCCGTTGCGTCATGCAGAGGTGCTCCGCCTCGATCACAACTGCGACGCCGTCCGGATGCAGCGTGTCCATCAGCGCGTCCGCTACTTGCGATGTCAGCCGTTCCTGCAGCTGCGGTCGCCGCGCGTATCCCTCGACCAGCCGCGCAAGCTTGCTGATGCCGACAACGCGGCCTTCGGGGATGTACCCAACGGCCGCCTTTCCGTGAAACGGCATGAAATGATGCTCGCACACGCTGTAGAACGGGATGTCGCGCAGGATCACCATTTCGTCGTGCGAGGCGTCGAAGCCGACCTTGAGGTAATCGGTTGGGTCGATCCGCAGCCCTTCGAAGAGCTCCGCATACATCCGCGCGACGCGCGCCGGTGTGTCTCGTAAACCCTCGCGCAGCGGATCTTCTCCGAGTGCTTCGATGATCTCCAGCATCGCTCGCTCGATGCGTGGGCCATCGACGGCGGCGAGTGCCATCGGGTCGTCAATCTGCTCGATCGTCATGAAATAAGGGTACCGTTCGGCTCAAGAATCGTCCTGTAGTACACGAAATTGTACTGTGTCCCTCCGAAAGAGGGAAGCTACGGGACACAGCAGCGTACCTCCCGCGACCCGCGCGCTCTCGTTAACCTGCTCCTATGGTTGAACCCACGCAGACTGAACCGACACTGCGCACGCTAGCTGCATTCCTTCGCGATGGCGCGCCGCTCACCTCCGCGCTCGCTGCGCGCCTGATCGCGCTCGACACGGGGCGACACCCCACGCTGACCGAGTTGCGTCTCGCGCTCGGTACCGATCTCGATATCACGCGCATCGGTGAGGCGGCGCAGTCGGCATGGCCGCTGCATCGCGACGAGCCGGCCGATCGCGAGCTTGCCGCGGTCCTCGACGCCATGTACCGGGCGATCACGTCGAGCCGGATGATTCGCGTGGACGTCGACACCGATGCCGTGGCCGCGAGCCGCACGCCCGGCGTCATCGTCCTCCGCGACGAGGAGCATCTCGTCTTCCACGCGTTCGTGGATAATCGCACCGGTGCCGTCATCCAGTTCTCGGCCGAAGCGCACGGCGAGGGCGTGGGCGGCTTCGTCGAGGCGGAACGGACGGGCTCGGCGCTCTTCGACGCCGGCGCGATGCACCCCGGCTCCTACCTGCTGCCCGTGCTGCTCGTCGCCGATGGCCGGCCGGCCACCGTCGACGTGCCGATTGATTGCAAGCCATCGGGTGTGCTGCGCGTTCGCATCGTCGATGACGAGACGGGCGAACGAATCGCCGCGCGCGTGTACCTCCGCGACGCTGTTGGCCCGACCTGGCCAGCGGGCACGCCGATCCGCGTCGATGTGCACGGCAACACCTGGTTCCATGCCGACGGCTCGTTTGAGGCGCGAATCAGCGGCAAGGCCGCGATGCGCATCGTTCGCGGTATCGAGTACGAAGCAGCGGACATCGACGTCGTCGTCGGCGCGGACCGCGACGTAGAGACCACCGTGCGCCTCAAACGCTGGTCGCACATGGCCGCAGACGGCTGGTACAGCGGCGACGTCCACGTCCATCTGCATTACGGCGGCGAGTACGAGCTCACGGCCGCCGATGCGAGCCTCGCGCAGCGCGCCGAAGACGTGCACTTCCTCAACATGATGGTGGCGAACCAGGAGAGCGGTTGGGTGCACGACCGCGAGCATTTCACCGGCACGGACTCGGAACTGAGCGACACCGCCCACGTCCTGCGGTGGGGCGAGGAGTATCGAAACAACCTGTACGGCCACATGTGTCTCTTCGGCATCGATGCGCTCGTGCCGCCGATCTACAGCGGCTTCCGTGGCAGTGAGCACCGCCACGATCTGCCCGCCAACGCCGACGCGGCGGCGCAGGCCCGCGCCGCCGGCGGCACGATTAGCTACGCGCATCCGATGTTCGAGAGCATCGAACTCGATCGTGTCTTCGCCGAATCGCACACCGTCGAGGCGAAGGAGTTGCCCGTCGATGCCGCGCTCGGCCACGTCGACGCCGTCGATGTGATGTCGTACCCGGGCCACAAGCTCGAGTCAGCAAAGCTGTGGTATCACCTGCTGAACTGCGGGATACGCCTCGCGGCGAACGCCGGCACCGACACCTTCATGAACTGCGCCGATCAGGACGAGTTCAGCAACCCGCCCGCCGCCGATCGAGTCTTCGTCCGCGTCGATGGCGAATTCACGACGCAGTCCTGGTGCGAGGGCGTGCGCCAGGGCCGCACATTCGTCACGAATGCCCCGATGCTGCACCTCGAAGCTATAGCCGGCCGCGACGACGCCGTCTACACGATCGGCGACGAGATTGTAGCCGCGGTCGGCGACCTCGTGCGCGTCACGGCCGAAGCTGGATCTCACGTCCCGATGCAGCGTATCGACCTCATTGTCAACGGCGCCGTCGTCGCAAGCGAGCCTGCCGGTCGCGGTGGCGACCATGCCCTGTTGCATCACACCATCACGATCACCGAAAGTTGCTGGCTCGCCGTGCGAGTGACAGGCGCGCCGCACAACCTCGTCCTCGACCCCGAAGGCAACATCGCCGGCCAGCCCGAGGGCGTCTTCGCCCACACGAGCCCGATTTACATCACCGTCGGCACGGCGACTCTTGGGGTCCGAGATTCCGCCGCATACTTCGTCGATTGGATCGACCGTCTGATCGCCATGTCTGCCGAAGCCGGCCGCTACCCCTCTGAGGTCGAGCGCGACCAAGTAGTCGCCCTGTTCCGTCGCGGGCAAGAGTACTACCGCGCCATCGTCGAGCGTTCGACGAGCTAGCGTCGGGCTAGCCCACGTCATCAGATGCCAATGGATCGTGTGACGCGGTTGCCTCGATTCGCAACGCGCCGAACCGAGGCGGCGGTGTGGAGGGCGCATCTCTCTGACGCCTGCTCGCAGTGGAAACGGGCCCGCAGGGTTGTCTCCCGCGAGGGATTTTTTAACCATATCCGCGTACGCGCGAGTCGAAGACGCGCCGCGGAGAGCGGGCGCGGCGCAACGACAACCCAGCCATGTCCAAATATTCGCTACAACGCGAACGCGTACACCAGCGCGCACACAAAGAGCAGCGAGTCCAGCCGATCGAGGACGCCGCCGTGGCCGGGGATGAGGCTGCTCGCGTCCTTGATGTCCATCGCGCGCTTGATCGCCGACTCGGTGAGGTCGCCCGCCGCCGCGGCGATCGGCAGCAGCGCGGCGAGCAACGACACGCGCCACGGCTCGATGCCGAGATCGAATGCAGAGTGCACCGCGATCACCGCGATCACGCCGGCGATCCAGCCGCCGGCGAACCCCTCGATCGTCTTCTTCGGGCTGATCCGCGGCGCCAGCGGGTGCTTCCCGAACCTCCTGCCGACGAAGTACGCGGCCGTGTCGACCGCGAAGGTGCTGAGCACGGCGAGATATATCCACGAGCGACCGTCGAAAGTAACATCGCGCAACAGGACGAAGAAGCTGCCAAGGAGCCCGATCCAGGCGATGCCGCCGAGCGCCCAAACCGCATCCGCCGCGGCGCCATCCTCGGTCGGGCTGAACGCGACGGCAATCAGCGGCAGCACGAGCGCCGCGGCGATCCATGCCAGCCACTCGTATCGCCCAACGTGCGCGCCCACGGCGATTCCGGCGACAAGTACCGCGATCAGCACGCAGACCGGATCGAGCCAGTCCCGGCGCGCGTGCTGAAACTCGAACGACGCGACGGCCAGCGCGGCTGCAACAGCGGCCACGTACCAGATGCCGCCGACGAAGATCAGGAGCAGAATGATTGGCACGCCGATGGCTGCGCTTAGGATGCGTTGCGCTAACACGAACCGGTCACGTCGATGGCGCGGAGCCATTCGTCGGGAGCGAGTTATTGCGGGCGGGTATCGCGCCGTATCTGCGATCGCGTCCCGCATAGGCGTCCAGTGCACGGTCGATCTCCGTCTCATCGAAGGCGGGCCAATACGCCGGCGTCGAGTAGAACTCGGCATAGGCCGACTGCCACAACAGGAAGTTCGAGAGCCGCATCTCGCCGGCCGTTCGGATAACGAGATCGGGGTCACCGATCGAGGCGGTGTACAGGTAGGAGGCAAAGACGCGCTCGTCGATCTCCTCGGGGCGCAATCCCGCGGCCGCGATGCGTCGCGTCGCCTCTACGATCTCGGCGCGCCCGCCGTAGCTGAAGGCGAGCGCAACGGTCATCCGCGTGTTCCCACGCGTCAACTCGACGGCTCGCTCGACCTCGGATCGAATCTTCGGGTCGAGCGCCTCCAGGCTGCCGATGTGGATCAGCCGAACGCCGTTTTCATGCAGTTCTTTCAACTCGTTCTTGATGAAGCGCGGGATGAGGCGGATCAACGCGCTCACTTCCGTGCGGGGACGGCTCCAGTTCTCGGTCGAGAACGCATACAACGTGAGCGCGCCGATCCCGCGCTCGCCGGCGGCGCGGATCACGCGTCGAATGTTCTCGGCACCCGAGCGATGCCCCTTTTGGCGCGACAGGCCGCGTTCCTTCGCCCAGCGTCCGTTGCCATCCATGATGATCGCGACGTGCCGCGGGATCGGCCGCTTCGCCGCGGGGATTGACGGATGAGCATCGGGAGCCGCGAGGCCGGCGCCGTTCGCTGCATGGGTTGGGCCGCCAACATGCGCGCCATTCGTTGGCGCCACTCCGTTTGTGGCAGCGGCTCCGTTCGCACTCGGCTTGCGCTTCCTGGTTAACACTCTCGGTCTTACATCCTTGCGCGTTGAGGGATAGCGTTGACATCTCAAGTCCCCAACGGCCGAGGCTGAGGACGTCCCGGCGCGCCTTTTACACCTCGAGCAGCTCTTTTTCCTTCGTCTGGCCGTGATGATCGACCTCGGCGACGTACTTGTCGGTGATCTTCTGCAGTCGGGCCTGCGCGCCGCGCTCGTCGTCGTCGGTGATCGTCTTGTCGTGCTGCAGCTTGCGCAATGCATCGAGTGAATCGCGTCGCACGTTTCGCACGGCGATGCGCGCATCCTCAGATTTCTTGTGAACCAGCTTGACGAACTCCTTCCGCCGGTCCTCGGTGAGCGCCGGGATTAGGAGGCGGATGATATTGCCGTCGTTCGTCGGCGTCAGACCCAGATCCGACTTCTGGATCGCCTTCTCGATCGTCCCCAGCTGCGTCTTGTCCCACGGCTGGATCGTGATCAGCCGCGGCTCCGGCGCATTGATCGTCGCCAGCTGGTTGAGCGGCGTCGGCGTGCCGTAGTAGTCGACCTTCATCGCCTCGACGAGCGACGGGCGCGCGCGCCCCGTGCGCACCGTGTCGAGATCGCGGTCGAGCGCACCGACGGCGCTCTTCATGCGCTGTTCGGCATCGTGGAGCGTGTCATCGATCATGCGGCGGCTGTTCCTCCAAACGGCTCATAGTACATCGTGCTGCCCGGCAATACGCGGCCGCACAGCATAGGCTCGTCTACACGCGAACTTCGTCGAGCAGCGACTCGCTTGCGTCGACCCTCGTTCCGATTTCACCGCCGCGCGCAGCCTCGATAATACCGCCGGGTGAGCCGACGTCGAACACGATAATCGGCAGGTCGTTCTCCATGCAGAGCGATAACGCCGTGCTGTCCATCACCTGCAGACGGCGGCTGAGCGCATCCATATAGGAGAGCGTCGAGAAGCGACGTGCGTCCGGCATCTTGCGCGGGTCAGCATCGTACACACCATCCACGCGGTTCTTCGCGATCAGCAGGATGTCGGCGTCGATCTCAATCGCCCGCAGCGCCGCCGCCGTGTCGGTCGTCATGTACGGATTCCCCGTGCCGGCGGCGAAGATCACCACGCGCTGCTTCTCGAGATGCCGAAGGGCGCGGCGCCGAATGTACGGCTCGGCGACCTGCGGGATCGGAATCGCCGTCTGCGTGCGTACCTCGCCGCCAACCTGCTCGATGGCGTCCTGCAGCGCGAGAGCGCTGATCACCGTCGCGAGCATGCCGGCGTAGTCCGCCGTCGCGCGATCCATGCCGTTCTGGCTCGCCTCGGCGCCCCGCCAGAAGTTGCCGCCGCCGACGACGACCGCGACTTCGATCCCCATGTCGGCGACCGACTTGATCTGGGTCGCGATGCCGCGCACCGTCGTTGGGTCGATGCCGTACGCGGCGTCACCCATAAGGGCCTCGCCGCTGACCTTGAGCAGGATGCGCTTGTAGGGGCGTTCGCCCATCGACGGGCTCCTACTGGCCGAGTTCGTATCGCGTGAACCGGCGGATGCGGATGTTCTCGCCGGTCTGGGCGATCGCTTCTTTGACCAACTGCTCGATCGTCCGCGAGCTGTCCTTGATGAAGCTCTGCTTCATCAGCACCGTCTCTTCCGGCAGGCCTTCTGCGTTCTCCGGAAGCTCATCCTCGCGAATCGCCAGCGTCGTCGGGATGCCGGCGATCTGGAGCGCGACATCATGGCAGAGCGTCTTGAAGATGTCGTTGCGCGCCACGAAGTCCGTCTCGCAGTTAATCTCGACCAACACGCCGATTCGGCCGCCTGCGTGAATATACGACTCGACCATGCCCTGGCCGGTCTCGCGATCAGACTTCTTGTCTGCGCTCGCGATGCCCTTCTCGCGCAGGATCTTCACCGCTTTGTCGACGTCGCCGCCGGACTCATCAAGCGCGCGCTTGCAATCCATCACGCCCGCGCTCGTCATCTCGCGCAGTCGCTTGACGTCTTCGGCTGTTGCTGCAGGCACGTACTGTTCCTTCCGCTGGATCTATCGACGTAGAGGGTGTCCGCACGATGCCGCACCTGAGCTAGCTCTGAGGCACACCTTCCGGATTCGGCTCCACTGCAGCCTGCCCGGGCGGCAGGTCATCGGGCGATGCCGAGAACGTGCCCGATGCGGTGAAGGTGTCCATATCAAGGCCTTCGGTGTCGTCCGCTTCCGCCGCGTACCCCTGGAGGTTCCGCCCCTCGAGCGCCGCATCCGCGATCTTGCCCGCTACCAGCTTGACCGCCCGGATCGCGTCGTCGTTCGACGGGATCGGGAAGTCGATCTGGTTCGGGTTGCAGTTCGTGTCGCACATTGCAATGATCGGAATCTTCATCCGCGTCGCCTCGGCGACCGCGATCTGCTCCATCGGCGGGTCGATGATGAAGAGCGCAGCTGGCAAACGCCGCATCGCCTTGATGCCGCCGAAGTAGCGGTTCATCTTCTCGATCTCTTCCATCAGCTTGCCGGCTTCCTTCTTAATCAGCACCGCCAACTCGCCCCGGTCCCGCCGATCTTCGAGGCGGATCAGGTGGTCGATGCGCTGCTCCATCGTCTGGAAGTTCGTCAGCGTGCCGCCGAGCCAGCGATTGGTCACGAACGGCATGCCGCACCGCGTCGCCTCGGACTCAACCGACTCCTGCGCCTGCTTCTTCGTGCCGACGAAGAGCACGGAATCGCCCCGCGACGCCAGCCCGCGGACGAACGCCATTGCCTCCTTGAGAAGCGGCACCGTCTGTTGCAGGTCGATGATGTGGATACCGTTGCGTTCTGTGAAGATGAACGGCTTCATCCGGGGATCCCAGCGATGTGTCTGGTGGCCGAAGTGCACACCCGCTTCGAGAAGCGCCTTCATGGAGACAGGGAACGCGGATGCTGGGGCGGTCTGCGTGGTCATAGCTCTCTCATTCCACCGGACATAAATTTGAGGCCCTAAGGCCCCAGCGTCCGGTCCTACGTGGTTCCGATTCGTCCGCAGTGTACCAGCGAAGCCGGTTCGCCGACAAACGCCTGTCCATCTAGTCCGATTAGCCCAACGTCGGGCTCCAGTGATCTCGACGAACTGATATCCACATCCGACGCGGATGGGCCAGATCCGATCGAACGTACACGTCTGCGAAAATTACCGTCAAGCGCCCATTGCGAATTCAGATTGCGGAACCTATAATCTAGCGTTCGCTCAGTAATCTAGCGTTCACTAAAATAGAAATCCTCGAGTCGGGCTGCCCGCAAGGGCTATGCAGAAGGAAGTGTGCGATGGCCGAGCCGGTGATGGACTGGAAAACCGATTACGACATCTTCGAGAAGTCGTACATCAAGAACCCGTTCCCCGTATGGGACGAAATCCGCGAGCAGTGTCCCGTTGCCCACACCGACCGCTGGGGCGGCTCGTGGATGCCGACCCGATACGAAGATCTCTTCAATATCGCGCGGGACATCCAGCACTTCTCGTCCCGGAACATTCTGGTCACCGACTTCGAGCCGCCGACCGGCGACGAGGAGGAGAACGAGGTTCAGGCAGAGGTCAACAACGCCGCGCAGTACAACGGTGGCGCTCCTCCGATCACGTCGGACCCGCCCGTGCACACCTGGGCGCGCAAGCTGATCCTGCCGCCGTTCTCCGCGACCTCCACGGCGAAGTGGGAAGCGGAGACGCGCGAGCTCTGCGCCGAGTTGATCGACGGCTTCATCAAGAACGGTACGGCGGATGGCGCTGCGGATTACGCTCAGCAGATCCCGCCGCGCGTAATCGCCAGTATGCTCGGCATCCCGAAGGAGATGGCGGCCACATTCACCGAGTGGGTGCGCGGTTTCCTCGAGCTTGGCCTCACGAACCCGGAACTCCGGCAGTCGTCGGCGATCAGCATCTTCACCTACATGAACGAGCGCATCCAGGAGCGCAAGGCGAACCTCCAGGACGACGATCTGCTCAGCTACCTGCTCACCGCCACCGTCGACGGCGAGCCCGTGCCAGAAGCCCACGTGCTCGGCACGTGCTTCCTCCTCATGGTCGCCGGCATCGACACGACATGGAGCTCTATTGGATCCGCCATCTGGCATCTCGCGCAGAACCCCAAGGATTGCGCCCGCCTCATCGCCGAGCCCGAGTTGATGCAGAGCGCGATCGAAGAGCTGCTGCGCGCCTACTCGCCGGTTACGATGGCCCGCCACGTCGTCGAAGATGTCGAGTACAACGGCTGCCCCATGAGCGAGGGTGACAAGATCCTCATGAACTTCCCGGCCGCGAACCGAGACCCCGACGTCTTCGAGAACCCCGACATGGTGATCCTCGATCGCGAGAAGAACCCGCACATCGCGTTCGGCGTCGGCATTCACCGCTGCGCTGGCTCGAACCTCGCGCGCATGGAGATGAAGGTCGCGATCGAAGAGTGGCTGAAGCGCATCCCGGATTTTCGCCTCGAGGACCCGGAGACCGTAACGTGGGCCGGCGGCCAGGTGCGCGGGCCGCGAAAGATGCAGTTGGTGTGGCCGTCATGAAAGTCAAAGTAGATAGCGAGAAGTGCCAGGGCCACAACCGGTGCTACGCGCTTGCCCCCGGACTCTTCAAGGTCGACGAGTACGGCTACGCCACTCCGCGCGGCGACGGTACCGTGCCGCTCGAGTTACAAGAGAAGGCCCGCCTCGCCGAGGAGAACTGCCCCGAACGCGCGATCGAAGTCACCGACGAAGACTGAGACTGAGAGCATTCGGCGCTAAGCCAGCGTGCGGCGTTCGAGCTCGCTCTAATTCACGCGACGGGGTGTGACGGGTGAGTCGCCTGCGTGTCCGCACGTCTGGGTTCGCAGATTCGAGGTGGAAGCTGGGAGCTAACGCGCCCCGGCCGCCTGCTCGTCGCGGAGAGCCTGCTCGCCTTGGAAGGTGTCGGGGGTGTCCTCCGAAGATTGTCTGCCACTTCATAGTCTGGCGAATCAGGCGAGAAAGTCAGACAACGCCATCGACGGCTTCTCGTCACGCACTAAAGAACCGGCAAACGCAGACGCACTACGAAGCCAGGCGAAGCATCGCCGGCGCGGACTCCTTGTGGCCCGCCGCAAAGCCCACCGCCCGCTCTAAGACGGCAGCAGTTGGCGCGAACGATTCATGCTCGTACGCGGCACGATCGAGAAGATAGCGCGTCGCCATCGCGACGACGCCGCGGGTCGAGAGCGTTCGCTGCTCGAGCAGGTCCGCAAGCCCGCGCATCGACTCGGCGTCGAATGCCTTAGCCCCGCGAAGCCGGTTCTCGATGAACGTCCGGAGCGCCGCATCGCGTAGTTCCGAGACGTCGACGTTGTACGTCAGGGCCTCTC
>JBBSDV010000047.1:0-17273 GCA_038240335.1 Dehalococcoidia bacterium
CGGCTTCAGCGTCGAAGCGATCGTCATGATGCGACACCTTGAAGCAACGGCTTAAGTGAGGACAGGTGCGGATGCTGAGCGATCGTGTCCTGGATCACTTCGACTTCCGACGTCGCGAGGTTCGCTGCGATGAGCATGAACTCAGCGACATGCTCTGCACCTTCACAGAACAGACGCAGCATTTCGCGGCGATCGATGAAGCCCTCTGTGGATTCGACTATTAGGGCATTGATTCCATGTTCAAGCAATAACCCGAGCGCGTCGTCGCGGTCGCTGGTGGCGAACGCGATCTCCATCGGCCCGAGATCGTGAAGCTCGAGCTCGATCAGGTCGCGAAAGAGGATGTGCCGGTGCAAGATGACGGCGCGACGGTTGGGCATGGAGGTTCCGTTCAGTGCATGCTGTCTCGCCCCTTACAACGGCGGGATGCAGTGCGATGTTACGGCCGAACAAGAGCGCAAACATCGGCCGTTCGATCCGCATCTGCTGAGCCAACCCGCCGTGCTTTTCTCGTCCGATAGCACCGACTCCCACCCCAACGCGCGTAGTCCGATCGCGGCCGCAGGTGCACCGGACTAGTTCGATAGGACGAGTGGAGGGCGGATGTATCGAGGCGATTGCAACGATCGCCGCGGCTTCTCGTTGTTGGAAAAGACGCTCGATCTTGTTGCGCGCACGACAAGTTCGAAGCTGTCAAGAAATTGAGGAATCTGATGGCTCGGCGGCATCTTGACAACGGCCGCCTAAGTCCGTTGACACCTATTCGAGCGCTATGTTAACTATGTCAGAGACAGTTCTGGTCGACGCGGTAGGGAACGCCGCACCCGCAATCTTCTTGGCGCGACCACCGCAGTCTGCGCCGATATGCCGGGTGTCGATCGCAATGTTCGACGGGTCTGGAGGGGAGCAAAATCCGGTCGGAAGACGCGGACAGTATCAACTTCCCCTGCGACTCGCGCGAATGAATGGTCGTGAGTATGTCGCTCTTGCTGACGCATGGGCGGCGGCTACGAATCGGATGAACGAGGCAGGATCGAAGCAGCCGAAGGGAAGCGGAGTAGTGTCAGTCAGTATCCTCATCGCCTGCGATCATGGCCTGGTACGCCATGCGCTGGTCTCCCTCCTTCGTCGCCAGCCCGGCGTCGACGTCGCCCGCGAGACGAACCTGACCGCAGCGCTCGGCCGCGAGGCACGCGATTCCGGCGCAAACATCGTACTGATGACGGTGGAAAACGCCGACGTCGCGGTCTCGCCCTTGCTTCGCACGGTGTATCGCGACCTCGCCGAGATTCCCGTCGTGCTACTCAACCTCGCGGACGACGATGAGCGTTTGCTCGATGCTCTCTCGCTCGGTGTCCGCGGCATCATTGACAAGAACGCCGACGGCGCGCGCCTCACGGATTCGATCCGGGAGGTGCTCAACGGCGAGATCACCATATCGAAGCGGCTCGCGAGCCGTCTCGTCGTCGAGTTTGTCTCGGCGAAGCGAGACAAGCCGCGCCGCATGGGCGCAAACGGCGCACGGATGGCCGATGTAAGCGAGCGCGAGCTCGAGGTGTTGTCGCGGCTCGCGCGCGGCGAGTCAAATCGCGTCATCGCCGAGCGGATGTTCATCTCAATCCACACGGTGCGCGCGCACGTGCGGAGCTTGATGCAGAAGTTACAGGTACAAAACCGGGTGCAAGCGGCGACCTACGCTTTGAAGCATGGGTTGATTGCGCCGCCGCCCGCGAACGCGACGACTCGCAAGGATGCGGCCAAGGCAGCCGCTGGGGGTCGGAGCTGATGGCGATTCTGTTGGTAGAGGACGACCAGGACCTGGCGGACATCATCGCCTACACGCTCAAGCGTGCCGGCTACGATGCGATCACGACGTTCGATGGCTATCTGGCCTTGCGACTGATTAAATCGAAGGAGCCGAGCCTCGTGCTGCTGGATGTGAACATGCCGCGCATCGACGGCTGGCAGGTGTTGCAACAGTTACGGCTGTCGTCGAGCATCCCCGTCATCATGCTGACGGCATGCCAAAACGACGACGACATCGTCCGCGGCCTTCGTCTCGGCGCTGATGATTATGTCACCAAGCCGTTCAGCCCGACGCAGCTCGTGGCGCGCGTCGAGGCGGTCCTTCGACGCTCCGCGCTGGAGCTTGCCGGCGCAAGGGCGCGCGTACTGGAGTTGGGCGATATTCGCCTCGACCTCGGGCTTAACCGAGTCACGATTCTCGACCGGACACTGACTCTCACGAAGATCGAGTTTCGGCTGCTTCATGAGTTGGCGCTGCATGCGGGCGAGGTTGTCTCGCACCAAGAGCTCGCGCGACGGGTCTGGGGCTACCAGGAAGTGAGCAGCGGCTCGATTACCAAGAGCCACATTCGGAATCTGCGCCGCAAGATCGAGCCGGATCCGGAGAACCCGTTGTACTTGCAGACGGTGGCGGGGCTAGGCTATCGCCTCTCAGGTTCGTGCGATTCTTCGCGACCGCCGGGCGAACTGGCATGAAGCGCGCGCCGGCATACGAGAACAGACTACACGCGAACTCAACCGGGACTTCACGCAGGCGCGGCGCCGGTTCCGTATGCTCGTCTCGAACGAGAGACGGAGGGCAAGCGTGAAGATCTTGTTGGCGGAAGACGACATCGACCTGAGCGACGTGACGGCGTTCGCGCTGCGCCGCCAGGGGTTCAGTGTGATCCGCGCATACTCGGGTAAGCAGACGCTTGAGCATTTCGAATCGGAGACACCAGACATCGTGCTGCTCGACCTGTGTTTGCCGGAGCCGGACGGCATCGAGGTGCTGAAGCGTATCCGCGCGCAAGGCGACACGCCGGTGATCATGCTAACGGGACGGACGGACGAACCGGCGATGGTCGAGGCGTTTACGGCCGGTGCTGATGACTACATGACGAAGCCGTTCTCGTTTCGTCAACTGACGATGCGCGTGAACGCGGTGACGCGGCGCGCGGCGGTGAACCGCGTCTCGAGCGCGCTCGAAGTCGGGCGGCTGGCGATCGACCGCGACAACTGGAGCGTCGTCTGCGGTGGCGACGTAATCAGGTTCACGCGGCTTGAGTTTCGCATCCTGTATTGCCTCGCATCCCACTTCACGCGCGTCGCGCCGACGGAGCGGTTGCTCCGGTTCGTATGGCGAGACGACGGTGGCGACGGCAACGTACTGAAGACACACATCTCGCATATCCGGCAAAAGCTGGTGCAGGCGGAGAGCGGCTTGATGATCACCGCGGTGCCGAATGTCGGCTACACGCTGGACAACGCCGAGCAGTCGGCGCAAGTGACACCGATGGTGCGATCGAACGTGTCCTGAACACACACTCAACGATCACTTAACTCTAATCGCATAGAAGTAATCGGGCGTTCCCCGCGCGCTCGCCGAGGCAGTCGCATCCAGTATTGGAGAGAGCACAGTTTGGCAACCATTCGGCGAGAGCTGGAGACCGAGATCGGTTTCCGCGAAGAAGCGGCGTACGCGGAGCGCGACGAGAAGACGATTCAGCTCGCTTTGAAGCGAGCGCTGGATATCGTTGGCGGCGTTTGCTTACTCATTGCCCTGATCATCCCGTGGATCATCGTCGCGATCATGATTCGCCTGGACTCGAAGGGGCCGATCTTTCTGCGTCAGACGCGGGTCGGCCGATACGGGCAGGTCTTCGGGATGTACAAGTTCCGGACCATGTGTGACCGGGCAGATGAGATGCTGGCCGAGCTGAAGGCGCACAACGAGAAGGAAGGGGACACTCTCTTCAAGATGCGCTCTGACCCGCGGATGACGCGCGTCGGCCGGTGGCTTCGCAAGACGAGCATCGACGAGATGCCGCAGCTTCTGAACACGATTCGCGGCGAGATGAGTCTCGTCGGGCCGCGGCCGCCGTTGCCGCGCGAGGTGCAGGTCTACACCGAACGCGAGCTCGGGCGTCTCGGTACGAAACCTGGGATGACGGGCCTCTGGCAGGTGAGCGGACGGAGCTTGCTGACGTTCGACGAGATGGTGGACCTCGATCTCAGGTACATCGACGAGTGGTCGTTGGCGAGCGACCTTGTCATTCTCGCGAAGACGTTGCCCTCAGTTGTGTCGGCGAAGGGTGCATTCTGAGACTGCTGTCAACTCCGCCTACCTTGACAAGCGCGTCACATCATCTTTACCGCGGCTCAACCGAGCGATTTTAGTCTGAGAATCGGGAGCGCGCCGGCGCAACATGCCGCCGTTCCCGGCGTTTAGGATCGGCAGGAGGAGACACAAACAGTTATGGGAATCAAACCTCTCGTCGTCGCAGCACGCTACAAGTTCCTGCTGATCGTACCTTTTCTGATCATTCTGCCGATTGCTGCATTAGCAACCGTTCTGAGCATCAAGAAGGAGTACACGTCGACCGCGCGACTTCTAGCGCAGGACTCTGCGATTGTCGACGTTATCGGGAACGGCGATAGCCAGTACAACTCGCCGGCGCAGAACCGGTCAAGCGACATTACGGAGCTGCTGGCGACCGATTCGTTCAAGATGGCGGTGGCGAAGCGGATTGGCCTGCCGACGGGCACGGCGCAAGAATCCGCGAACTCGATGACCGCGATCGAGAAGGGGACGAGCGCCGTTGCGAACGGTCGTCACCTGATCAATATCTCACACACGTCCAAGGACGGCGCGGAAGCGCGGGACATCGTGAACGGCATCGTAGCGGAGTATCGCGCACAGTACAGCGCCGACGTCACGAAGAACGTGAGCAACGCGACGACGGTGTACCAGTCGCAGCTGGCGACGAACAAGACGGCGCTGGATGAAGCTGACACGGCAATCGGCGCCTACCTTGCGAAGAGGACGGGGCCGGAGAGCTTGAACAATGACCCGCGCTACCTCTCGCTGCAGAAGGATGTCGACCGGACGCAAAAGGATTATGACGCGACCCAGCAGCGCATCTCGGACATTCAGTTGCAGGAGCAGGCGACGATCAGCGGCCAGGATTATACGCTCAGTTTGAAGGACGAGGCGAATCTGCCGACGACGGCGGCGCCGACGAGTCAGAAGAAGCTGCTGGCGCTGCCGATCGCCGGGACGCTCATCGCGTTAAGCCTCGCGGCGGGAATCTTTGCCTTCCTCCTGCGAACGGACAACAGCATCCGCACATCCGAGGATTTAGAGGCGATTCCGGGGCTGGTCATGCTCGGCGCTGTGCCGGACATCAGTTTCGTGAAGAAGCGGCGTTGGCCAAAGAGTTTCTTTCGCATCGCGATTGCCGGTTTGGGCGTAACTCCGCAGAGGTAACGACGTTCTCGTAAGGGAGAGGGGTAACCGGCACATGGCCATCCAGGACACAATTCAAGACCGCGCACGCTCGACAGCGCGCAGCGAGACGGTCGTCGGGCAGAAGTTCGCGCGTCTCGTTACGGAAATCGAAGAAGAAGCGATAGATGGCTCCGTATTCGAGACGGTCGAGGAGCGATACCGGCAAATTGCGGCGCGCTGCCTCGACACGAACCGCCCGACGAAAAGCCAGTCGGTGGCCGTGTCGAGCGCATCGCTCGGCGATGGAGTGTCGTCGGTGGCGATTGGCATCGCGACGGCAGCGGCGCGCAACCTCGGTTCGGATGTGCTGATCCTGGAGACGGACATGCAGCGGCCGCAGCTCGCCGACGACTTCGGCGTCGAGGCGGTGTTGGGATTGAGCGACTACCTGTCGTCCGATATCGAGTTGCAGTCGATCGTTCAGGAGACGCGCGCGCCGAAGGTATGGCTGCTGCCGGCGGGCCGGCGAACGCCCAACCCAGGTCCGCTGATTCGCTCGGATAAGTTTCACGAGTTGATGAAGTCGCTGCACGGCGTCTTTCACACGATCATCATCGACACACCGCCGCTTCTGACATCGCCGCACGCGGCGGTCATCGCTAATCAGGCCGATGGCCTCGTGCTCGTCGTGCGGGCCGGGCACACGCATGTCAACGACGCGGCGAAGGCGCTCAAGGCGGCCGGTCAGATTCCGGTGCGCGGCGTCGTTCTGAACCGCACCCGTGTATGGCTGCCGGCCTGGCTGTCGCGGCTCTTCGGCGTCTCTCGCTACGAGCTGGACTAGGCTCGCGCCATGCAGTTCTTCATGGCGTTCCTATTCGTGTTTCTGTTCGTCGGTATGTCGACGGCGAAGCTGGGCTGGTTCAGCTACGTCGCGATCATCGGCCTCGCCGGCGTGATGGCCGGTGCGTACGCATTCTCCAGCGCGGTCTGGTGATGCTGTACGGAGAAACGCGGCCAATTAGCGGCGATGCAGACTCGACTCCCATACTGTTCGGCCTGGTCGCGGTCATTGCGATTCTGTTCGCGGTGGCACTGGCCATGGTCAATGCCACCGTACTGCTCTACGCGATTGGCGGGACCGCTGTCATGGTGTTGGCGCTAGTACGGCCGCGGATGGCTCTCTACATACTGCTGTCGTTCGCCATGCTCTCCGAGGTGCATCTCTCGAACCCGAACCGGGCGACGGGAGTGTTGCTCTTTTCGACATTGAGTAGCTTCGGGATCAGCCTGACGCCGGCGGAACTGGTGATGTTGTTCGCATCGCTCGGGTTGGCGATCCGACTGGTGTTCGACGACGACGTGCACGTTCGCCCGGGGACACTGGCGCTGCCGCTCTCGCTCTTCACGCTTGCGGCGCTCGTTGGCATTGGCGTGGGGCTGGCGCGGGGCGCCGACATGCTGGTGATGCGCGCGGAAACGCGTGGCCTCTTTTATCTGCCCGTGATCTACCTGCTGATCACGCACTTCATGACGACGCGCAAGCATGTCGAGACGCTGATGTGGCTGTTTGTGATCACGGCGAACCTCATGGCGCTCGAGAACGTGTACCGCTGGTGGTTCTACGTGCGCGGCGGTTACGACCTGCAGATTTCGCCGAACCTCGCCTTCTCGCACGAGAGCGCGTTGTTCATTGCGGCGGCGATACTGCTGCTGATCGCGCGGTTCGCCTGGTCGAACAACCTGGCGCGTGAATGGAAGAGCATCGGCCTGCTGATCATTCCGACCATCGCGCTGCTCGTGATGAAGCGGCGGGCGGGCGTTGTTGCACTCGATGTTGGGCTCGTGGTGCTGTGCCTCGTGCTGCTGCGGCAGAACTTCCGGATGTTCTTGATCGTCGTACCGGTCGCCGCCGTGTTCATCGGCCTGCTGCTCGCCGTGACATGGAACGCGCCGGGCGGAAGCGGGACGTTCGCGCGATCCTTCCGTTCGGCGACGGGCGATCAGACGGTGTCGGAACGGGATCAGTCGTCCGACGACTACCGCAAGCAAGAAGGCGAGAATATTCGGCTCAACATCCAGGCGGATCCGATCGTCGGCATTGGGTTCGGACGCGTATACAGGTTCTATGTGCCGGTCGCCGACCTCAGCTCCTGGGAGCTGTGGCGGTTCGTGCCGCACAACTCCATCATGTGGTTCTGGATGAAGGCGGGCATTCTCGGGTTCGTCACTATGGCGACGTTGTTCGCCGTTGCGATCGCCAAATCGATGCAGTTGCTGCGTCCCGGCAGGAAGGACGCGATGACACCATATGCGTTCTCGATGGCGGCGTTCGTGATCATGTTCGTCGTGTATTCGTGGGTCGACCTCGGCCTCGTGACGCCACGGACGATGGTTTGGTTCGGCATCGTGCTCGGAACGATCGGGGCGCTCCATTACGTCAGTCCTCCGGATGAGGACGTCACCGCCGCGGCTCCGCGCGCCGTGGCGCCGGCGATTACAGGCGGTCGGTCGTGATTCGAGCGATGGACGAAGCTGCGCCGATGCGCGAGACGACGAACGGCAGCCGCGTGCTGCGCGCACTACGCTCGAGGCAGATCCTGCTCGCGCTCCTCCGAGCCAAGATCGCGCTGCGCAAGTGCGATTCTGCGCCGTGGGGCATTCGCGTAACCGGCCGCGTGACGATCGAAAACTACGGCGGCCTGACGATCGGGGAGCGGGTGCGGATCCACGGCAACACTGTGCCGGTCGAGATCGTGGCGTGGGACGGGCCGATCAGCATCGGCGACGGCACCTTCATCAACTACGGCGCTTCGATCTCGGCGCACGCGGGCGTAAGCATCGGCCGGAACTGCCTGATTGGCAACTACGCGCTGATCATGGATAGCGACTACCACGACCTGCACGACCGCACGCTGCCCGGCGCGTGCAGCCCGATCGTGATCGAAGACAACGTCTGGATCGGCGCACGCGCGATCGTGTTGAAGGGCGTTCACATCGGCGAAGGGGCGGTCGTGGCGGCGGGCGCGCTCGTGACGAGCGATGTGCCGGCACGAACGGTTGTCGGCAACTCGCCGGCGCAGGTGCTTCGCCACCTATGATCCCGGTG
The DNA here is from genome assembly GCA_038240335.1 of Dehalococcoidia bacterium. Lineage (GTDB taxonomy): Bacteria > Chloroflexota > Dehalococcoidia > DSTF01 > JACRBR01 > JBBSDV01. The sequence continues at coordinate 8,346 of JBBSDV010000047.1, forward strand.
GTCAGCATTGTCATTCCCACGTACAACCGCGCACGCTATCTCGCGCGTGTGCTGACGTCGCTCAAGGAGCAAGACACCAGCGCCGGCACGTTTGAGGTGGTCGTGACGGACGACGGCTCAACGGACGACACCGCGTCCGTTCTTGGGCGCGATTATGGCTACCCGCTGGTGTGCATTACGCAGCCGAACGCCGGGCCTGCTGCCGCGCGGAACGCCGCAGTCGAGCGCGCCGCGGCAGAGCTCGTGGTCTTCATTGACGACGACGTTATTCCTGCGCGCGACCTGGTGAGACGGCACGTCGAGGCGCAGCGGGCGGCGCCGGGCGTGATCATCGGACGCATGTTGATGCCGGACAACGCGGAACAGCCAGTATGGGCAGAGTGGGAGGGCCGCACCGTCACGCGGCAGTACGACCAGATGGCGGCCGGCATCTTCGTGCCGACGCCGAGACAGTTCTACACCGCGAACGCATCGGTGCGGCGCGAGGACCTGATACGGGCAGGGCTGTTCGATACGACCTTTCGGCGGGCCGAGGACGTCGAGTTGGGGTACCGGCTTAGTGATCTTGGCCTGCCGTTCCGCTTTGTGCAGGAAGCGATCGTCACGCACGACACTCCGCGGACGCTCGAGGGGTGGATGCGCATGGCGGAGCAGTACGGGCACTACGACATCGTGATGTGGCGGGAGCGCGGCCGGACGCAAATTCTGGGCAACATCGCCGAGGAATTCCACCTGTATCGCAAGCGCGCGCTGCAACTAGCCGCGCGGATCGCCGTCGGCCGGCCGGCCGCGATGCTGGCTGCACGCTTTCTCGGCCGCGGGCTAATCCGGGGGTTGGACGCAGTGGGACTCCGGAAGGCAGCGCTCGCGGCATGCAGCCTGACGTTCAACCTCATGTATCTCAATGCCGTCTGCTCGGCGCTCGGCGGCCGTACGGAGTTCTGGGGAGCAATGCAGCGCGAGATGGCGATGCTCGACCTTTCGCCGGAAGCCGGGGCGGGGCAATGATCGGCACGAGCAGAAGCATATGAGTGCTGGTTCGAGCGTCAAGCGACTCGTGAAGGCGAGCGGGCTGAGACGAAAGCACCTCGCCTCGCTGCGGATGTGCTGCGAGCGCTCAATCGTCGCCGCGCTGCCGCATCGAGGCGACGGACCGAAGTCGCGGATCCTCTGTTATCACTCGGTCGGCACGCCCGAGTGGGGCGTGAACGACGTGGCGCCGACGCGCTTTCAGCGACAGATAGAGCTTGCCCTCGCGGAGGGCTATCGCTTCGTGCCGGCCAGCGAGCTCGGTCGCGAGCCCGCTGGTGCCGGAAAGCGACTGGCGATCACGTTCGACGACGGGCTTCGGAGTGTGATGACGAATGCGGCACCCATCCTGGGCTCGTTCGGCATCCCCTGGACGCTATTCGTGGTCAGCGGCTGGGCGGATGGCGAGCACAGCTTCGGCGATGGGCTGATGATGGGCTGGCGCGAGATCGAAGACGCGGCCCGGGCCGGTGCGACGATCGGCAGTCATTCCGTCACGCACCCCAACTTCGGACTGCTGGAGGCCGACGTCGCGGCGCACGAGCTCGGCGTGTCGCGTAGGACGATTCGCGACCGGATCGGCATAGATACGAGAGAATTCGCGATCCCGTTTGGGCAATCGAAGAATTGGACCGCATCGGCCGCCGTCGCGGCGACAGACGCTGGGTATGACACGGTCTATGCGCAGTCGGACCGCCGGCGCGCCGCCGGAACGGTGGCACGCACATTCATCACGCGCTTCGACGGAGACCGCATCTTCCGCTCAACTCTGGCGGGCGCCTTCGACTCGTGGGAGGAATGGGTGTGAGTGGGAAGTGCGAGGCGGGACGTGAGACGCGGGGCCGAGGTTGAATCGGCTATACGGCGCAAAGAGCTGGTGGACGCGGGACGAATATCCGAGGAGAGACGTCGGGCCCAGGCTGGGCGTAACAGCAGCGACGATGGCGCGTTTTCCTTCTCGACCGGGCTAGAGTGGCCGGTTAACCGAGCCTCAACAGGCGCGGGATACTCTCGAATCGTATTACCACGCTTCGGTTTGGTGGGAGGGCCCCTTGACGACAATCGCATCGCGTGCGGCAACACCGCGGAAGACGGGCGGCCCGATCGGTGTCGCGATCGTCGGCTGCGGATACTGGGGGCCTAACCTCATCCGCAATTTTTTCGACACACCTGACTGTACGGTTGTGGCTGCGTGCGACATGTCGGAGGCGCGGCTCGAGCCGATTCAGCGCCGCCATCCCAGCTTGCGGCCCCTGACTTCATTCGACGATGTGCTCTCGGACCCAACAATCGATGCCGTAGCGATCGCGACGCCGGTACACACACATTTTCCGCTCGCGAAGAAGGCGCTTGAAGCCGGCAAGCACGTTCTCGTCGAAAAGCCGATGACGACGTCGCCTGCGGAGGCGCAGGAGCTGGTCGACCTTGCCGAGAGCAAGAGGCTGATCTTGATGGTCGACCACACCTTCGTCTACACGGGCGCGGTGCGGCGGATCAAGCAGCTGATCGACAGCGGCGAGCTCGGCAGCATGTACTATTACGACTCGGTGCGCGTGAACCTGGGCCTGATTCAGCACGATGTGAGCGTGATCTGGGATCTCGCGGCGCATGATCTGGCGATCATGGATCACCTGATCGAGCAGCGTCCGAGGGCGATCAGCGCCGTATCGGCGACGCACTTTCCCGGTGGGATGGCCGACGTCGCATACCTTACCGTGCAGTTCGAGCGTGACCTGATCGCGCATTTCCACGTCAACTGGCTCTCGCCCGTGAAGGTGCGGCAGGTGCTAATTGGCGGCGACCGGCGGATGGTGCTGTACGACGACATCGAATCGACCGAAAAGGTCAAGGTGTACGACCGCGGCGTGCGTTGGAACGACGACCCGCTCGAGGCGCGGCGCGAGACGCTGGTGGCGTACCGGCTGGGCGACATGTTCGCGCCGGTGCTGGATCAGACGGAAGCCCTGCGCAACGAGTGCGCGCACTTCATCGAGTCGATTCGCAGCGGCGAAGCGCCGGCGACGGACGGGCACGCGGGGCTGCGGACGGTGACGATGCTGGCCGCTGCAGAGCGCTCGCTGCTCAACGGCGGCGCGTTCGAGAAGCTGTAGATGACCGCACTGACCGTCCCCTTCCTCGACATGGGCGCGCGCCTGCGGCCGATCCGAGATGAACTCGTTGCGGCGTGCGCGCGGATCATCGACAGCGGCGTCTTCGTGATGGGACCAGAAGCCGTCGCCCTCGAGGAGGAGTTCGCGCGCTTCTGTGGCCTCGAGCACGCGATCGCTGTATCGAACGGGACAGCGGCACTGCAATTGGCGCTGCTGGCGAAGAATATCGGCGCGGGCGACGAAGTGATCACGGTGTCGAATACGTTCATCGCGACCGTGGAGGCGATCAGCGCCGTCGGCGCGACACCGGTGCTCATTGATGTCGAACCAGGCACGTACCTGATGGACGCGTCGTTGCTCGAAGCCGCGATTACGAGCAGAACGAAGGCGATCATTCCGGTGCACCTGTACGGACTGACCTGCGACATGGATGCGATCAACGCAATCGCGCGGCGCCACAAGCTGACGGTGATCGAGGACGCATGCCAGGCGCACGGCGCGGCGTACAACGGCACGAAGAGCGGTGCGCTCGGAGACGTGGCGTGCTTCAGCTTCTACCCATCGAAGAACCTCGGCACGATCGGCGAGGGCGGCATGGTGGTCACGAACGATGCCGCGCTGGCGGCGCGCATCCGGTCGCTGCGCAGCCATGGCGAGGTGACGCGCTACTACCACAGCGAGCCCGGCTGGAACCTGCGGCTCGCCGAGATCCCCTGCGCGGCGGTGCGCATCGAGCTGCGAGAGCTCTCCGGTTGGAACGAGCGCCGACGGCACGTGGCCGCATGGTACTCGGACGCGCTTGCCGGTCTCGACGTGGCGTTGCCGCAGGAGCCAGCGGGCCGCGACCACGTGTATCACCTGTACGTCGTGCAAGTAGCGGCGCGTGACGCTGTGCGACCCGCGCTCGCCGATCTGGGTGTCGGGACGGGCGTCCACTATCCCGTGCCGGTGCATCAGCAAGCGGCATATCGAACGCTCGGGATGGGCGACGGCTCGCTTCCGATCACCGAGGCGATGACGCCGCGACTGCTTTCGCTGCCGATGTTTCCGGAGATGACGCGCGGCCAGGTCGATCACGTCGCTGCGGCGCTGGCGAAGGCGATCGAGGCGACGCGTGAACTCGTTGCTTAGCGGCGCTTCGAGCAGATGGCGTAATAGCGTGCAGGCGTCGGCGTTGGATCGCCTGTAAGCGCCGCATCGCGTCGAGCAACGGACAGGATTATCTGATGGCAGAACTCAAGGGCGCACGAATCTTCATCACCGGCGGCGCGGGTTTTATCGGCTCGCACATCGCCGACCAAGCGCTCGACGCAGGTGCTGCGAGCATCGTCGTCGTCGACGACTTTGTGCGCGGACGGCGCGAGAACCTCGCCCGGGCGATGGTCAGCGAGCGCGTCGAGGTGCACGAAGGCGATATTTGCGACGCCGACCTCGTCGATCGGCTAACGGAGGGCTGCGATATCGTCTTCCATCAGGCGGCACTACGGATCACGCAGTGCGCTGAGCAGCCCGTGCGCGCAATCAACGTCATGATCAACGGCACGCAGAACGTGCTCGAGGCGGCGCGTAAGCACGGCGTTCAGAAGGTTGTTGCGGCGAGCAGTGCATCGGTCTACGGCGACCCGAGCTACTTGCCGATGGACGAGGCGCATCCGTTCAACAACCGAACACTCTATGGCGCGGCGAAGATCGCGAACGAGCAGATTTTGCGATCGTACGCAGAGATGTTCGGCATGCAGTACGTCATGTTCCGGTACTTCAACGCCTATGGACCGCGCATGGACATTTACGGTGTGTACACGGAGGTACTCGCCCGGTGGCTCGACAAGGTCGATGCCGGAGAGGCACCTGTGATCTTTGGCGATGGCACGCAGTCGATGGACCTTGTCTACGTCGGCGACATCGCGCGCGCGAACATCCTCGGCGCACAGAGTGATGTGACGGACGAGGTGTTCAACGTCGGGTCGGCAACGGAGACGACGCTGCGGCAGCTGTGCGACATGGTGCTCGAGATCAACGGCCGCACCGACCTCGAGCCGCGGCACGAACCGGAGCGGAAAGTGAACCCGGTGCGTCGCCGTCTCGCATCGCTCGACAAGATCCACGCCGCCATGGGCTACAAGCCCGAGACAAGTCTGCGGGATGGATTACGGGCGGTGGTGGAGTGGCGGAAGGAGTCGCTGTGCGTGTCGTAGACGAAGCAGTCGTTCCGCTGACAAAGCCGAATATTGGCGAAGAGGAAGAGCGCGCGGTTCTCGAAGTGCTTCGCTCGGGCTGGCTCGTGCAGGGCGCAAAGGTCGCCGAGTTCGAGCGACGGATCGCCGAGTACTGCGGCGCCAGACACGCCGTCGCGACGACGAACTGCACGACAGCGCTCCAGCTCGCGCTCGAGCAGTTGTCGCTGCAGCCTGGCGATGAAGTGATCTTCCCGAGCTACACGTTCGTCGCGTCGGCGAACGCGATCATCCACGCCGGCGGCGTTCCCGTTGCCTGCGATGTCGAGATTGACACGTACAACATCGATATCGCGTCGCTGGAGCGGGCGATTACGCCGCGAACGAAGGCGATCCTTCCGGTCGATCAGTTCGGGCTCGCGGCGGATCTCGATGCGGTCAACCGCATCGCTGCTTCGCACGGGCTGCGCGTCGTCGAAGACGCGGCGCCGTCGCTCGGCGCCGAGATCAACGGGAAGCGCGTCGGGGCGATCAGCGACGTCACCTGCTTCAGTTTTCATCCACGCAAGACGATCACGAGCGCCGAGGGCGGGATGCTCGTGACGGACTCGGACGCGGTGGCGGAGCGCGCGCGCCTAATGCGCTCGCATGCAGCTTCGGTGTCGGATCTGGCGCGCCACGGCTCGGACGACGTGATCATCGAGGAGTATCCCGAGGCGGGATTCAACTTCCGGATGAGCGACCTGCACGCCGCGGTTGGGCTGGCGCAACTCGACCGGCTCGGATGGCTAATCGAACGGCGGCGCGAGCTCGCTGCGGAGTTCGATCGGCGGTTCGTGGACCTTCGTTCCGTCGCAACGCCGATTGCGCGGCCAGGCTTCCTGCATACGTATCAGAGTTACGCCGTCGTGCTTACGGACGACGCGCCCGTCGAGCGCGACGAGGCGATGCGGCAGCTCAAGCAACGCGGGATTACGACACGCCGCGGCTGCATGGCGGTTCACCTTGAGCCGTATTACCTGCGCAAGTTCGGCCGGAGTCGCTTGCCCGTGGCTGAGCGGCTCGAAGCGAGGAGCATCACGCTGCCGCTCTTTCCGAGCATGAGTCTTGACGAGCAGTCGCGCGTGATCGAGTCCGTATGGGAGGTTCTGCGGTAGACTTGCTCTCAGGGCAACTCTCGTGAACGCAGATTCTACCCGACTCAACCCGGCGGCGCGCGTGAAGCACGCGTATGAATGGCTGCGCCTGCACGGCCGCGAGGGCGTGATGCGCATCGTGCGGCACCCGTACTACTGGGTGAAGCACTATCCCGACCGAAAGCGATTCCATAAAGACTTCGCGCCCGAGATCGCGGAGAACGTGCAGTTCGACCGCACGTACGGCGTCGACACGGCGGCGACGGCGAGCTTAATTGCTCTCAATGTCCCATACGAGTCCTGGAAGCACGGGGGCAACTATGGTTGCATCAACGAGCGCGAACTCGTTGAGGCGATAGCGCTGCTCGGCGTCCCGTACAAGGACGTGACGTTCATCGATCTCGGATCGGGCAAAGGTAAGGCGCTGCTGGTGGCGTCGGAGTTTCCATTCCGGTCGATCGTCGGCGTCGAGTTCTCGCCTGACCTTGCAGAGATTGCGAACACAAATGTCGAGCATTACCTGGATCTCACGGGACGTCGAGGACGCGATGTGGCGACGGTCTGCGGCGATGCCATCCAATACAGCTTTCCGGATGGGCCGCTCTTCATCTACCTGTTCAATCCGTTCGACAACACCATCCTGTCGCCAGTGATCGCGAACATCGCCGCGTCGTACCAGCGCGCTTCACGGCCGATGTGGGTGATGTATTTCACGCCGCGTTTCAAAGAATTGTTCGATGCGGCGCCGTTTCTGACGCGTGTGTCCGAGACGGACCGCTATTGCGTCTGGCGGTCGGTCGGCTAGCGATTCGTCGCTGCCGCGCCTTCTGCTGAGGCGACATTGCTGTCAAGATCCCTCCATCATGCGCGGCGACCGAATCCTCTCAATGCAACCGGTTGAGTTCACGCAGGCGCGGGCGACGACGTGACGCGCCGGAGCGGCGCGGCCGCGCGTCCGATTCAGCGCGTGCTGTTTGTGTTGCAGTCGACGGCGATCGGCGGCATGGAGACGCACTGTGTTGATCTCGTGGCCGAGTACGCTCGGCGGGGCATCGAGATCCATGTCGTGCTGCCACGCGCCGCCAGTCTCGATCCGCTGGTCGATCGCTTTCGTTCCGGCGGTGCCTCGGTATTGCGGATTACCACCGACGCGCGAGCTGGGCGGACGGCGCAGCTATCCGGGCTCATCGCATACGGACGCCTGATCCGGCAGTTGCGGCCGGATGTCGTACACCTGCAGACCGGCGGCGCGACGGGTGGCCTCGCGCCGATCGCGATCGCTCGGGTGATCGGCGACGCCGTCGTCGCAATCACGGAGCACGACGTGCCGGCGCCCTCACCTGGTCGGGTTCAACGCGTGGCGCGCTTCGTGATGGATCGTTGCGCCCATTTGATCATCTCAGTATCTAGGCGGAACGCGAAGCTGCGGCGAGAACGCATCGCGCCACCGGAACGGAAGTTCGTCTCGATCCTCAATGGCGTCCCGCTGCCTGATGTGACACCGGATATGCGAGCACGAAACCGCGAGGTTGCGCGCCGCGAGCTCGGCATCAATGCGAACGCTGTCGTCCTCGGAAGCCTCGTGCGGCTAGCGGAGGGAAAGGGGCTCGACGACCTACTGCGAGCGTTCGCAATCGCTCGGCGGGATGTTGCGTTCGAGCTGCTCCTTGTCGGGGACGGGCCGCTCCGCGACGAACTCGGCGACCTGGCGGACGAGCTTGGCATCGGAGTGCACACGCACTTCGCCGGACATCAGGACAACCCGGAGCGCTTTCTCGACGCGATGGACGCGTTCGTGCTGCCGGTGCCAGTTGGCTCGATGTCGATCGCGCTGCTGGAGGCAATGGCTCGCGGACTGGCGCCGATCATCACCTTTTGCGGGCCAGAGGAAGCCGTGGTGCCAGACGAGACCGGTCTCTGCGCACCGCCGCTCGATCCGGATGGCCTCGCAACGGCGCTGGTTCGCATGGTCCGTGACGCGCCGCTGCGGGCGAAGCTGGCCACGGCCGCAGCCGCGCACGTGCGCGACCACTACTCGGTCGGCCGCGTGGCGTCGGACACAGTGGCCGCGTATGAAGCCGCCGAAGCCGGCGCGATGCCGGCGAGGCTGCTCGCGTCGGCGCCGGCTGACGCGAGCCCGGGCGAGCACTATCTTCGTACGGGGTGAGCGCAGCCGCGAGCTATTCGCCTAGCGTTCCGATTCAGCTGCCCGCGGACGCCGACGGAACAGGAACGCAGCCGTTGCGCGGCGCAAATCGGTCGCACGGGGAAGGTCGTAAGCTGCATGGAGGGGCGAGGCGACGACGGCGCGCCAGAGGCAACTGCGCAGGGCGCTGTGCTCGCCGGCCTGCGCGTGCTCGAGCGCGCTATGAGCGAAGTACCAATAGAATGTGCCGCGGTGCCGTACATACGTCCGAAACGCCGAAGGCAGGGATGGCCGCTGACGACGCCGGGCGCGCCGGAGGTTGCGTACGAAGA
>JBBSDV010000048.1:0-17264 GCA_038240335.1 Dehalococcoidia bacterium
ACGCACGCGAGGAGCTGTCGCAGGTTGCGCTCGGCGGCACGGCGGTTGGGACTGGCATCAACGCGCATCCGGCGTTCGCTGGGCGCGTGACGGCACTCTTGAGTGAGATGACGGGCCTCAAGATCGCCGAAACTACGAACCACTTTCAGGCCCAGAGCACTATCGATGCGGTCATCGAGGCGAGTGGCGTCCTGCGCACGGTCGCCATCAGCCTCGCGAAGATCGCCAATGACATCCGCTGGATGGCCTCCGGGCCGCGTGCAGGCCTCGGGGAACTGGTGCTTCCTGAAGTCCAACCAGGCAGTTCAATCATGCCCGGGAAGGTCAACCCCGTGATCCCGGAGTCGTTGATCCAGGTGTCAGCGCACGTCATCGGTAACGACGCGGCGATCGCCACTGCAGCGCAGGGCGGCTACTTCGAACTGAACACCATGATGCCGGTGGCCGCGTTCAATTTCCTTCAGTCGATCTCACTGCTCGCTGCTGGAGCTGAGAACTTCTTACGCCAGTGCACCGAGGGGCTGACGGCCACCGGACGAGGTCCTGCGGTGGTGGAGCAAGGGCTCGCGATTGTCACCGCGGTGGTGCCAATCATCGGGTACGACGCTGCCGCCCAAATCGCACAGGAAGCGGCCAGCACGGGGAGCACCATCCGCGAGACGGCGGCGCGCCGTCTCAGCCAGTCCACGAACGAGTTGGACCACATCCTCGATCCGGCGACGATGGTCTAGTCGCCGGGTACGCGAGCGCCGGCCGCCGAAACTCACGAACTAAGGAACAGCCTCCACGGCATGCTGCGTCAGCAGATGTCGGTGTCCTCGCTGTTGCGTGCGATCGGCACCCGGTCTCGTATCTGCTCCTCGATGTCCTCGAGCACCGACTGAGCCGCTCCGTCAGTCAGCTCTCGATCCTGTCCGCCTGACCGTTCTAGCCAGTTCAGTGCTTCGTGCCAGGCCTGCCAGTCACCCCGCCTGAACAAGACCTTCACATCTGCCCGGGTGTCGCGAATCGCGGTGCTGCCGCCGCGACCCGCCGGGCGAAGTGTCATCGTCAGATGCTCCTTCTCGAATGAAGATCGCGCGCGTGATCCGCTGCTGTGTTGCTTTTCCGGTTCGTGGGATGGTCACGCTCGGCCATCGCGCTGCCTGGGGAGCGATCTGGGGCTATCCTCAGTGGAAACGCTCCTGGGGGCTCATCGTTGAGCGGGCGCCGCGACCTGTGTTGGTACGACGTACGCCGACTCGCGATCTGGCAGATTGCTCGTCACGAAGCGTTCGACGGGCAGTGTGCGCATGGCCGGAGCTATACCTGCCGCGGCTGGCGTTTCCAGCCACGCCAAGGGTACTGGCGATGTTAACTCGACCAGCCACTGCCGACCGTGCTGGCACCACCGGGTGTTGATGCGGCCGTCCGTGTGCCACGCGTTGAATGAGATCGTGATCCGACGGCCGCAGCACCCGAAGTAATAGCTCAGGAGAGCGCCCGGGCGAGCTACACCGATGAGGATGAGGCTGTTTCGCGTGGGGCCCGGCCTCGGACTGACATCAGAGAGAGGTGTCCCGTGCCCATCACGAACCGTCAACATCGTCGGCATCCCTTCTCGCGCCGACTGGCAGACCCGCCGTGGGGAGGGAGAATCTGTGCGCCGCAGCCATTCGGCCAACTCCCCGCATCGCACCCGGCGGTGAGGCGTGATGCCGGTCTGTATCACTGCGTCCAGCAGCTCCGTCCATGACATTTAGATTCTGACAGGAGACAGTGTTCGCGCGACTTCATCCGCCGCGACATGCTTGAGAACGGCGGACTCAACGCTACGTCGAGGCGATCGGCATCCGAGGCTTCACGGCCAACCCAACGATCTTCGAACGGGCGATCGATGCCGGAGATGACTATGACGCGCAAATCGGAGTATCGTGTCAGGGACGACCAACGACCGCGTGCATTCTCGTATGGGTTCGTCTCCGACAGGAGCCCGCATTGGTAGCGCATCCAACCAGAGGCGAGACGCCTCCTCGTCGACTCTCAAGAAGCAAACTAGCCGATCTGGACCGTCACTCCTTCCCGACACTTCTGGCTCCGCCGGACGGTGTCGCTTCTGGCTGAGGGAGTCCCGTATCACGTCATCGTCAACGTGCGATAGCGATTGCTTGGTTCAGACCACAGGACGGCCTATGGTGGGCTCCGGCTGGGGAATGCAAGCAGGCATCGAGGTAAGAAGGAGGCATCCGTGCTGCGGAGAGCAAACGATCTAGAGCGATATACGGTCCGCGCGACGGACGGAGAGATCGGTGATGTCGACGAATTCTTCTTCGACGACGCCACCTGGACTCTGCGATATCTCGTGGTGGAGACGGGAAGCTGGCTCCTCAAGAGAAGGGTGCTTGTCGCGCCTGAATCGTTCGGTCCGACGGACTGGCCTGCTCGCGAGTTCCCTGTCGACCTCACGCGAGAACAGGTCAAGGACAGTCCGACGATCGAGATGGACAAGCCCGTCTCGCGTCAGCACGAGATGGCGTACCGTGCCCATTTCAGCTGGCCCGCCTACGAGATGTACGAAATGGGTTCCACGGGCGGGATGGCGATCATACGCACAGGGCCAGAGACGAACGAGGAACCGGACACAGCCGTAGAGGAGGGAGATCCCCACCTCCGGAGCTCGCGCGCCGTCACGGGCTATCACATCGAGGCGCGGGACGGGGACGTCGGCCATGTCGAGGACTTCCTCATCGACGACGAGACGTGGGCGATCCGTTACCTCTTGATCGATACCCACGACTGGCTGCCGGGTAAGCGCGTGCTGCTCGGCCCTGAGTGGGTGCAGGCGATCGACTGGTCCGCCAGCAAAGTGAGCGTCGACGTGGAGCGGGAGCAGATCAAGAGCGCGCCTGAATTCGACGCTTCCGCGCCGGTCAGCCGGGAATACGAAGAGGCGTTACACGCTCACTATGGCACAACGCCATACTGGACGACCGCGTCAGGCGTCTGATCAGCGCCGCCGGGGTCGAGCACGCTCTCGCCGCTCCCGCGGGGCTCCGTCCGCAGCTGCTTCTCGCTCAGCCGCGACGCCGCATCCAGAACCAACCCGTCCGCGCCCACCGTACTACGGGCGTAGATATTCCGCCTGTAATCAGCGTCCAGTTACCGTCGCCCCTCCAGTCGGGGTCGACGAAGCACCTGACTGCTCGATGTTGTTCTTGGCACGTGTCGCTGACGGCGACGCAGGGTGTGAAGTACCCGAACGTGAACGCGAGCGGCTTCGACGACGCGATCACGTGAATCCGCCTGATTCCCGCAGCTCCTGCCAGCCGCTTTAGTCGCTCGGGGATCGGGGCGTCCAGGAGATGGCCTCGCAGCGCTCTCCTCGTGCGGAAATGTGTGGCCAGGCCGGCGACCATTCCGAGTGTGATGGCGATAACGGCGGCGGCGGCGAATCCGACGTCGGCGACGTGAGCGAACGGATCCAGCGTGTACACAACGGCCTGACGGCAGAGTCCGCTGATCGGGGAAGGTGCGCCAGTAAGCGCAGCACGGATGTCTTGCGCAGCTCTCGCGAGCGCGAAGACAATCGCGCCCATCGGGATGAGTGACGCACCCACCAGGGCGTAGAACAGGCGATCCGATTGGTGCCTCATGCTTGCATGGTATCGGCTTCAGATGACGTCGCGGATAGGGTTTCGGTCGATCGTGTGTTTTCGTGGCGTCAAGCCAGGCCGAAGCCGACCCGCGATTCGCGCGTTGAAGTCACACGCCGTTCAAAGGCGGACCTGCGCCGCTCTTCAGGACGCGTGCCCGACCACTGCGTGGCCGCCGATCAACGGTGCGAAGCCCATGATTTTGCGCCGCTCCGTCACCTGGACTTCGAACCCGGCCGCGCGGAGCGCGTCCTCGGTGCGGCGGTTCGGGTTGCAGCCGGCGCCAAAGTAGCCCCAGACGGGTTTGATGAAGTCCTGCGTGCGACCGACGAACCCCGTGCCCCTCACGTGCTCGATGAAGCGGAGTTGGCCGCCGGGACGAAGCACACGGCGGATCTCGGCAAGCGATTGCGGGACATCGTCCACCGTGCAGAGTACGAGCGTGGAGACCACGAAATCGAACGTTGCGTCGCGCGGCAAGTGCTCGGCGGCGGTCTGTTCGAGGGTCACGTTGGTCCGGCCGAGCTCCGCGAGCTTCTTCGCGGCCCTCTGCATCATGAACGGATCCGGCTCGCGGACCGGGGCATCGCCCCGTATTCCGCCGTCGAGACGCGTCCATTGTTCCCGACATCCCGCGAGGAAACCCTGTTCACGGGTGCGGCGCAGTCGACCTCGGCCCGCCTGCTGGCTCCCTGGCACGACATGGATTCACTTTGGGAGTGCCGAGGTTTGAGTGCTGAACGGTTGTACCGATGGACGAACGCACGACACACACCCACCTACACCGCGTTCGGCCGATCCGCTTGTTGTGAGCTGCCGACCTCATTCTCCAACTCCTCAGTTCCGGCAGCGCGGCCCGCTCGTCGGGCAGCGGATCGCCCATCGACAACTGCGCGAGAAGATTCTTTCGCACCGTCACGTTCGTGAGATAGTGCAACTCGATGCAGCGCTGGATACGCCGCCATGCCGTGCCTTGGGGAGGCGAAGATGCCACCGTCCGCGTTTTCCCCGTTCTGCGGCAGAACGAGCGGCGATTCTCCGACGGTCTCGCGGACAGGCGCATACGGCCGCCGACCTCGCCACGGTACCGCTCGGCGGCAGTAGCCGTCATGGGACCCGGTAGTCGTCCAGCGTCGCCACGATCTGGTCCGCGGCGCCTCGAGCGCGTTTCTCCTGCACCGCGCGATAGATCGCGGCGAGCGCCGCGCGTTTCGGGGGCGGGTCATCTCTCGCGACCGCGTCGGGGCGATGGCTCCTTCCCGCGGGTCGCAGATGGTGGCGCCGATCACGTCCGCCATGCCCGTCACGTCGAGATTGAGCTGGGCGGCGGCATCCGATCCATGTGCGGCGGCGCGCACCAAGAGCGACTCGCTTCCGTCAGGCAGCGGCCGCAGCGTTGCGCGGCCGCCGTCGAGCAGCAGTTCGCCGGCCAGATCGAGAAATGTGAGGAAGCGGATGTTGGCGACGGCGCCGTACTCTCTTGCGAGTCGGCGGCGCAGATGTTGGTGCTGGATGTTGGAGCCGACGATGACCGTGAGCGGGCGTAGAGGATCGCCTGCCTTGTGCTCGCCGACCTGCTGCACAAAGAACTCTTCCAGGTTACGAAGGTCGGGGCACACGACGACGGTGTTCATGGTTGGCGCCTACGAATTGCGAGTGCTACAGCAGGCAGATTGTAGCGCCGGACCACGACAAGCGTTGTCGCGGACGACCACGGGTTACTGCATCGAGCCGTAGAGATGCCGCGCTGCAGCCGCGTCGCGATCCGACACCAAGCCTCGGCACTGATTGTACGGGTACATGATGCTCTCTTCGTCTTCGTTCTGGTGGTTCAGGCCGATCATGTGTCCCAGTTCGTGTGCGATTGTCGACTCGGTGCAGATGGGATCGTAGGCACGCGGCCAGCTCGGTTCGAGCGCGATGTCGCCGCCTAAGATCACCCCTGACCCGTAAATCTCCTTAGCCCACCCGACGGCACTACCGGCATTGTGCTCCCAACCGATCACGTTGTTCCCGTCGTGAACGATGCCCGCACCAGGGCATTCGCCGCTGATCGATACAGGTATTCCCGGCGCTGCGGCCCTCCACAGGTCGAGCGCCATCCGGGACTGAGCGAGGAGCGAGGGTTCGAGTTGAGGTCCACCGACCGGATCGACGCAGAACACGAGTGCCGTTTCGATCCGCTGGCCGCTGATTGAGTACCCCTCGGGCGCCGGTGGCCGCGCAGCGGCGGTCGCTTGTGCAGTGACGATCTCGATGTACCGGCGTTCTGCCGGCGTGAATACGCGCGTCCCGGCGTTGTTCGCCATCACGACGGTCATGATGCCGGCGATCGCCATGACAACGATGGCGATGGTGAGCACCGCGAGCAACATGCGCATCACGAACCCGACGAATGAGATACCGCCGCGACGTCCGTGCTGATGGGTGTGCCTGCGACGTCGCGCTACGCCGCGGTAATACACGGAAGAGTTGAGGACTGGAGGCCGCCTCGTCATGAGATCGACGATATGACGCTCACGAGCGCGGCGGAATTGGCGTGCTGTCAGGCGGCGACAGCTGTCTACGAGCCGGCGCGTGAATTGTGCGGCGCGCCGACGATGGTGCGGGCGTGCTCAGGCCGGCGCTCGGGTTGACGTCCGGGTCGAGCGTGATGTCCGCCTCGGAGACCTCGTCGAACAAGTTCGTACCGACGTTCGCCTGGCCGCTCGCGTCGCGCATGTTGCCCGAGCGGACGACGTTCTGCCCGGATCCCCATGTTGTAGCCCACGCCTTGGTACAGAAGGCATCGACGATTAGAGGGAGTTTCCCGCTGGCCGCGTACTGCCATCGTCCTACGCGGAACCAGGTCGATCAGGCGACGCTCCGTCGAGGGACTACCCCTCAGGATCCACACACAGCGTGATCGTTTGTTTCAAGTGCCAGCTCTGAAAACCGTATCTAGCCGGCGTCGGGAAGTTGGGGTCGGCGAGCCCCGCACCAGACGGCCTGCGGCTAGCGCGATGGCGACGTCGCCAAGGTGATGAACGCGATGAGCAACCCGATGCCCACGAAGAACATCAGGCGCTCTCGGAGCTCGCCTCCACGATGAACAGCGCAAAGGTAACTCGCGCTGTGAGACTGACGTGATCGGGCGCGCTGCGAATAGGTCAGGTGAGATCGATACGTCGTCCTCATAACCGCACAGGTGACGGCGGCGACACCACCTAGTAATTGGCGCGAGTCATGGCGGAAGTCGCACAGAGAGGATCGCGCCGTCGCGCGTCGTGAAATATGCGCCGAGAAATAAAAGAAAAATCAGCCTGCCGCTTGACAGGCCGTGGCGAGGCAGTTTATTCTACGAGTCCGGACAACCAACGCCCACACCGAATTCCTAGCGCGGCAGCGCGCGGAGGCGGCAGTGGGTTTTTTTGTACCGGGCCAGGATCGTTGTTTTCTCGGGTGTACCGACCTCCTGCGGGGTCGTCACCGAGGGGGCGCGCGCGAAGCTCAGGAAAACAACCGGTGTGCGGTTGTCCGGAACCTGCAGCCGACCGCGCGCCCCCTCAGCATTCACAGCATTTCCAAACCCCGAAGCCACCGTCGGCGCGTTGTGCGCCCGGTGGCTTTCTCGCTATTCAAAATCAAAAGGCGCGGCGCTCGGAGCCGCGATCAACAAAGGATGACTATAGGCACTATGAGGGACCCTTGTCAAGACGGTGCGAAGCGTGCCTGACGAGAACATGGACAGGAGAAGAGCATGTTGCACACCACAGACGGTCATGAAGAGCTCGTTCGCCGCCTCCGGCCGGAGGACGTGGTGCCGTGGTTCGAATCACTCGGCAGACTCGACGACGCCGGCGGCAGGCTGTTCGCCAGCTGGCTGGCCCAGCAGGCCGAGCCCGACGCGGAGCGCGCCCGTCTCGATCTGGAAGCGCGACTCCAGGTTCTAACTGTGCTCGCGACACGTGCCGACGCCCCCCGGCGCTCCGATCGTGGCCTGAGGCAAAGCGTGCTCGGCTCCGGACTCGTGCGCGACTTGATCCGCGCGGGCGACATGACCATTCGGCCGTACGATGGGGCGCTCGTGAAAGTGGATTCCGTGGACCTACGGCTCGGCGCGACGGTGTGGAAGCAGCGCCCGACTATCGCGCCGCTCCGTGCGGCGGCGATCAGTCATGAGGACTTCTGCCGGATGCATCGAGCGATGAACATTTCCGACAGTAGCCCGCTCGTGCTCGCTCCGAATGCCTTTGTCGATGCGTTGACGCTCGAGTCCGTAACGCTACCTGCCGGCTTCGCCGCGCGAGTGGAAAACGTAAGCAGTCGGGCCCGTCTGGGTGTTCTTGTCGTCCTTGCTCAACACATCCACGCCGGACACGAGGGGCCGATCGTCCTCGAGGTTAAGAACTTGGGCGAGTTCACGCTGGTGTTCGAACCCGGCGACGTCATCGCACAACTGGTGCTCGAACGCGTCGACGGCGCCGGTGAGGCGTACGGAGAGAATACAGTCCCGTACGGCAACAACGAGAGGAGCATCGACGGGAACAACGGACGTTGTAGGAGGACGGCATGACGGTTGCCAGTGTCGGCGAGCGCATCAGCACGATTCCGGAACTTTTCGCTCCAGAGCTTTCGATGGCGACAGACAATTTCGATCATGCGCGCGATGCCTGCGAGCGTGACTTTGACTATCGCCGACTGGAGATCACGCTGGATCGACTTTCTTTGGATGAGGAGTTCCGCGTGAGCGTTGATGGCGGGAAGTACATCCTAACCGAGAAGGCATTTGACGACATCGGTGCGATCCTCGATGTGCCCCCGAGATTTGCGCGGGAGATTACCCGCGAGTTGTTCACGATCATCGTCGACCGGCTCGGCCAACTCCACCAGCAAGCCGTCGTGCTCGTCGTGCGCGACGGCATCATCGTCGCTGTCGTGGACCCGGCGAAGTGGTCCGGCAACAGCAGGAACGCACGACCGCACTACGAGCCTGTGAGCAACCTCGAGTTGCTGTCGTTGATCGAAAACGTCTGGAGTACGCCAGGAGGGCGGCTGCGGATCAACGTCTCGGACGCAGGACTGGCTATCGAAGTTGTCGACCCGAACATCACCATCGAGCCGAAGGTCGGCGACGTGATCAACGTGGGAGCCGTCGTCACGGGCAGCGAAACGGGTGGGCCGGCGCCCCTGGCGCGCGGTTACACACTGCGTCTCGTTTGTTCGAACGGGGCTGCTATTCCCAGCTACTTTGGAACCGCGCGCTTCAGTACTGATTGGCGGGTGCGGCATGATCGCCGGCTCGAGGTATTCGGTCGGGTCGTTGAGCACTTCTCGGTGAACATGGAGCTCGTTCGTCAGGCCTACCAGGGCGTCGTCGACGGCGAACTCAACGACCAGAGTTTCTGGGCGTTCCATCGCCAGGCGGCCTACGTCTTCCGCGGCGCAACCGGCGCCGAGACGACCGCGGACGCGATGTTTGGCGTGGAGGAGGCACGTCGCAAGCAACTCGTGGCGGCCGTGCGCAAACGCCAAGGTCTTCTCCGGCACGGGCGCAACGACGCCGTGTTGTTGCCCCAGCCCAGCGGCATTCGTGCCTGGGACGCGTACAACGGGATCACGGCCGCGGCGCGCGATGAGACGTCCTATGCTCGTCGCGTTGCGTTAGAGCGTCTCGGTGGCGACTTGCTGAAGGAGTTTGCTCCAGAGCCAGCTGTGTAGGTTCTGCGCAGACGGAAACGACGTCCGTTTGCGGCGCGCCCGGGAAGTAACGAGAGGAGGCAGATGAACGATTGGCCGCCGCTCCGGCGGCCTCATTCGCCCAGGGGGCGGACGGCAGATGGCTACGGGCACCGCGTCAACAGTGCCCGCAGCCTGCGCGACGCCCTGGACTGGACCAGGGGCGACACTCAAGTTCGGTTATAGCTCCAATCCAGCCCAGGGCGCAACTATCCGTCCTGGCTTTTCGCGTTGCTGGAAAGGAACAATCGAATGCGCAAGGCACCTATCCTCGTCACGGTGATCATCGGCATCGCGTTGCTGACGTCCGTACTTGGCGTCGGCGATGCCGGCGCCCAACAAGCGGAACACTGTCTCGGCAACGACGGCGGCTACACGGTCGCGGCCGGCGCTCAGTACGCCGATGCTGACGGTTCCTGGGTATGCGCGCCCGGGTCTGTGTCGGCATCCGCCGGTGGCTGGATGCGGCTGGAGGGAGCGACGTCCCCCGCCAACAACGCCACGCCGGTCACCGTCATCAATAGCCCGAACCCTATTAACAACCCCAGCGAGGACAACGGCGGCATCGGGGTCCCGGCATCGCTGTCGCTGCCGCTGTTGATCGCCGCCGTTGTCATCATCATCACCGCGCTTGTGGCGCTCGCGCTCGTTCGTCTGCGCTCCGGTCCCCGCCTGACCGGGACCGTGAAGTTGGAGGAGGTGCGCCGTGGCCAGCGTTGAACTTGGAACGTACGGCAGCCGGGCGACGATCGGCACCAGGGGCGATATCCGGATCACCGGCGATGGCGTTCTGCCACGTCACGCCGAAATGTGGGCTGTATCGGACGGTTCCGTCTGGCTGCGGTCGACGGGCGGCGAGGTCTGGGTCGAGCGGCGCGGCCTCCGCGAACTTGTGGCACGCCCCATTCGCCTGGCCGACGGCGACGTGATTCTCGTCGGTGATCAGCGGCTCAAGTACGGCAACCTCAGCGCCAAGCGCCAGCCCGCGCGAGCGGGGAGGGCACCATGGATGCGATGACCCTGGATCCCATGATCCTCCAACGCTGGAAGTCCGACAAATCGCCGGGCCCCGTCGTCCGCGCCAAGACAATCATCATCGGCATCGGCGGCCTCGGCACACTCACGGCAACGTACGTGAGGGCGGCGGCGGGCGACGACCCCGGCGTCGCCTCTATCGGGTTCGACGTGATGAACCCTCCGCCCGCCGTCGTCACGCACAGCGACCATGGCGACACTATCACCACGCTCGAGCTGGGACGCGAGTACATCGTTCTCGGACGGGATCTTGACCCGCCGCACCTCAGTGCGGTCCTTCGCGAGCGGGCGGGCGGCGACGTCTTCCGCTGGCTGCTCGGCCGCCAGCCCGGCGGCCGGTTCATCAAGTCGGTCGAGATCGGCACCGAGGGCGAACGCTCGTACGGCTTCCTTGCGCTGCTCTGGTCGCAGCGCGAGGTCGAGGAGTTGCTCAAAAACGTGCTCAAACGGTTGAACGACGTCCGCATCCTTGACGGCGCCGGCGATACCGTCGCTGACACGCCAATCAACGTGGTCTTCGTCGGCAGCACGGCGGGCGGCGTCGGGTCGGCGATCGTGCTGCCGCTTTGCGGGCTGGTGAAGGAGGCGATGGACCGCCTCGGCATCGGCACCCACCGATCTCTGTTCACCTACTTCGCCGTCGCTGCGGATGCGTTCGACGAAACCCCGCAGCAGCTCGCCAACAGTTACGAGACCCTGACCGATATCGCCATCGCGCAGAAGGAGGGTTTGACGATATGCAGCCGAATATAGATGAACGCTACGGTGCGTCATTCGACGCCACGGTGTACTGCAGCACGATGCTCGAAAACGGAAAGACGGCCGGTAACGGCGTGCAGTTCGTGCCCTTGGTTGCGCAGGCGATCGAGGCGTACATCGGTTCCGGCACCGGCCGGGAAATGACGGCCGCCGCAAACAATCATTTCCGTGTACTGACCACGACGGCGGAGAACGGCGAGCCCAACATGCTTGGCAGCGCCGGGCTGCTGCGTGCCGAATTCGACGGCCCGCGCGTCGCCCGTCTTCACGCCGCCGGGGAGGCGGCCGGCCTCACGGTGAAACGCTGGGGCGAGCTCGACGATGGCGTCGCGGCGGTGTCGCGGGAAGAGGCCGTGGCGCACGCGCACCACATGAGCGGCGACTACGAACTCATGACTTGGGGCCGCCGCCACGACGACGGAGCCGCGCTCGTAGCCGAGTTCGACAAGGAACTCGAATCGTCGTGGCGGCGCCGCGCTCCCAAGCGGCGTGACCTGCTCCCGAACATCCTCGAGGCGGAAGAAACCTACAAAATGCGCTTGCAGGCCGCGCTTCAGGCCGGCGCCGAGCGGTTTCACGCGGCGGTACAGGAGTATGTCGGGGCGACGAGCCAGCACGCGCACGGCTTCATCGACGCCCTTGGTCCGGTGGCGGCGAATTCGCTGACCGCCACCGCCGAGCGCCGCCTGACGGCCATCGGGGAAGCGCTCGTGCAGCAACGCGACGGCCTCCGCGAGGAGCTGGAGGCTTCCGAGATCACGGCGATAGCCGCGTTCGAGGACCTCGAGGACGCCGTACAGCGCGGCGGCCTCACCCACGGCTACAAGAAGCAGCTCCGGACGTACATCGAATGCGTGACGCACCTGTACAAGGTGCGCTACGCATTCGACCTCACTGAGGCGGCCCTAGGCGAGCTCAATCTCGGCCAGAGCGACATCAAGCAGCTCTCGCTGTCGATCGGGGAGCTGCGCCGGGCGCTGCGGGCTGTGGGCGACGCACTCCTCTCCGGCGTCGCCGCGCTCGAATCCCGACGTATGACCCCGGTTCAAGAGCTCGTCGAGCGCCCGATCCTGGGGCGTGACGATCTGCGGGCGCTCTACGCTTCCATCGCGGGCTGCGCTTGGGGGGATGTGCCGGACGAGGTCGATGCGCGCCTCCGACACCACCTGTCACCCGTGTCGCGCTGGCTCGGCGCAACCGAAGACGAGATCCGCGACGACATCGTCGGCGTCACGGTACCGGTATTCGAGCGGATCGCTGAGATGTCCGCCGATGACGCGTTGCGCTGGCAGTGCGAGCGCACGCATCTGGCGCCCGAGCCGGCGCTCCGGAACCTCATCGCGCTGGCGCCGGTGATGTGCCGGTACGACCGCGCCCGGTTGCCGGACGCCGGAAGCCTTAACGATCGATCGTTCACGATGATCGGCGTGCCCGACCGGGACGCGTCGTTTCTGGCCGGCACACAGCAGGGCACGCTGGTGACGACGGGTGACCCGCGGCACATCGTGGTCCTGCAGCTCAAACTTGGATTCCCGCCGTCGGCCATCTGGGAGTTCGACCGCCACCGCGCGGCATTCGAGGAGGCGCGCCGTCTGAACGTCGTCGCGCAGGACATCTACCCCGGGTTCCCGCACGAGTTGAAGCGCCCGTGGGGTCACGCGAACCGCAACGCCAACACCGACAAGCGCGGGCGCACCAAGAGCGCGCGCACAAACAAGCGGGGGAGGCGATGATGGCTGCGAGACAACTTCCGCCATGGGTCGGACAGTCGCGCGGGACGGCGATTGGTAGTCTCGCCCTCCTCGATCCCGTGGTCGATGACGCAGGCGGCTCCTTTCTGGAGAAGCTCGGCGACCGGATGGTGAACGCCGTTGGCGAGGGCCCCGCCGCGGTGGTGGGGTTCCTGTTCATACTCAACGCGCTCGTGTCCCTCTCGATCGTCGGCGCGAGCATCTCTCCCGTCCTCGGCGCCCTGCTGGTGTTGATTGCCGCGTCGTGGATCGCGCTGTGCGGCGTAGCCGGATTCATGGTCCACACGCGCGCCGACGACGCGCCGCTGTGGGCGCGAGGACTGGTCGTCGCGCTGCTGATCATCGGCAAGATCACCGTCATCGTGATGATCGTCGTGACCGTCATCATCCTGCTCTACCTGGTGTTGGCGATCATGGCCGCAGGGAGTGACCGATGATCAACGAGCCTCCATTCCCCGGAGTGCTACGGCGCGTCCTCGTTGCGTACGGGATCAGGCCGTACCGGCTCGCGCTCAACAGCAGGGTGAGCAACGTCACTATTTGCAAGATCATGAACTATGGCAAGTACCGCATCTGCGCGACGGAGGCGCAGGTGCTGCGGATGTTCGTCGGAGTCGTCTGCGACGAAAAGCGCCGGTGGGAGATCCTCGACCTCGTCGAACAAAATGACACGGTGTTCTTCGCGAAGCTGGCAAAGATCGTGGATCCGAAGACGATGACGTGCGAGCGTCTGGCCATCCTCGCCAACGTGGGCGAGAAGCGCCTGCAGGAAGCCAGGGCCGGCCGGCGCCCGCTCTCGGACGCACTGAAGCTGCGCCTTGTGATCGAGGCCCGCTGCGCAAGCATGGAGATCGACCTCGCGAACGTGCTGTTGCAGGCGGGCGGCTTCTACATCATGCGCGGCGGCGCGGAAGGAAAGGAGGCGGCGGCGTGAACGACGAGATGTTCTACATCGGCGCGGATCCTGGTGATCCGCGCCGCCTACTCTGGCTCCCGGTGTCGGCCTTGCGCCGGCACTGCCTCGTCACGGGATCGACCGGGACCGGCAAGTCGATGCTCCTCGTCGACGTCATCCTGCAGCGCATCGTTGCCGGTGAGAGTGTGGTGGTCGTGGACCCAAAAGGCGACTTGGTGCGAGACGCGCTCGCGTCGATCGCGCTCATGCCGGAGGAGGATTGGCCCTCGCTGGCGAGGGACCTGGTGATCATCGATCCGACAGATGACGTTGTCCCGGCGGCGTTCAATCCGTTCGAAATCACCCCGTACGGATCGCCATCGCGCCAGCGTGGAGAGGTCCTGGCGACGTTCCGGCGGGTGTTCGACCTAGACGACAACCAGGTGACGCGCCTGGTGCTCGTTCTCAGGAAGAGCGTGCAACTCGCGATCGAGGGCGGCCTGACGATCGTGGACTTGCCGCGGCTGCTCACCGACACCGACTTTCGCGAGGGCCTCGTCCAGCGGTCCAGCGACGACGATCTTCGCCGGTTCTGGGAGCTCGAGTTTCCCCAGAGCAAAGCGAACCAGCAGCAGTGGACGGCGTCGACGCTTGTGCGGCTGGAGACGCTGATCGACGACCCCGCGGTCCGGCGATTCTTCGGGCAGGCGCGCAGCACGTTCGACTTCCGCGACATCATGGACACGGGGAAGGTGTGCTTAATCTCCTTGTCGAAGGGCGCCATCGGCGATGCGAGCCGGCTTCTCGGCGGCTTCCTCATGAGCCGGTTGCAGCTGGCGGCGGAGAGCCGGGCGATGCTGCCCGCCGGCCTGCGGCACCCGTGCACCGTGTTCGTCGACGAGTTCCAGAACTACGCCACGACGTCGTTCGGCGAAATGCTCGCCGAGGCGCGCGGCTACGGCATCTCGCTTGTCATGGCGCACCAACACCTGGGGCAGCTGCCCGACGAGCTTCGGCAAGCAGCGATCAGTAACTGCAATCTGCAATTGGCCTTCCGCCTCTCGGCGTCCGACTCGGCCGAGGTAGCCCGGGAATACTGGCGACTGAGCGGTCAACGCGTGAAACAGGAATGGTGGAACATCGCCGCCCTCGGGCCGTTGCCGATCCCGTACAAGCAGTACAAGTTCTTCTCGACGTCGGAGGAGGCCCGCCAGAACCGGGACCTCATCCAGCACTTGCCTGACCGGCACATGCTCCTGCACGTTTCAGGCGAGGATCAGCCCTACCTGCTGAAGACCGTCGACGTGCCGCTCTACATGCTCACCGGTGCCGCAAGCCGCGTGGATCGGTTGAAGAGCGTCATGGCGGATGCGCGGGCGATCGACACCGCTAGGGCGCCAGTTGCACTGCGGAGACCTGCGGCCATCTCGTCGCCGCCCGCGGCACGGACGTTTGAGTGGCGTCGCGCCTCCGGCGATCGTCATTGAGCGCCGCTGAGCGCCAGCGGTAGGCGGTCGGCGTTGCCGCCGACGAGCCAAACCGGCGCGGTAATGATGTTAGTTGAGGCGAGGGCGTCGCGGCCGGCGAACCAGAACAGGCTGCGACCGCCCTCGGCCTCCGCCCAGGCTTTTAATCGCTCGACCCGATGACGGTCGCGCGCGTCGTTTGTGACGACGATCAGCACGCGGAGGCTGTCGCACGTGAGCCCCGACGGAACCAGCCGGTTAGCCGCCCAGTGCCCGTACGACCGGAAGCGTCGGCGCATTCGGTCCTCGCCGACCGTGGCCCGGTCCACCTCAACGGCGAACCCGTCGGTGATGCCGCCAGCGGTGATCGTGAAGAAGCCGTCGGGGACGATCGACGTTGCGGGTGCGGACGGCGTTTCTGCCACGCGCAGGCGCACGCCATCGCGCCGGAGGCGCGTCTCATCGATCCACGCGAACCCGTAGGCCAGTTCGCGACACGCGAGCTCGAAGGCGATGCGTACGTCGGCCGCGCCTACCGTGTGCTCGAGGAAGGTCTCGGATGTCGAGTTCGGTGTGGGTGCGGGACGGTCGGGGGCTTCACCGCGATGCGCTGCGAGCAGCCGGATGCCTGCGCTTTCGATGTAGTGCACCATGCGCGCAGCGCCGTAGGCGTTGCGCACGGGGAGGGGAATCCGGCCCAGCAGCCCGGCCTGGTAGAGCAGCATGAGGCGGCGTTTGCACGCCGTTGTTCCGGTGGGCGTGAACAGCAGGCGTTGGATCTGCTCGCGGGTGAGCAGGCGGTAGGCGCTGATCGTGTCGAGGATGAAGAGGTCCCGTTCGGTGATCTGCATTGCTGGCGGAGTCCTGGAACGGGTGAAGCGGGAGAGACGTGGATGGGATGTTGGGTGAGACATAGAGGGAGGATGACGGAGCAGAGTGAGGGGAGTAATTGTCGGGGAGAAAAGATGAGCGATGAGCGAAGCAGTCGCAGCGGGCCGCGAAGGTGCGGCCCCGATGGGGGACTATGGCGATAACGGGCCAGGGGCACTGGTCATAGGCATAGGACATAGTCCTTGATCTGGTCCGATGCCATTTGTCCGTCTTGACGGTCCACGGATCGCCGATGGTAATGTCGAAGAAAGGCCGGAGAGAGATCCGGCGGAAAGGATCCATGCACCATGTCTTCCCTGCATCATTAGTTCTCTCGTTTCTCCTGGCGCTTGCTGCGCTGCTGCTCAACGCCATCAACCCCGGAGTCGCTGCCATCGTTGGCGCCATCGCGGCGCTGATCTTTCTCGCGATGCTGATCGGATGGGGGCGCTGATGGGCTCGCTCGTCGCGCTGATCATCTACACGCTGCTGATCGGGTTGCTGGAGTTGCAGTTCCACTTCACGGTCGGCCAGATCGTGACGCACATCATCCGGCTGCTGACGGGCCAGGTGTGAGCGGACCACACTTCGTAGATCCACCCGCCCACACGTTCCGCAATAGACCGTTGGTCAGCCCGGGGTTGCTCGCGCTCGTCGGCGCCATCGTCGCGCTCGCGTTCCTGGTACTCCTCATCGGGATGCTCGAAGGGGGATTCAAGGTCCGTCTTGACGACCTCGCGCGGATGTTGCTCAGCGCGATCTGAGCCTAAACAGCTATCTTCACAAACTAGAACATCTGGTCTATAATCGGCCCACTATGCCTGACGCTGCCTCTGCCGCCGTTACCGGCCCAGAGAGGAAATTAGTTGCCATTGAAATACAGAAGGAACTCGACGTCTTCTCCAAGAAGTGGGAAGACCGCATCTTCGTGAAGCTCTACGTCGCTGCCCGCACCAGCGGCCTCCTGGCCGCGATGTCCGATCGCGACTGGAAGACGCTCTGCACGCTCGCGACGTTCATGGACAAGCACGGGCGCTGCTATCCGTCACAGGCGGGACTGGCGCGCGCCCTCGGCATCAACCGCGGGACCGCCAACGAGCGGATCCGATCGCTGGCCGAGTTTCGGTTCCAGGGCAAG
>JBBSDV010000049.1:0-17132 GCA_038240335.1 Dehalococcoidia bacterium
CGCCGCTCGGAGGTGCAGCATGGCGAGTAACAGCCTCGCTCCGTTCAACGTCGTCGCCACGTATCCCGATATGAGCCGCGCCCGTCGCGCCATCGACGCCCTCCAGTTCGGTGGCGTCGAGGCGGGAAAGATCTCGCTTCTCGGCGAGGGCGCGCGCCAGGCCGAACAGCAGGCGAATCAGCGGAAGAACACCACGGATCGCGATGCCCCCGTCGCGCAACGCCTGATCGGCCGCGCGCTCTTCTGGGGTGCCGCCGGCGCGATCGTCGGCGCCGCGCTCGGCCTCGTGCTCGGAGCGCTCGGCGTAAACTTCGCGCCCGCCGTCGACAACTTCCTCGTCCAAACCCTGGCATGGGCGCTGTTCGGCGCGATCGTCGGCAGCTTATGGGGCGGGTTCTCCGGCATCAGTCAGGGCGACGCGTGGGAGCTGACATACGCGTCCGACGGCGGCGACGTCGACGGGCAAATCCTGGTCGCCGTACACTCCGATAACGAGAACGACATCCAGCGTGCCGAGAAAATCATGCGCGAGAAGGACGCCGTTACGATCGGACAGTTCGATGCCGACGGCAACGCAGTTCCGCGCACTACTCACATATAGAGTCATCGGACGTTCGGTCGCCGCCAACGAGAAGCGCCAAAGCGGGTCTCCGTGACGCGAGGCCGAACGCGTGCTAGCTCGAGAAGAGATTGAATCGGAGCAGCGAGCTACGCTGGCGCGAATCGGCGGCTGATCGTCAGCGGACTCCACTCGGCCGTCATACCCTGACCGTGACACGACACACTTGCGCCGTCCTCGATGTCCTTCTCCGTCATGATGCCAAGCGCCGCGATGAATGAATCCAGGCGCGGCACGTTCACCTCGCAGTTGACCAGTTCGTCCTCGACATAAAACTTCAGTTCGTTCGCGCCCTGGTCGTACGCGATCTTGTATCGGTGCGTCTGCCGAGGACCCTTCGGGAGAGGCTGCTCCTTGAACAGCCCGAAGTATTTCATCGCATCCTCCGGCGCTGCAGCGCCCGGAAAGGGCAGGCGAGCATACACCGTGGCGAAGCACTCGTTCGAAACGAAAAAGTCGATCGCCATTCCAGTCTTGAAGTCGAGGAGGTTCACCGAGACGAAGCCGTCGTAAAAATCGTCGTCGATGCCGTTTGTCTTCTGTGCCCGGATATCGAGCTCGACCGAAATCTCGCCGCCCGGTGGCACCTCGAACGCTTCCGTCGAGTAGTACATGTGCTTGGCATTGTCGAAGAACTGCACGCCGTTGTGTCCCCGCGTAAGCGGCATCACACCGACCCGCATGCGGCCGTTCTGGACGACGACAACCGCGTTCGGCTCCCGGAACTCCCATCCCGGGAAGCCACCGATCACCCATTTCGGGTCCGGCTTCAGGAGATCAGCGAAGCCGCCATAGGTTGTCGTCTCGACGCCGCGTTCCGTCTCAGCCGTCGTCATGTAGCGCGTCTCCGTGTACCAATACATCCGCCAATTCAGGCTAGATCACTCGGAGCACACGGGCGAGGCGCTCGATGTTAGGGCTGAATACGAAAAGTGGAGACCACTCGATCTAATCAAGCCCGCCGGCAGTCCTATTCGTGATCGTGCTCGTGCTCGTCGTCGTCATCTTCATTCGGCGCGCTCGCACGCGGCACGAGCGGCGTCGGCCGGTCGTCGCCGTCCTTGCGATGCGCCCGAGCCGGCAGTGCATCAATCGCCTTGCGCAGCCGCTCGACGTTCGCCGCGCCCTCGCATGCCACGACGATCACGTTCGCGTCGCGTAGCGCTTGCAGCTCAGTCACCGTGGTCGCCGCATCGATCGTGGCCATCAGCGGCTTTCGCGTCAGCGAGAACACGCGCCGCAAATCGATCTGCCGCCGCACCGTGAGCTTCGCCCCCACCGCGCCAATCGACACCGCATCCAATTGGAACGCCTCGATCGTCCGCAGATCGCTGTCGCTCAGGTCCGAGGTCAAGCTAACGACGTATCCCACCTCCTCGTCGAGCA
The DNA here is from genome assembly GCA_038240335.1 of Dehalococcoidia bacterium. Classification (GTDB taxonomy): domain Bacteria; phylum Chloroflexota; class Dehalococcoidia; order DSTF01; family JACRBR01; genus JBBSDV01. Next base: position 2,006 of record JBBSDV010000049.1, read on the forward strand.
ACGCGGTCGCCGAGGCGCTCTCGGGGTCGAACACGACGAAATCGAATCCGGCCTCGCGGTACGCTTTGGCCTCGTTGTCCTCGTTCCCGGCGATCCACCCTCCGAAGGGCACGCCGCCTGCCTGCCCCGCGCCGTCCGCGGCCGCCGGCGCGTCCCGCGTGCCGAGCACGACGACGTCCGCGCCCCGGCTCACCAGATCGGCGGCGGAAGTAGCGTCGGCCGCCATGCCCGCCAGCACCATCGTCGCGCTGCTCGACGACCGCGACGTGCCAAAACCAATCGGCTGAGCCGCAACGCGTGTGACGGCCCGAATCTTGTCCGCAAGCTTGCTCAAGGCGTCTCTCCTGCTAGTTGAAGTCATGGTTACCGCGCGGCAACGGCCGCGCACGCCATGCAAGCGTACCGGAGCATGATCACCGGAGCGAGAACGCCCCCGTGTGCCGTGAAACACGCGAACGATCACGCGTCGGCGGCGGCAAAAGCACTGCCCGCCGTGTGCGTGCACGTCGTGACTAGATCGGCTGCAGCCGCACCGTCGCGTCGACACCGGCCGGCAGTTCGACGTTGATCGGATCGCCCGCGCGAACGACGCCGCCCGTGATCACGATTCCCATGATGCCGGCCTTCCGGATGATGTTGCCGTCCTCCGCCTTGATCGCCACCTTCGAGAGCAGCTTCTCATCGACGCCCTCGAGCTGGTTGCAGGGGTTGCGCAGGCCCGTGATCTCGATCACCGCCTCGTCGCCCAGCCGCAGCCGTGCTCCCGGCGCAAGATCGAGGATCGCGAGCCCCCGGGTCGTGATGTTCTCGCCCATCTGCCCCGGCTGGACGTTGATGCCAAGCGGCGCAAGTTCATCGAACAACTCGCTATGCATCAAGTGAATCTGCCGCCGGTTCGGCAGCAGCGGTGTCTTGGCCGCGCGTGAACGATGTCGCACGAATTCGCCAGCGTGATAATCGCCCTCAACCCCGTGCCCGGCACGGAGCGTCACTGCCTCGCGCGGCACTTTGCCCACGCCCGGCGTCTCCTTGCTGTTGACCGACACCACGATCGCGCTCATCCCGCCATGATCGCGCGCCTGTACCCCATTCCGCAACCTCCGATTGAGAACGTCCTTTCGGCGGCGCCCCGACGCAGAAGCTTCCGAGCGTTGCCTTGGTTCGGCCGGCCCGCCGCGTGCCTGCGCTTCCGCCTGTCGCCGTGTTCCGCCACACTGATGCCAGGTTGATCACGTCGCTCCTCCTCGAGATCACGCGGCAGGACGCCCGCGCTTGGTTCGGCGATCACGGTGCCGCCGTGCTCGGGACGCTGGTGCTGACGGTCGCCGCAGTCGCCCTCATCCGCATTCTCGTGCCGCGCGCGCTTCGTCCAGCCGTCGCCCGCCAGATGGCAGCGCGTCCCGCGGGCGCCGTGGGCCGCCGCATCGACACGCTCAGCGCCGCCATCGTTCGCACCGCCGAGTTCGTGCTCGTCGCTTTCGCCCTCTTCACCATCCTGCCCGAGTTCGGGTTCGATATTCGCGCCGTGCTCGCCGGCGTCAGCATTACTGGCATTGCCCTCGGTCTCGGCGCTCAGTCGATCGTCCGCGACGCCCTCAACGGCATGTTCATCCTCAGCGAGGATCAGTATGACAAGGGCGACGTCGTCACGATCGCCGGCGTTAGCGGCACGGTCGAAGACATCAGTCTGCGCCGGACGCTCGTGCGCGACGTCGACGGCGTCCTCTATACGGTTCCCAACGGCACGGTGATCGTCGCCGCCAACTACACGCGCGATTACTCGAAGGTCCGCGTCACCCTGCCTGTAGCGCCATCAAGTGATCTCGCGAAGGTGCGCGCCGTGTCCAACGAAGTCGGCCGCACACTCGCCGTCGATCGCGAGTACGGCAACATGATTCTTTCCCCGCCGCAGTACCTGCGCGTCGACAGCGTCGATGTCAACGGCGTCGCCGTGCAGGTCAATGGCACCGTCGCCCCCGGCAAGCAATGGGAGATCGCTGGCGTGCTCCGCGCCCGCCTCTTGGAGGCCTACCAGGCCGCTGGCATCAAAACCCCCTGGGGCTAGGCAAGTGCCGAATGCGGGTGGGAGGAAGGCCGGTGCCGGTCACGCCGAAACGCCCGGTTATCGTGATGCAGAGCCGCAGCGCAGCATCTTGCTTGCCCGCCGACAAACCTACGCAGTGCTACGACCGCTGGTAGCGGATGCGCATCACCCCAAGAACCGAAGAATCGCGCCGGCCCAACATCGCAGTTCGCGACCGGCGCGCCCTGGCGGTGACCCGTCAGGAGTCGACCGACGCGCCCGCCCGCTACGCCCGCGGCACGCCCTCCCGCGCAGAAGCGTCCCCCGATGGCGAAGGCGCGCCGTCTCGATTGCCCGTCGAGAGGCGCCCCGGATGATCATCGAGATCCCGCCGCACCTCGATAAACCGCATGACATCCGACCGCGTCAGCAGCCCCACGAGCTCCCGGTGCTCGACGACGGGCAGTTGGTTCACGTCGTGCTGCGCCATCAGCTGCAGCACCTGCGTCAGATTCTCCGACGGCGTCACCGTGTGCAGCTTCGTCACGGGTGTCATCGCCCGATACACGCTGAGCGAAGGCCACTCCTCGCGCGGCAGGTGGCGAATGTCCGCGAGGGTGATTAGGCCGGCGAACTCACCCGCTGCGACAATCGCGAAGCAGCGCCGGTTGCGCTTCAGCACGTAGTCGTGCACCAGTTGTTCGATCGTGACGTCCGGAGCGATCGTATCGACGTCGCGCTGCATTACATCGCGCACGTAGATGCCGTTCAGCGTGGTCTCGATTACCAGTTGGTCGTAGCTGGCGTGCGATGCGTTCCGCAGAAAGAAGCCAATCAGCAGAAGCCAGATGCCGCTGAAGTACCCGCCGAAGAAGGTATAGCCGATGCCGAGCGCCATCACGCCGTAGGCGATCCATTCGCCCGCCGTTGCCGCAATTCGCGTCGCCCGCAACCGGTTGTGATTGCGCGCCCACACTGCCGAGCGGAACACGCGGCCGCCGTCGAGCGGAAAGCCCGGCAGCATGTTGAACAACGCGAGCGATGCGTTGATCAGCGCCAGATTCGCGCAGATGCCACCGAATCCCTCACTGACGTTCCGGAAGATCAGCCACAGCGCCGCGAAGAACGCGGCAAGACCGAGGCTCGTCAGCGGCCCGACGATCGCGATCCGGAACTCGAGGCCCGCGCTATCCGGCTCACGCGACAGATTCGCTACGCCGCCGAAGACGAAAAGCGTGATGCTCCTCACGGGCAGCCCGTTGCGGTTCGATATGATCGCGTGCGACAACTCGTGCGCTAAGACCGAGAGGAAGAAGATGAGCGCGATCGCGCCGCCGCCAATCCACCGCTGCGCCGCGGACCAGTCGGGATAGAACTCGTCGAACACTCCCGTCGCGAATGACCACGTGACGACGAGGAAGATGAAGATCCAGCTCCAGTGAATGCCGATCTCGATGCCGAACACACGGCCGAGCTTGATCGAGCTACCCACGGTCTGGACCGTCGGATGCAACGCGTTGAATGTCGGAGATGGTCACCCAAGCATCATACGCAACCCATGCCCGAGCCGAGCATTGCAAACCACCGCCTCCGCGTGACATGCGCGACCCAGTCGGGGCAGCGCTGCGGTATGTGAACTGTGAGTGTGAACTCGCATCCTCATCTCGCCGACGACCGAGGTCGAGGGCCGGTGCGTCGGGTTACTTGACGGCTGCCTTCAGCATGCGGATCACTTCGCGCACGGTCTCGTCGCGCCAGTTCGCCCACATCGGCCCGTTCTGGAACGCGATATTCTCCCGCTTCGCCGCTTCCTTCTCGTCGGCGGTCATATCCGGCTTGCGCATGCGGGCGTACATCGGACCCAGCGTCTCTCGCATTTCGCGATAGGCCAGATCCGGCCGCTCGATGAAATGCCCGAGGTACTCCATGTCCTTCGTGTAAAACACCGCAACCGGAATCGACTCGTGCTCGCCGTCCTTCAGGAATTCGGCGATGATGTCCTTGTTCTCGTCGCGCTTGAAGATGCGGATCTCCATCCCCGTCGCTTCCGCGACGCGCTGAAATACCGGCATGCCGCGGAACACATCAGGGCACCAGTCCTCCCCGATTATCAGCATCTTCGCCGGCCCGTGTGGCTTCGCCATCAACTCCTTCAGCGCCGCCGCGTCCTGGGGCGCGATCGTCGTACCGTCGTAGTTCTCCTGGAAACGCTGCCCGTTCCGCTCGATCGAACGTACGTATTCCGCATACGTCTGACCCTGCGCATAGCGCTCGGACGTGACGACGCTTTCCTTCTGCTTCTGCTGCACCATGAACGCTGCTCCTCGGTAATCGGCGTAATCGCCATTCTACAGACCTAGCGTAACATTTACAGTGAGGCCCCACGCCCCGGCCAGCACCTCGACAGCACGACGGCTAGTTGACGTGGCCGCGGTTTCGCCGCCACCAACCACAGCCCGATGCTATGCAGGGCACCGGCCCGCCTTTAGCGCCCGGTACGCGTCATTCGCCAGTACCCACCGCCAGCGATCGTCGACCCGCACCTCGCGCGCTGTTGTCGTCACCCTGCTGTCAGCCGTCTTCAGCACCACCACCGTCGCCTGTGTTGCCGGCACGTCGTCGATCGTGATCGGCTCGTCGCGCACGTTGAGCAGGACCACCGTTCCCGCGCTGTGGGGGAGTGCCTCGGCACAGTTCACATAACGCAGCTTATCGACGTTCGCCTGTTGCGCCGGATGCAGTTCGTCCCACTGCTTCCCGAACGCGCCATCGTTAAGGAACCGAGTCTGACGGCGCGCGGCATCGCTCGCGCCTTCGCTCGCACTCGGCCCATTGCCGCCACCACCGCATCCCAGGATGGCGACCGAAAGCGCAATCACGGCGACCATGGCAACGACACGACTCACTGATCCTCCACCAGTAACGCTCCTCCCGAGTATATGATGTGTGCCGCGATGCGACGATGATTTCGCGCTACCTCGCTGGGTACGTTCTCAATCCGCTCCGTCGACGACCATCCCAGGCCTCCAGCCTCCAGCCTCCAGCCTCCAGCCTCCCGCCCCCAATCCACGGTACTGTTATCCTGCATATCGTGAACACCTCCGAGGCCCTGCCGGCGCTCCATCCTTCACTCGCCCAGCGCATCGCCGGCCGCTGGCGCCGCGATCTCCTGTTCTTCCTCATCGCCGCCATCGTCATCGGCCTCGATCAGTACACCAAATACCTCGTCCGCGACAACCTGCGGCTCTACGAGGTCTGGAACCACAGCATCGGCTTCATCCGGATCATCCACGTCGTCAATAGCGGCGCCGCGTTCGGCATCCTTCAGGGCCAGACGCCCTTTCTGATCATCACGAGCCTCTTCGGGCTCGGTGCTATCGTCCTCTACTACGTCTACCCGCCGATGGATCACGGCCTCATCCGCATCGCCCTCGGCATGCAACTCGGCGGCGCGATGGGTAACCTCATCGACCGCATACGTGTTGGCGAGGTCACCGATTTCATCGATGTCGGCGGCTTCCCGACCTTCAACATCGCCGATGCCAGCATCAGCGTCAGCATCGTCGCGGTTCTGTTGTTCTTCGCGATGCAGGACGCCGATCGCGGCGATCATGCTGACGGCGACACCAACGCAGGCTCCGCGCCGTCATCGGCGAAGAGCGATCGTCGCCCCTTCGAACCGGAGAGCCATCCTGCACACGAAGACTGACTTGCTCGTCGATCGCGCGGGCGAGCGGCTCGATGTCTTCGTCGCTCGCGCCCTTCCCGACATCACGCGCTCTCGCGTCCAGCGCCTGATCGCCGAGGGCGCAGTGCTCGTCGACGGCGTACACGCGAAGGCGTCATCCCGCCTCGAAGCCGGCCAGCACGTCAGCGTCGACGTCCCCGAACCGACCGCGGCAACCGCGATCCCGCAGGACATCACGCTCGATATCCTCTACGAAGATGCCGACCTGATCGTCGTCAACAAGCCCGCGGGCATGACCGCACATCCCTCGCCCGGCCATGAATCGGGCACGCTCGTCAACGCGATCCTCGCGCACTGCACCGACCTGTCGGGCATCGGCGGCGTCCTCCGGCCCGGCATCGTCCATCGTCTCGACCGCGATACGTCGGGCGTGATCCTCGTCGCCAAGCACGACGCGGCGCACAACTCGCTCGCTCGCCAGCTTAAGGAGCGCCGCGTCGAGAAAACATACCTCGCGCTTGTCAGCGGTACTCCGAAGCCGACCGAGGGCGTGATCGACGCGCCGATCGCCCGCGACCCCCGTAATCGCAAGCGGATGGCGATCGTCTCCGACGGCCGCGAATCCGTGACCGCATATGCCGTCATCGAGCGCTTCCTCGGCGCCTCGCTCGTTCAGGCCCGCCCGAAGACCGGGCGCACGCACCAGATCCGCGTGCATCTCGCCGCGATCGGCCATCCCATCATCGGCGACCGCGTCTATGGCAAGCCGTCCGCCGACCTCGACCGCCACTTCCTCCACGCCCACAAGATCGCATTCGCCCACCCAACCACCGGCGCCTCCGTCGAATTCGAAGCCCCCCTCCCACCCGATCTCAACGACCTACTCGCCGCGCTCCAAGCCTGAACGTCCGGCATCTCGATTTGTCATTTAGAGCGCCAGCAAGGAATCTTGCCCGCAACGCTCGCCAATGCTACGAGCCGAAGCGGCGACCATGCCCGTGCTGTCATTCAGAGCGCCAGCGAAGAATCTCGCCCGATCCACTCGACAGCGCCACTACGCGAACCGCGATCATGCCCGGTCCTGTCATTCCGAGCGCCAGCGAAGAGTCTTGAGCGCAAGGCTCGACAACGCCGCTGCGCGAAGCGGCGATCATGCCCGGTGCTGTCATTCAGAGCGCCAGCGAAGAATCTTGCCCGATCGCTCGATAATGCCCGTGCGCGAAGCGCCTCGATCAAGCCCCGTCTGTGATCCGAGCACCAGCGAAGAATCTCGCGCGACCCGACAACAATGACTATGACCGACATCCTCCGAGATCCAGACGTATCCTGCGACAATCATTCAACCGGCCCGCACACCTTCGTCCGCCGCAACCCGAACCGCACGCCAAAAACACCCAAAAGTGCTAAACGATTACATAACGATGATGCCGCTGAATGCAGACGTGTTACAGCAACGAAGCTGGATCGACATCGAGCGACCAGTTCGCCGGCAACACGAAGTCTCGAATCAACGCCGACGGATCGCTGCCACGAAGGACGATCTGCCACCGCCAGCGGCCGCGCACGCGCGGCACATATGCCTCCGACGGCCCGACAACCATCGTGTCCGAGCCCAGTACCGCCCGTCGCTGCACGAGCGCCCGCGCGAGGTGTCCCGCTTCCTCGCGCGCCTGCCGCGGGTTCGAGTGCGCAAGGATCAGCCGCGTCAGCCGCCCGTAGGGCGGGTAGCCCAGCGTCCGCCGCGCCGCAAGTTCCGTCGCCGCGAAGCCGTCATAGTCGTAGCGCGCCGCGGCGGCGATCGCCGGATGATCGGGGGTGTAGCTCTGGATGATCACGCGGCCCGGCCGCTCGCCTCGTCCCGCTCGCCCCGCCACCTGCGTCAACAGCTGGAACGTCCGCTCCGGCGAGCGAAAGTCCGGGAGGTGCAGCGCCACATCCGCGTTCACAATCCCCACAAGCGTCACGCCGGGCATGTCGAGCCCCTTCGCGAGCATTTGCGTCCCAATCAAAATATCCGCTTCGCGAGCGAGAAACGCCCCGAGAATCCGATCGTGCGCGCCTTTCGTGCGTGTCGCGTCGCGATCCCAGCGCAGCAGCCGGGCGTGCGGGAACGCGCGCTTCGCCTCCGTCTCCACCTGCTCGATGCCGACGCCGAGCAGCCGCACCCGTGGCGAGCCGCACTCCCGGCACGTCGCGGCAAGCTTCGATTGGCGGTTGCACTGGTGACAAACGAGCCGGTCGTACTGCTTGTGGAACGTCAGCGCGACGCTGCAGCTGCTGCACTGCGGCACATGGCCGCAGTCGCGGCACTGTACGTGCCCCGCCAGCCCGCGGCGATTCAGAAACAGGATCACCTGCTCGTCCGCCCGCAGCGCCGCCCCGATCGCCGTCGTCAGTTCTCTGCTGAACATCCCGCGATTGCCGTCGCGCAGTTCGGCCCGCAAATCGACGACGTCGACGCGCGGCATAGCGAGCGACGATTCGTACCGCAGGCTGCCCTCGACGACGACCGGCCGGATGCGTTCCGGAAGCCCCAGCATCGTGTACACACCTCGCTCCGCGCGCTCGTATGTGACGATATCCGGCGTCGCACTCCCGAGTACGACGACCGCGCGCTTCAAGCGCGCGAGCTCGATCGCGACGTCGCGCGCGTGATAGCGTGGCTGCGGATCGTTTTGCTTGTACGTCCACTCGTGCTCTTCGTCGAGGACGATCAACCCGAGATCCGGCTGCGGCGCGAACACCGCCGACCGCGAGCCGATCACCACGTCGTACCGACCGTCAGCGATCCCGTGCCACTGATCGAAGCGTTCGCCATCGCTGAGGCCGCTGTGCAGCACCGCCACGCGCCCGAACCGCTCGCGAAACCGGCGCACGGTCTGCGGCGTCAATGCGATCTCCGGCACCATGACAATGGCGCGCCGACCGAGCTCGACGCAGCGTTCCAGCGCCCGCAGATACACCTCGGTCTTGCCACTGCCCGTAACGCCGTGGAGGAGGAACGTTCCGCCACGCTGCTGGTCGAGCGCACGCGTGATCGCAGTCGCCGCCGCCGCCTGTGCCGACAGCAACGGCGTAGCTGGCCGCCGTTCGACGCGCATATCTGCCAGCGGGTCTCGCTCAACCGCGCGCGCTTCGATATGCACGGCGCAGTTGCTTGCCAGCCACCGCGTGGCCGCCGCGGCGTGCGGCCCGTACGCGGAACGAAGCTCGCCGATCGCGCGCTCGCCATCCCGGTCGAGCGCGCGCACGATCGCTTCCGCAAGTGTGGCCCGTCGCGTGCGCGTGAGCGTGCGCAGCTCCGATTGCGCCTCGTCGACCGACATCGCGAGTGCGATGTTGTCGCCGTTGCGGTCGTAGCGCACGACCGCCGCGCGTACGAGGCGTTCCAGGTTGGCGCGGCTGCCGGCGAGGCGAGCTGCCTCATCGACCGGCATCCGTTGCTTCGCGATCAAGCGCTCGAGCACGGCCCCGCGCCGCGATGCTTTTGGAGGCTCCAGATCTGCTATGCGGCCCAACGCGTCGTCGATCGACAGAGCCGGCGATACCATCTCGACTGTCTTGGCGGCGATCCGCGGCCGCGCGAGGCTGTACTGCCGCGACAGCAACCCCGCCCGCTCCAGCTGTGCCAGCACAGCCTCCGGTCGCTCGAAGCGCAGCCGCGCGCGCAGCGCCTCGAGCGAGCTGTCGGTGCCAGCCGCAAGCAGCGCATCGAGTACCTCTCGCTGGCGGCTGGGCAATGTGAGTCCGTCGAGTTCGGCCGCGTCGACGAGGGGGTGGAGCGTCGTCACCGGCGCGCGTTCGAAGCCGGGAGGCAGCATCAATGCCACCGCATCGAACACCGGTGCCACGTACTCGCGCGCGACCCACTGCGCGAGCGCGACGCGATCGACATCGAGCAGTGGCCGCTCGCCGATGAGGGAGCGGATCGCACGAATCTTCTCCGGCTCGGCGAACACCGGCGTCGAATGCACCTCGACGACGACGCCCTGAAGCGTCAGCTTGCCGAACGGCACGTATACTGCGCTTCCTACGGCGACATCGACGTCCTCCGGCACGATGTAGCTAAACGTCTGACGATGTGGAAACGTCGAGTTGACCGCCACCTCGGCATACAGACGCGCCGCCACAGCCGGCGCAGTGTGCTCCTGAGACACCTGATCAAGCATCGATGCTCCAGCACTAGCGCGATCGTTTCGGTTTCCGACACGGGCATCGAGCGCACGATGCTGGATGACGCTCGTTATGAACCTGACTGCTTGGTGATCGTAAGGACAGGTCTTCAGCCCCGTCCCGCGGAGCGCCGAAATGGCGACGCCATCAGAGCAGGCCACAATCCGGACACCGATGCGAGAGCCCCGAGACGCAAAACGAGGAAGGCCCAAGCCTTCCCCGCGATGATACATGCCGACCGGAGTTCCCTACGTGCGCGCCTTTTCCTTGATCCGGGCCGCTTTGCCGGTGAGGCCGCGCAGGTAGTACAGCCGTGCGCGCCGTACTCGCCCCGATCGCACCACCTTCACCTTCTCGAGACGGGGAGAATGAATGTTGAAGGTACGCTCGACGCCAACGCCGTGCGCGATGCGTCGCACGGTGAAGTTCGCTCCCGCGCCCCCCGCGTTGCGACGAATAACGACGCCTTCGAACTCCTGGATTCGCTCCCGCTCGCCCTCGACGACCTTCGCGCTGACGCGCACGGTGTCTCCGGCGCCGAAGTCTTCGATCGCCCCATTTTCGTTCAGTTCAGTGAGATTGCTAACATCCATAACGTCCGCAAGCATAGCCGTTGCGCCGTCAGGCCGCAACCGCAGTGCTCTCAAAACCAGGTTTCCTCGACGTTGCCGAAGGCCCACGGCGCGGGAAGCGCAGCTGCGTTACCGCCCCCCGCGTCGCACCTCCCACCGCCCGGTCGCGAAGCGCTACTCCTTCGGCTTGTCGTCCTTGCGCGGCCAGTTGTTCTTCAGGCCCGACGTCACCTTCTCCGGGATCATCTTGTCGAGGTCGTCGAGCGTCCAGATCTCGCCGCTCGTGTTGTCGACCTTCGCGACGATCTCCGGCAGGCTGTAGAGGCCGATCATCGAGCCGCTGACGAGGAAGTCGCGACCGTTGACGTTCTCTGCGGCGTCGGTGCAGAGCCAGACGACGAACGGTGCGACACCCTCGGCCGGGTTGGCCTTCTCGAACGCCTCGAGGCCCGCCATCCCCATCCCGGCCGCACCGCCGCGCGATGCCGCCGCCTTCATCTCGTCGCTGATCACCAGCCGCGTGCCAGCGCGCGGCCGGATCGCATTCGAGCGCACGCCGTAGTTCCCCATCTCCCGCGCCAGCGACCGAGAGAGGCCGACGATCCCCTCCTTCGCCGCCGCGTAGTTGCCCTGACCCCGGTTGCCGAGGCCGGACTCGGAGCCGGTGTGGACGAAGACGCCGCTCCGCTGCTGACGGAAGACGACGGCGGCGTGCTTGCTCAGGTTGAAGTGACCCTTCAGGTGAACCGCGACGACGATGTCCCACTCCTCCTCGGCCATATTGAAGAGCATCTTGTCGCGCAGAATGCCGGCGTTGTTGACGAGGATATCGAGGCGGCCAAAAGAGTCGAGCGCCTGCTGCACCATCCGGTTTCCGGCTTCGAAATCGGCGACGTTGTCGTAGTTCGCGACCGCGTCGCTGCCCATCTTCTTGATCTCGTTGACGACCTCATCGGCCGGGCCCGCTTCGCCACCCGTCCCCGCCGCGCTGCCGCCGAAGTCGTTGACGACGACCTTCGTCCCCTCCGCCGCCAGCGCGAGACATTCCCCCCGGCCGATGCCGCGCCCGCCGCCGGTGACGATCGCGACCTTGCCTTCGAGTCGGTTACCCACAGTGATTCTCCTTCGGTGCTCGTCGCTCCGCATGACGGCGCCGGCCCGCGGCCGAAGGCGCTCGCAGCTTTGATTTCGGTGCCGCCGGACACGCCCGGACAGCGATCGGCAATGTACGCCCCGCTTCGTTTAGGGGCAAATGCTTGGCGAGAATGTGTCGTTGGTCGGCGAAAATGGAAATGGAAGGAGACGGAGTGGAGGCTGCGAGAACAGAGTTCTTACATTTGCCGCGGCGGCCGAAATAGATGCACCGACGAGCTATCGGGGCGGCGCTGAGATGTCGATTCCTCCGCGATGGACATATACAAGGCCCGCCTCGTCGCCTTTTGGCTCGCCGCCGGCGTGGCCTGCGAGGCGGTCGCCCTTGCAGCGCCGCAGCGAGGCGCGGCGGCCGACACGGCGTACCTGCTGCCGATCATGCTCGGCGTCGCCGTGGCGGCATCGGTGTTCGGGGCGACGGTCGCGGTGATCGCCTGGCGGTCGCGCGAGTGGGCGCCGAGTCTGCTCGCACTCGGCTGCGTCTCGATGGCAATCGGCGGCGTGTCGCGGTTCGCCTTTGCCGACGGCGGTCTCGGCCTTGCTCCGGGGCAGGCGGGCGCCCTCCCACTCGTCGGGATGCTGCTCGGAGGCTTTTGGTTCTTCTCTCTGCGTCCAACCCTGGTGGCCGGCACGCAGCGGTCGTCCTTCGCGCGTGCGTCTTGTCATGCTCGCCGGCGTCGCGATCGCGGTCGCCGGTAGTCTCACCGTTGTCGCATTCCCCGCTGTCGTGCCGAACGCGACGGTCCTCCGGCTGCTCGCGGGTGTCGCGGCACTCGGCTACGTCGTCGCGGCATTGCGATTCGTCGCGGTCTGGCGATTCTTGCGCTTGCCGTCGCAGCTGTCGATGTTCGCCGGTTCGTTTCTGTTCGCCCCGGCCGTGATCGCGCTTGCCGCCGGTGGTGCGCCCGGCGTACGCCCGTGGCAGCTCGAATTGATGTTGCTGGCGAGCGCGGCGCTCCCGGTCAGCGGATTTATCATCGAGCAACGCGCCCGTCCCGGCTTGCGGACGATGGTGTTCGGGCTGTTCCTCCCCGGCGCGCTTGCCGAGATGCGCCGCGGCTATCCGCGCGAGATGGTGATGCTCGTGGAGCGCATCGGCGCATATGATGGCCCCTTGCTCGGCCACGTCGATCGCGTCGCCGATCTCTCGACGCGGATCGCCGTGCGCCTCGGCTTCGACGCCGCCGCAGTGCGGGAGGTCATGCTCGCGAGCCAGCTGCACGACGTCGGCAAGCTCTTCGTGCCGCGCGCTATCCTCGACAAGCCGGGCAAACTCGACGCCGACGAATGGCGGATCGTGCGTGGTCACGCGCTCGAGGGCGCGAAGATGATTGCTCGCGTGCCGGAGCTCGCGACGGCGGCGCGCGCGGTGGGCGAGCACCACGAGCGCTGGGCCGGTGGTGGCTATCCGTCGGGTGCGCGCGGCGAGGCGACTACGCCCGCAGCGCGAATCATCGCCGCCGCCGACGTGTTCGATGCCCTTACGCGTGCCCGCGCCTACAAGGACGCGTGGCCGGTCTCGGACGCGCTCGCCGAACTCGAGCGCGGCAAGGGCGGTGACTTCGAGCCGCGCGTCGTCGACGCCTTGCGAGCGCTCGTGCTTGACGCCGAGCCGGACCACCAGGCGGCAGCATAGCGACGTGCGCCTCTGGCTCACCGACGCAGAGAACAACAAACGACGAACTACAAACGACAAACTCCGCTACGCTCAAGCGTGACTTACGAGCGCTATTACGAGGCCGTGGATTATCTGCAACGACGGCTCTGGCACGAGCTGCCGATCGTGCCGATCGAGCGCGCGCTGCAGCACCGCGTGCGCACCGTCCTCGCCTATCTCGGCGATCCACATACAAAATTCCCCGTGATCCACGCCGGCGGCAGCGCCGGCAAGGGTTCCACATCCACGATCACTGCTTCCATCCTCCAGGCGGCTGGCCTCCGCACCGGACTCTACACCTCACCGCACCTCCAGACCTTCATCGAGCGCGTCGCCGTAGACGGCGTACTGATCCCGCCGGACGCATTCGCCGAACTCGTTCTCGGCCTCGATCCTCTCGTTCGCAAGATGCATCTCGACGTGCTGGACGGCGTCGGTTACGGACGGCCCGCCCTGGTCGAGGTCGCATTCGCCGCCGGCATGGCGCATCTCGCGCGCGAGCGCTGCGACGTCGCCGTCGTCGAGGTCGGCCTCGGTGGCCGCACCGACTGCACGAATGTCTTCGACGAGAAGCCGGTCACCGTGCTCACGAACATCGCGTACGAGCACCGCGAGCGCCTCGGCTGGTCACTGGCCTCGATCGCGCGCGAGAAGTCGGCGCTAATCCGCGGCGGCGAAATCGTGCTTACCGCCGCCGGCGGCGAAGAAGCGCTCCCCGTCATCGAAGCACGCGCTCGCGAGACCGGCGCGTGTCTGCTGCGTGCAGGCCGCGACCTCAGGTCACGGATCACAGCCGCCGATCGCGATGGCAGCAGCTTCGATTTCACATCGCCGTTCGGTTCGTTCCGGGCGCTGCGGCTGCCGCTCGCCGGCGCGCATCAGGTGACGAACGCGACGCTCGCGATCGGTGCTGTCCTCGCGTTTGCTCGCCGAACGGGCAGCGAGCTCAACGAAACTCATATTCGCGAGGGGCTCGCGGCGGTGCGCATCAGTGGTCGACTCGAACTCGTTCAAGCCTCACCGGTGGTCTTGCTCGACTGCGCCCACAACCCGGTCGAGGCGCGCAATCTCACGCGCGCGCTTCGCACACACTGGCTCCCCGGCGGCGCACGCCTGCACCTGGTCTGCGGCATCCTCGCCGACAAGGATCAGGTTGCCATGGTGCGCGCGCTGGCGCCCATCGCCGACTCGGTAGTCGTCACGCAACCCCCGCTTGCCGAGAGGGTGGGCGATCCCGACCGCATGCTCGCGCTGTTCCGCGCCGCGCTCGGCGACGCGCACGTGGCGTTCGAGCCGTCCCCGGCGCGCGCTCTCGATCGCGCGCTCGCCGCAGCGACGAAGCACGACGTCGTCTGCGTCACCGGCTCGATGTTCCTCGTTGGCGCGCTGCGGGAGCGGTGGCTGCCCGAACAGCGCATCCTCGATCGACGAACAGCCGTCTTGTGACGGAGCTTTTGCTGGCGCTCTTGCCGCGGGAGGCGCTGCTGCTCTGACCGGCGGGCACCTAACGCGGCTGCGCCTGCGCCATGTCTGCCTCGTCGCGCATAAGGATCGTGCATGGCCTTCGGGTAACTCGCGCATCGGTCGAGCCGTGCACGATCGTACTTCCGAATGTGACGACGTAAACGCGCTGGCCTTGGCTCAATTTGGAGATGGCACCTGGGCTGACGTTTCTCGCCTTCGATTCGATGTTTACTGCGGCGAGCCGGTTCTTAAGAGGCCGCGTGATCGGCTCGTTCGCCGGACACGCGACCAGATCGATTAGTTTTGGCGCTGGCGACCAAATTGTTAGAGACGAACGTGTCTCGCAACTAACGCAACAGCCCCAACTACGAACGACAAACTACGAACGACAGACTACC
>JBBSDV010000050.1:0-17047 GCA_038240335.1 Dehalococcoidia bacterium
AAACGAAGCGCCAACGGAAGGACCTCATGGCCTCGGTTGCCGGCATCAGCTGGCACGATCCTCGAGCGCGGCGACGCCGGGCAGCGTGCGGCCCTCGAGAAACTCGAGCGATGCGCCGCCGCCGGTCGAGACGTGTGCGTAGCGATCGGCGATCCCGAGCTCCGTGACCATCGCCACGGTTTCGCCGCCGCCGATGACGACCGTGGCATCGAGATCGGCGAGGAAGCGGGCGACGGCGTGCGAGCCTGCGGCGAAAGCCGGCCACTCCGCGACGCCGAGCGGCCCGTTCCACACGACCGTCTTGACGCCGGCGAGCTTAGCTTCGTAATCGACGATGGTGCGCGGGCCGGCATCGAGGATCATCCAGCCATCCGGGACGTCGGCGACAGCGACGGTACGCGACTCGGCATCGGCGGCGAAGCGATCGGCGACCACCGCGTCGCTGGGCAACCCGATCGCGACGTTTCGGCGCGCCGCCTCGGCGAGAACGTTGCGGCAGGTGTCCATCTGATCATCCTCGACGAGCGACGCGCCGACGTCGATGCCCTGCGCTTTGAGGAACGTGCTCGCCATGCCGCCACCGATCAGTAGTACGTTGACTTTCGACAGCAGATGCTGCAGCACCGCGATCTTCGAACTGATCTTGGCGCCGCCGATGATCGCCGCAACGGGTGGTTCCGGATCGCTCACGACGCGACTGAGGTAGTCGATCTCCTTCTCCATCAACAGCCCCGCCACCGCCTGCAGGTGCGAGGCAACGCCGGCGGTCGATGCGTGCGCGCGGTGCGCGGTGCCGAAGGCGTCGTTGACGTAGACGTCGGCGAACGAGGCGAGTTGTGTCGCCAGCGCTGGGTCGTTCTTCTGCTCGCCCGGCTCGAAGCGCACGTTCTCGAGCATGACCACGTCGCCGGCTTGCATCGCACCCGTGGTCTTCGTCGCCGACGGCCCGACGACGTCGGTCGCCGCGGCCACGGACGTGCCGAGCAGCTCCGAGAGTCGCGCGGCCACCGGCGCCATGCGCGCCGACTCGACGATCTTGCCGTCGGGGCGCCCGAGGTGCGAGACGAGGATCGTCTTCGCGCCTTGATCGCGGAGATAGTTGATCGTCGGCAGGGCAGCGCGGATCCGCGTGTCGTCGAGAATGCGCTTCGTGTCCTTCTCGATCGGCACGTTGAAGTCGACGCGCACCAAGACCCGCTTGCCGGCAAGATCGATGTCACGCACGGTCTTCTTGTTCACGGTACTACTCTCTCTGCTCCGATGCCGGTCGCCGATTGTTGCGGCTCGATGTGTATGTTTCTCACGACGTGCGGGCGACGAAGAACGCGGCCAGCGCCTCCAAGTCACGTCGGCATTCCGCCTTGAGCATGAGCGGCGCCAGGAGAGCGAGGCCTTCGTCTGCTAGTCCCCGCGCCTCCGACGTGGCGACGACGCGCGCGTTGCTTGCTTCGAGCAGCTCTCGCGTCTCGTCAACGTCACGGTCGCTCATCTCGGGCTGGCCGTAGATCTCTTTCAAACGGGCACGGATCTCTTCGTTCGCGTGTGAGAATGCGCAAACGACAGGGAACGTCTTCTTGCGGGATCGGATGTCATCGGCGACCGGCTTACCCGTTACCGCAGCGATACCCCAGATGCCGAGCAGGTCGTCTCGAATCTGAAACGCCATGCCGAGCTTGCGTCCGCATTCGAGCAGCGCGGTCACGGTCGCAACATCGGCGCCGCCCGCTATCGCGCCGATGGCGGCCGACGCGCCGAGCAGCGCTGCGGTCTTGCCGGTAACCATCGCCGCGTACTCGGTGTGGTGCACCATATCGCGCGTCTCGAAACCGATATCTGCGTACTGGCCCTCGCAGAGCTCCGCGCAGGCGTCGTTGAGGAGGCGCGCCGCCGCGAGCGCGCGATCATCGCTGACGCCCACCGTCGCGAGATCGAGCAGCGTGCGCTGAGCGATGACGAACATGCCGTCACCCGCGTTGATCGCCTGCGCGACACCGGCGACGCGCCACAGCGTTTCGCGACCGTGGCGGGTGTCGCTGGCGTCCTCGATGTCGTCGTGGATCAGGGTGAAGTTGTGAACGAGCTCGAGCGCCGCCGCCGCCGGCATCGCGCGCGCCGGATCGCCACCGACCGCCTCGCAGCAGAGCAGGCACAGCGCTGGCCGCAGCATCTTGCCGCCAGGACTATCGATCGCCTCGCCAGCGGCGTCCTGCCAGCCGAGGTGGTAGCGCATGAGGGCGGCGTGCTCGACGCGGGGCCGCTCGAGCGCGGTGCGCATCGCGGCGACGACGGAATCGCGATAGCGAATCAGGAGTGCGTCGACACGCGCCTGGTCACCGCCCGAGAGTTGCTCCTTTATGGGCATCAAAGAAGCCGAAGCGGAATTCGCCGAGTCACCGGTCGCCTTCGGTCATCAGCTCGATGAGATTGCCTGCGGGGTCGCGCACAGAGAATCGTTCACGGCCGAAGAGCGTCGGGAGGTCCTTGCAATCGATGTGGTGCTCGTTCATGCGCTGTTTCCACGCCGCGATATCGTCGATCACGAGCGCCGGATGATGCTCGCCGCGATCTTCGGGCACGGTGTGTCGCGCCTGCACGTGCAGCTCCGTTGAGCCGAATGTGTACCAGATGCCCTCGGGCGCAGTGCCGGGCGGGCGTTCCGTCTCGCGCAGACCCAGGATGTCGGAGTAGAAGCTACGCACAGCATCCAGCGCGGCGATTGGCACCGTCACAGCGGCGTGCTGGAGTCGCGTGATCTGCGGCAGAGCGCACCTCCGTGGTTGATGTTCGATCCTAGCTTAGCGTCGCGCTGCCGGCCAGAGCGGAGGCGATGGTTTCGCGACTGATCGCTCCATCACGCAGCACACGAAGGCTGCGCTCGTCGGTGCAGTCGACGATCGTGGATGGCTGTCCTGTGGCCTGAACAGGCGCATCGATGATCAGATCGACTGCGTCCCCGAGCTGGTCGCGCACCTCCGCCGCCGTGTGGCACTCCTCTCGCCCGGCAATGTTCGCGCTGGTGCCGGTGAGCGGGCCGAGCTGCGCAGCCATCTCGCGGATAGCAGGGTCGTCGGGAGCGCGGAGTGCGATGGTGTCGCCACCGGCAAGGGCGCGGCTCGTGTACGCGCGCTTCTTCCGCGCGACAATCGTCAGCGCACCGGGCCAGAATCGCCCAGCGAGACGCAACGCGGGGGGCGTCATCTCGGCGATCAGCTCAGCCTGGTCGATCGAGGCGACGAAGAGGGGCATCGCCTGCTTCGGATCGCGCGCCTTGGCGTCGTACACGCGCTCGACAGCGGCGCGATCGGCAGCGAGGGCGCACAGCCCGAAGACGGTGTCCGTCGGCAACGCAACGATGCCGCCACGCCGCAGCACGTCGATTGCATCCCGGTACTGCTGCTTGATGTCCATGTGCTTATGTCGATGAGCAATAGTTTGACCGGCGGAGACACCATCGCTAGAATGCCACCACCGCAACGGCTCTAGCACAGGATACGTCATGGTAGATACGCAAGGCTCCCGCCGGGTGACGGCATCGGGCGATGCAGAAGTTTCCGCCTACCTCGAGATCGCCCGCGAGCAAGGCGGCGAACGGCCGTCGGAAGCACCACCGCTCGTGCCGGTGCAACCGGAGGCGGTCGTCGTCATCGACTTCGGGTCGCAGTACTCGATGCTCATTGCGCGGCGCATCCGCGAATGCCGCGTGTACTGCGAACTTGTGCCGCACGACGCACCCTGGTCACAGGTCGAGAAGCTGCGTCCACGCGGCGTCGTCCTCTCGGGCGGGCCGGCGAGCGTCTACGACCCGGGCGCGCCGCAGATTCCGGCCTGGGTGTTCGAACAGAACCTGCCGGTGCTCGGTATCTGCTACGGCATGCAGGCGCTGACGCTCCAGCTTGGCGGCACGGTCTCGCCCTCCGACGAGCGCGAGTACGGGCACGCCGTGCTGCAGCAGGGCGACAATGAGTCGCCGATCTTCGCCGGATTGCCGCGGTCAATGCCCGTCTGGATGTCCCACGGCGACCGGATCACGCAGCTGGCGCCGGGCTTCGAGTCAATCGCGTACTCCGACAACTCGCCGATCGCCGCGATGAGCAACGGCGCCGGCATCATCGGCATTCAGTTCCACCCGGAGGTCGTGCACACGCCGCACGGCAAGCAGGTGCTCGAGAACTTTCTCTATAAGGTATGCGGCTGCCGGGGCGATTGGACGGCCGGCAACTTCATCGCTGACGGGATCAATCGCATTCGCAAGCAGATCGGCGACGGCAACGTGATCTGCGCGCTCTCGGGGGGCGTCGATTCCGCGGTCGCGGCGACGCTGGTGCATAAGGCAGTCGGCGACCAGTTGACGTGCATCTTCGTCGACAACGGCCTGATGCGCCGCGAGGAGCCAGAGCGCGTCGTCGATACGTTCGGCCGTCACATGGAGATGAAACTCGTCCACGTCGATGCCGCCGAGCGTTTCCTGACCCAACTCAAGGGCATCATCGATCCCGAACAGAAGCGCCGCATCGTCGGCGAGACGTTCATTCGCGTCTTCGAGGCAGAGGCGGACAAGATCGGCGAGGTCGATTTCATCACGCAGGGCACGACGTACCCCGACGTCGTCGAGAGCGCCACGGGAAGCGGCACGACCGCGAAGATCAAGACGCATCACAACGTCGGCGGCCTGCCAAAGGAGATGACGTTCGAGTTGATCGAGCCGCTGCGCTTTCTCTTCAAGGACGAGGTGCGGCAGGTGGGCCTTGCGTTGGGACTGCCGGACGAGATGGTTTACCGGCAGCCGTTCCCGGGTCCCGGGCTCTCGATCCGCATCATCGGTGAGGTGACGCCCGAGCGCGTTGCCGTGCTGCAGGCGGCCGACTGGATCGTCATGCAGGAGATCAAGAAGGCGAAGCTCTACCAGGATCTGTGGCAATCGTTCGCGGTGCTCACCGACACGCGCTCGGTCGGCGTGATGGGCGACTTCCGCACCTACGGCCACGTCGTCGCCCTCCGCGCCGTCCAGGCCGAAGACGCAATGACGGCAGATTGGGCGCGCCTGCCGTACGAGGTGCTCGCCCGAATCAGTAGCCGGATCGTCAACGAAGTGCCCGGCGTCAACCGCGTGGTGTACGACATCACCTCCAAGCCGCCGGGGACGATCGAGTGGGAATAGCGTTAGTTTGTAGTTCGTCGTTTGTAGTTCGTCGTTGGCAGTTCACCGCGAAGCTTTGATGGGAGAACCGCACCGTAGATTGTGCGCCGAAACGTGAACTTCGAACCGTGAACTACCCGGCGCTGAGGCTGAAGACGCATGACGGCTAAATCCGGCTCATCCGACGGCGACGGGCGCGCGCGCGTCGAGCGGCAGATCGAGGAGGCGCGCGACGTGCTCCGGCGACCGAAGCACCCATGGTGGAGTGTGCGTCCGCGAAAGCTGCTGGTGCCTGTCGGGCTCGTCGTCGGATTGATGCTCGTGCTCCGCAAGCTCGAGGAGGACACAAGCGACTGATGGACGTACTGCTGATCGGCGGCGGAGCGCGCGAGCACGCGATCGCGTGGAAGCTTCGGCAGTCGCCGGGTCTTGGAACGCTGTACGCGGCGCCCGGGAATCCGGGTCTCGCCGAGATCGCCGAGTGCCTCCCGCTGTCGATTCCGAAGCCGTATGCGCCGACCGATGAGGTCGCCGCATTCCGTGAGCGTGTCGTCGGCATGGCGCACGAACGCCACGTCGAACTCGTTGTCATTGGCCCCGATGATCCGCTCGCCCTGGGGCTCGCCGACGCCGTCACATCCGCCGGTGTCGCCGCGTTCGGGCCGTCGAAGGCGGCGGCGAAGATCGAGGCATCGAAGTCGTTCGCCAAGGACCTGATGCGCCGCAACGGCATCCCAACCGGTGGCAACGCGCGGTTCGACGATTTCCGCGAAGCGGCGCGCTACGTCGAATCGCGACCAGGCAACGTCGTCGTCAAGGCGGACGGCCTGACCGCCGGCAAGGGCGCGATCGTCACCGCCTCGCACGCGCGGGCGATCGACGTGCTGCGCGAGATGCTGGTGGATCGCTTGCTCGGCGCGGCGGGCAGCGTCGTCGTCGTCGAGGACATGCTCGTTGGACGCGAGACGAGCGCGCAGGCGTTCTCGGACGGCAGGACCGTCGCCCACATGCCCTTCTCGTGCGACCACAAGCCCGTTTTCGATGGCAACGCCGGTCCGAACACCGGCGGCATGGGCGCGTATAGCCCCGCTCCGTGGCTCGACGCCGCGACGGCGGCTACGATTCGTCGCGACGTTACCGAAGCGACGGTGCGGGCGATGGCCGCGGACGGCGTGCCGTTTCGCGGCGTCCTGTACCCCGGCATCATGGTCACGGCCGAGGGGCCGCGGGTACTCGAGTTCAACGGCCGCTTCGGTGATCCGGAGACGGAAACGCTCCTGCCGCTTCTGGAATCCGACCTGCTCGAGATCATGCGCGCCTGCGCGAACGGCACGCTCGATGGCATCGATGTACGGTGGCGCGACGAGGCATCGGTGACCGTGATGCTGGCATCCGCCGGCTACCCCGGCGCATACGACACCGGCAAGCCGATCACCGGCCTCGACGCCATCGACGGCGATGTACGGGTCTTCCATGCCGGCACGAAGCGGCGCGACGACGGCACGCTCGTTGCGAACGGCGGCCGTGTGCTTGCCGTCACGGCGACGGCGCCGACGATCGCCTCGGCACGCGAGAAGGTGTATCGGAACGTCGAGCGCGTACACTTCGATGGTGCGCATTACCGCACCGATATCGGCGCGATGAACATCGCGATTGGCGCCGTGACGTGACGGGGCGCCGTCCGGATCAGACACATCGATCAGCGTTCAGTGACAGGACACACATGTGGCAGCGCTTGTAGCAGTACTGATGGGGTCAAAGTCGGACATGGACGTCATGCAGACGTGCATGGAGACGCTGACGAAGTTTGGCATCGAGCACGAAGTGCACGTCATGTCTGCGCACCGCACCCCGGACCGCGTCCGTGAGTTCGTGACGTCCGCGCGCGATCGGGGCTTCGAGGTGATCATCGCGGCTGCCGGTGGCGCGGCGGCGCTACCGGGCGTCTGTAAGGCCTACACGCCGCTGCCGGTGATCGGCGTCCCGCTCGCGTCGAGCGAACTCAAAGGCGTCGATGCGCTGTACTCGATCGTCCAGATGCCACCCGGCATGCCGGTGGCGACCGTCGCCGTCGGCGCTTGGGGTGCACGCAACGCCGCCACGCTCGCCGCCGAGATCCTCGCCCTCGGCCATCCGACGATTCGCGACGCATACGATGCGTATCGCGCATCGCTGGCAGCCGGGTAAGTCGCAGAGACCGCCATCCGGAAGTGCGTTGGCTCTACCCGACTTGCTCGGTGTAGACTGCCGCGTGAACCCCCTTACTGACCCACGCCGACCACTCGTCCCGCTTGCGCCACAGCCGCGTCTCCGCGCCGGATCGTCACGCGCGCTCGACGAGGCAGCCGCATGATCGAGCGCTACTCGCGGCCGGAGATGGCGGCGATCTGGACCGAGGAGGGGAAGCTCGACCGATGGCTCGCCGTCGAGATCGCGGTCGTCGACGCATGGGCCGAGGCGGGACGGCTGCCCGTCGCCGACGCCGAGAAGGTGCGCAAGGCGCGGTACAACATCGCCGACGTCGCGCGCTACCAGGCCGAGACGCACCACGATGTGACGGCGTTCCTCAAGTCGGTCGCGGATAGCCTCGGCGATGAGGGCCGCTGGGTGCACCTCGGTCTGACCTCCCAGGACGTCTGGGACACGGCGACCGCTCTCCAACTGCGCGATTCGGCCGCGATTCTAGGGACCGATCTGGCGGCATTGCGCGAGGCCGTAGAGCGCCGGGCCGTCGAATTCAAGGACACGATCTGCATCGGCCGCACCCACGGCGTGCACGCGGAGCCGACGACCTTCGGGCTGAAGCTCGCGGGCTGGGTGGCGGAAATCCGCCGCGCGCAGGGCAGGCTCGCCGCCGCGAAGGAGCAGATCTCGTTCGGCAAGATCAGCGGCGCCGTCGGTTCGCACGCGACAGTGCCGCCGGCGATCGAAGACAAAGTCTGCGGCCGCCTCGGCATCGCTGTGGAGCCGATCAGCACGCAGGTCGTGCCGCGCGACCGGCACGCCAATTTCGTGACGACGCTGGCGCTGATCGCGGCATCGCTGGAGCGGATGGCGCAGGAGATCCGGCACCTGCAGCGCACGGAGGTGCTCGAGGTCGAGGAGCCGTTCGCGGAAGGCCAGACCGGCTCGAGCGCAATGCCGCACAAGCGCAATCCGGAACTTTGCGAGCGTATTTGCGGGCTCGCGCGCGTGCTGCGGGGGTATGCCGTAACGTCGCTCGAAAATGTGGCGCTCTGGCACGAGCGGGACATCTCACATTCGTCGACGGAGCGGATCACGCTGCCAGACTCGTGCATCCTCCTCGACTACATGCTGTCGATGTTCACCGAGATCATTAGCGGCCTACTCGTCTACCCGGAGCACATGCGCGATAACCTCGAGTTGACGCAGGGGCTCGTGTTCTCGCAGCGCGTGCTGCTGGCCCTGATCGAGACCGGGCTGTCGCGGCAGGACGCGTACGCGATCGTGCAGCGGAACTCGATGCGGGCTTGGAAGGAACGCGTGCCGTTCCGGGGCCTGCTCGAGGCCGACACCGACGTGACGTCGCGGCTCAATGGCGAGAAACTCGACGAGATCTTCGATTACAGCGTCTACACGCGCCACGTCGATGACAGCTTCGCCCGGCTCGGTCTCGCGTGAACGACACACCGCAGCAGCACCCGCCATCGGCACCGCGTCCGCTCGTACCACTGCGCGGCCGCCACGATCTTGGGCAGATCGTCGGCTTCGCGTACCGGGTCTACGCGCGCAACTTCGCCGTGCTGTTCGGCCTCGCGCTGCTCACCGTGCCCGTGCGTGTGCTGCAGGGCGTGATCGAGGATCGACTTGATGGCGTCGCGCAGTCGTTGGCTGGATTGCTCGCACTGCCGGAAGCGCTCGTCGGACTGATTGCTTCGGGCGCGATCGTCTTCGCCGTTCATGAGATCTCGGGCGGAACGCAGCCAGAGTTCATGCGCGACCTCGATGCCGCGTTCGAGAGAATCGGACCACTGATTCTCACGACGCTACTCGCCGGTGCTCTGGCAATCGTCGCGATATTCGCCGCACCTCTCCTCGCCGTTTACTGGCTGTTTCAGAGTGATGCCACGATCGACGGTAAGCGCAACTGGTGGCTCGCGATCGTGCCCGGCCTACTCGCGATCTACCTCGGCGTGCGCTGGGTCTTCGTGCCGCAAACGGTGATGCTTGAGGACAAGCGGAACTGGGCGGCTCTCGATCGTAGCGCCGATCTTGTGCGCGGCAACTGGTGGCGAACGCTCGGCATCCTGTTCGTAATCGGTCTGATCCAGGCCGGGCCGATTATTATCGCTTCGGCATCAGGCGTGCTCTCGCCGCTCTTGTCAGCGGCGATCATCAGCGCAGCGTTCGCGCTCGTGCTGCCGTTTTATGCCGCGGCGCAGACGCTCTTGTACTACGACCTGAAGTCGAGAAAGGACGCCGATGTCATCAGTGCTGATCGAATCCCCGCTGCCGAATAGGACGTATCGGGGCAAGGTGCGCGACACCTACGACCTCGGCGAGCGTATGCTGATCGTCGCGACGGATCGGATCTCGGCGTACGACGCGATCCTGCCGACGGGCATCCCCGATAAGGGGAAGGTGCTGAGCCAGATGTCGGCGTGGTGGTTCGAGCACACAAAGGACGTTGTGCCGAGCCACTTCATCCGCATCGCCGATGGCACGGCCGCGGACGACCTGCCGTTCACGGTGCCGCCGGAACTGGTCGGCCGAACGACGATCGCGCACAAGGCGAAGCGAATCGACGTCGAGTGCATCGTGCGCGGGTACCTCGCCGGCTCCGCTTGGCAGGAGTACCAGAAATGGGGCACGGTGAACGGTGTGCGGATGGAGAAGGACATGCGTGAGAGCCAGCAACTCTTTGAGCCGATGTTCACGCCGACGACGAAGGCCGACGAGGGCCACGATGAGCCGATGACATTCTCGGACCTCGTGCAAGAAGTCGGGCCGGAGCCGGCGCAGGTGCTACGGCTGCGCAGCCTGTCGCTCTACGCGTTCGCCGCTGCGTATGCGCGAGAGCGCGGCATCATCATCGCCGATACGAAGTTCGAGTTCGGCTCGATCGACGGCGAGCTTCACGTCATCGACGAGATTCTGACACCGGACTCGAGCCGCTTCTGGGCGGTCGACGAGTACCGCACGGGAGAGTCCCCGCCGAGCTTCGACAAGCAGTACGTGCGGGATTGGTTGACGCAGTCCGGCTGGAACAAGGAGCCGCCCGCGCCCGAACTTCCCGAGGAGGTCGTGCTCGGCACCGCCGAGCGGTATAAGGAGGCGTATCGACGCCTGACCGGACAGGAAGTCCACTAGCGGAGAGCGACGCGCGTGTTTGAGAGACTGAAGTCTGAGCAGGGGCACGTCGGACCGACGCTCTCGTCCGTGTGCGCGATCGCCGCGGTGGTCGTCGCGTCGATTGGTATCGGCGTCGACTCGAAGGTGACGGAGATCATCGGCGTCGCGCTCTTCGGGATGGCGATCGTCGGGGCGACGCAGGTGCCGCACCTGTGGATCAGGAAGGTCTGGCGGCGAATCGACAGGATCACGGACGACACGGACCCGGACCGGCACACGGAACCCGGACTGCGTATCGAGCTGTAAGCAGCATCCGGATCGGCTGTGTTCCGGTACGCTATTTGTCGCCGTCGAGCTTGTCCAGACGGCCGTACATGTCTTTTTCAACCGTGGCGTGGTTAATCGCGAAGCTCGCGATCAGCCCGACGGCCGCCACAATACCGCCGACTACATCAAGCCAACCGAGATCCGCGGCCGCGCCGATGCCGAGCGCGACCAGCCCTGCCGCCCCTATGAGGACGCCGATGTATGGCTCGCCGTGGCCTTGTTCCCCGCGCTGTACGCTCGGCCGTCGTGTCGTGTTCTTCATCTGATGCTCCTCCCGTATCGATTGTTGATTCGCGCGATGCTAACACAGCCCGTGCATCGAAGTCACGTGTAGCGATGACGAGTGGACGTTAAGCAATAGATCCGTGGCTCAAGATGCTCGCGCACGATATCCTGCGCGCAATGTTCCTCGCACGCGTGTACGTCACGCTCAAGCCAACCGTCAACGACCCACCGGGCCTAACGATCCGCGGCGGCCTCCACTCGCTCGGATTCTCGAGCGTGCAGTCGGTGCGCTCGGGCAAGTACATGGAGATCGTGATTGACGTCCGTTCGCGCGCTGACGCGGAGGGGCAGGTTGGCGAGATGTGTCGCAAACTGTTGGCTAACCCGGTGATCGAGGACTTCCGATTCGAGGTCGACCAGGCGTAGCGCGGCACCCGTGGCCCAGCGGGCGCCAACCTACATCATCTCCCGCGCGACGGGGCATCGAGCGCGCGATACGCAAGCTAACGTTGAGCTCGCGCGTCGTATGCGCCTACCGTCGTATGCGCCTACTGCCGGCAGCGCACGTCGGCCTGGGCCTGCGATCGAGCGATCGCCGCATCCTTGTGATTGATTCTCCCGTCGCCGTTCAGATCGTACCGATCGAGGTTCTCGACGAGATCCGCGACGCCATCGACACTGAAATGGCTCGTGATCGCACTGACGTCGTCACAATTGACAAGGCCATCGCCGGTGACGTCACCAGAACGCCCCGGCAGCGGGGTCGCCGGCGGATCAACCAGAACGGGGGTCGGCGGTAGCGGCGTCTCCGTGGGCGCGGGAGGTAGCGGTGGGGCGGGCGTCTCGGTCGGGGTATCGCTTGGCAATGGCGCCGCCGTGTCGGTCGGCGCCGGCGGCAATGGACTCGTGCCGGGCACGGGGGTGTTTGCCGCAACGACGGTGCCAGCGCCCGTCGTTGCCGTCGCTGGCGCCCCCGTCGCGCTCGCGATCCCGTGGGCGATGGACGTGTTACTCGCAGTCGAAGCGGGATTGCCACTGGATGCTGGCGGCGGCACGCCGCTTGCTGCCGTGGGGGCAGCCGCATCGCGTGGCTCGCCGCCTTCGACGAATGGGAGCGAGGGTGTGCTCACCCAGGCAGCGGCGCTGACCGGCGCGAACGGGTTCAGCGCCGCGCCCGCGACGACCCGCCGTGGGGTGATCGTGCTCGCCGCACCGATTGGCGCGCCACCGACGATGGTTGGCGCCCCTGCCGGCGATCCGGCCACCGAGGTTTTCGCGGGCTTCGTCGCCGTTGCGGTCGCGCGCACCCGGATCGGGTTGTCCGGCAGCACGCCCGCAACGCGCGCACCGATGGTGCTCCGAGCGCCACCTCCGCCTAGCACGTGCACGGCGAGCGCGCCAACGCCGATCACCATCACAGCGAAGAGGGCGAGCGCGGCCAACTGCAGCCATCCGCGAGCATCGTACGCGGCGTCGAGCGCACGCGTCACGAACCCCGAAGTTCCCGCTTCTCCGTCGATTGTGTGCGCGAGCCGCGTTCGCTGCGCGTCGCGAGCGCGAGGCAACCAACGCCTTACCTGCTCGATTGCGCGATGCATTTTCTGGGCACTGGAGTGCACGCTGGAGGAGTTCCGCATCGATCCCTCGTGTCATGTGGCGGCGCATCATGATAATCGCCATGAACAGAACCTACAATGGAACTTGCCGAAACGGGCGACGACGACATTGCCGCCGGTCGGGTTACCCGCAGCGACAGCTCGCTAGGAATGGGACCAAGCAGAATCATCGAGAGACGCGCGAACGTGCCGGAGCGCGGGGAGGTTCCCCGCGCTCCGGCAGTTAGGACGGCTGAGACGGACGCTTAGCCGAGGGTGCGCTTGACGCCTACACCCATCGCCGCAACGCCGGCAACGGCGAGCGCGATGCCGCCGACGAGGGCGAGCATCAGGTACGAGTTCGAGCCACCGCTCGTGGCGCCATCACCGGTGTTCGGTGCGGCCACACCGGCACGGGCAGTCGGCGATGCCGCGGTAGCGGCCGTGGCGACACCAGCCTGCGGCGAGGCCGCAGTCGTCGGCGCCGCAGCGGCCGCGAGTGCCTTGCCGCAGTCAGTCGGGGCCGTCGCCTCTTGGGGCAGCGTCGGATCGAGGTCGCTCTTGGCGGCGCCGTCGTACGTGCCGTTCTTGTTAAAGTCGACGCCATGCTGGACGACGACGGCGTTCTTCAGGTCGTCAGCCGAGACAGAGGCGGGGAGTGCAAACGTGCGCGAATAGTCGAGTTTCCCGTTCGCATCCGCCTTCGGGAAGCGATCGACGGCGAGGCCGCTCGCGTCCGTAACGTCACCAGATGTCGTCAGCGAAACCATGATCGGGCCGTAAAAGGGCTGACCCTCCGTTGTGTTCACGATGCCGTCCTTGTCCGCGTCGGCGGAGGCGGGAGGACACACGTGCTGTCCACCGATGTGGAGGTGCTGGGCGTGCGGCTGGCCTGGCGTCAGGCCGGTCGAGTGGAGTTCGACGGTGAGTTGGTCACCGTTGAGCGTCAGGGTGCCGGTGCCGGTAGCACCGGAATCGTTGAGCACCGCGAGCGGTGTGGTGAATCCTTGGCTCTGCTGCGCGTGCGCCCAGCCGGCGAGCCCCAAGCCCAACCCGATGGCCAGAATCGGCAGCGTCGCCGTCGTGTAGAGTCTCTTGATAAATGATCCTCTGGTCAATGTTCCTCCTTAGAACGTTTGATTTCGGCACAACCTCCATCGCGTCGGTTGTGAACCGTGTTACTTCTCCGAGCTGCCTGACCAGGCAGCACTTTCCCGATCGTTCTTCGCGTTCCTCCATCAACGCACTGCATCTGCGCGCATACTGTTCGTCGGCGACTCCTCGAGTCGTCATCAGCGGTCTGCGTAATACACTGGCTCCTTGCGCGTCGAGCCAGAGTGCTACTCATTTATCGTTCTGAGGCGGGGCAACGATCGCAGTAGAAGTGCGTCGATTCCTTGCAACTGCATCGCGTTCCGGTCGGAGTACGCGAAGCTAGCCCGATTTGGCGGACATAGGAGAACCACAATGACGTCACGCGATGCACGCGATTCGGGCACGCGGCTCCCGCCGCCGTCGGTCGAGGAGGTGAGTTCCGGTGTATTCGGTTTCGTGCAGTTAGACGGCAGTTGGGGGCTGAACAACACTGGTTTCGTGGTCGGTCGCGAAACGATTTTGGCCGTCGATGCGTGCTTCACCGAGGCGCGTACGCGTCGGTTGTTGGAGAACATCCGGAAGTACGGGAAGGAGTTGCCGATCCAGACGCTGGTTAACACCCATCACCACGGTGACCATACGTTCGGCAACTATCTCTTCGACTCGGCGACAATCGTCGGCCACACGCAGTGCCGCGAGATGGTTCTCCGCGAAGGACTTGCGGCGCAGAGCCTGTTCCGCGGCGTAGAGTGGGGTGGAATCACCCTGACGGCGCCGACGGTGACCTTCGAGGAGAAGCTCGAGGTCTGGGTAGACGAACTCAAGATCGAGCTGATCTTCGTCGGCCCAGCGCACACGACGAACGACATCGTCGCGTGGATCCCGGAGCGCAAGGTGCTGTTCACGGGCGATGTCGTGTTCCACGGGGGCATGCCGTTCGCGCTGGCCGGCTCGATCGGCGGCTGGCTCGACGCACTTGCTCGATTGCGGGTGCTCGGCGCGGAGACGATCGTGCCCGGACATGGAGCGATCTGCGGTCCAGAGGTATTCGACGACCTCGCGGAGTACCTCGAGCTTGTGCTCGATGCTGCGCGTCGCGGAGTGGCGGCGAATCTCGAGCCGCTGGAAGTCGCGCGGCAGCTTGATCTCGGGCGATTCGGCGAGTGGCTCGACGGCGAGCGCCTGCCGGCTAACCTCCACCGTGCCTACAGCGAGTTGCGCGGCGAGCCCCGCGGCATCCCCCTCGGGCCGGAGGCGATTCGCGACATGATCGCATTCAACGGTGGCAGGCCGCCGACATGCCTCGCGTGACTACTCGCGGAACATGGCCGGATCGGCGCTCAGCCTCCGCTGCGGGAATGTGGCGGTCGGTCTCCGCGGCGGGTGCGACAGCCCGCAGTGTGCCGTAGGCTCTTAACGATGCGATACATCATCTATGGCGCCGGCGCGGTCGGCGGGGTTATCGGCGCCCGCCTCTTCGAACACGATCACGAAGTCGTTCTCATCGCACGCGGCGCGCATCTCGACGCGATCCGTGAGCGCGGGCTGACACTAGAGACGCCGTCGTCGTCGCAGCAGCTGCCGGTGCGGGCGGTGGGCCATCCAGCCGAACTGCAATTCTCGCCCGATGACGTTGTCCTGATGACGATGAAGACACAGCACACCGAGGCGGCGCTCAATGACCTGCGCGCGGCCGGTGCAGGCGAGCTGCCGATTATCTGCGCCCAGAACGGCGTCGAGAACGAGCGGCTGGCGTTGCGTCGCTTCTCGCGCGTCTACGCGATGCTCGTGATCCTGCCGGCGACGCACCTCGTGCCGGGGATCGTGCAGGCTCACGCCGAGCCAACGAGCGGTGTGCTTGACGCCGGCCGTTACCTGTCTGGCACGGATGCGGTCATTGAACAGATCGCCGCCGATCTCAATGCCTCGGGGTTGAGCTCGCGGGCCGTCGGGGACGTGATGCGATGGAAGTACGCCAAGCTGCTGTCGAATCTCGGCAACGCGCTGCAAGCCGCGTCGGAGCCCGACGAGAATGGCAACCGCCTCCATGCGCGGATGATCGAAGAGGCGACGTCGTGCTATCGCGCAGCTGGCATCGACTGGGCGTCGGAGGACGAGATGAACGAGCGGCGGCGAGCGATGTCGCGGCTTGGCACGATTGCCGGCGGTGCGCGCGGCGGCGGTTCTTCATGGCAGAGCCTTGCGCGCGGCGCGGGCTCGATCGAGTCCGACTACCTCAATGGCGAGATCGCCCTGCTCGGCCGGCTGCACGGTGTGCCAACCCCGGTGAACGCGGTTCTGCAGCAACTCGGCGAGCGCATGTCGCGCGAAGGATTGCCACCGGGCTCGATACGCGCGAGCGAGATCGAGCGCATGGTGGAGCGAGCCTAGTCAGTGCCGCACACGGGCTAGATTTGCCTTACGGAACTCGCCCTGCGTCCGTGGCGACGACGCGATCCACGATTGCGGCGGTAATCGCGCGTAGTCGGGGCAAAAGTTCTTCGCCGACGACGTAGGCCTCCTCGAGGTGCGGATAGCCGGAGAGGATGAACGTGTCGAGGCCGAGTGCGGCATACTCGCGGATGCGGTCGGCGACCTGGTCGTAGCTGCCGACAAGCGCCGTGCCAGCGCCGCCGCGGACGAGGCCAATGCCGGACCAGAGGTTCGGCGCGACGGTCAGCGATTGCATGTCGAAGCGCCCATTATTGAGGCTCGTCATCCGCTGCTGGCCAACCGACTCCGTCCGCGCGAAGCGCCGTTGCGCGACCGCAACCTGCTCCGGACTCATCTTCTCGAGCAGGCGGGCGGCCTCAGCCCAGGCGTCCGCCTCGTACTCTCGCGCGATCACGTGCAGGCGGATGCCGAACCGCAATGTGCGTTGCTGAGCGGCGGCGAGATCGCGCATGCGGGCGATCCGTTCGGCGACCCACTCGGGCGGTTCGCCCCAGAGGAGGTACACGTCCGCGTGGCGCGCGGCGACAAGCTCCGCGGCGGGCGACGCGCCGCCGAAGTAGAGCGCCGGACGCGACGAAACGTCGGTACCGGCGTCGGCGCTCGGATGGCCGAACGGCCAGCGCAGCCCACCCTTCTCGACCTGATAGTGTTGGCCGGCGTAGTTGAACGGCTCACGCTCCCAGCACTTGCGCACGACTTCCATGAACTCATCGGCGCGCTCGTAGCGCTTGTCGTGATTGAGGAAATCGCCGAAGCTGCGCTGCTCGGCCTCATCGCCGCCGCTGACGACGTTGAGGAGGACGCGGCCGCGCGTGATGCGCTGGAGCGTCGCGGTCATCTGTGCCGCGAGCGTCGGCAGTACGAACCCGGGACGAAAGGCGACGAGGAACTTCAACTGTTC
>JBBSDV010000051.1:0-17017 GCA_038240335.1 Dehalococcoidia bacterium
CGCCGGCGGCGGCCGTAGACGCGACCGTCGGTGTCGCGACGGCTGTCGCGGCGGCGTAGGTGCCGGACGCCGGCGTGATCTTGAACTGAGTGACGGGTGTCGGATCGTATTCCGCGGCTACGTTGCAGCCAACGCCCGTCATCAGCATTGCGCCTAGCATCATCGCGGCCGCGAGCAGGTGTGTTGGCTTCATGACTTCCTCTATCCTCACGATCTAGTTCGAGCCCGCCGCCACGTCAGAAGTTGCGGGCATCCCGGGCATCCCGGACATCCCGGGCATGCTGGCATCGTTCGGCATCGCGTAGCTGTTGGGCTTGAGACTGGCGATGGCGTCCTGCAACGTCTTCGCGATGTCAGTGAAGTTCAGGCTGTCCGTGTAGACGACCGGGATCAACATGCCGCCGTTGGCCTCGGCGAGGTTCAGCGACTTGCCGTTCGGCCCCATCACGTGCGAGAGGATGTGACAGTGCCAGATCCACGCGCCCTTGCCCGGCGCGTTCATCTTCACTTCGACATCGATGGTCTGTCCCGGCGCGATAAGCACCGTGTTCTCGACCTTGGCGTTCGAGCCGGAGGACTCCGTCGTACCATCGCGGGCGATTTCTTTCGTGAAGTGGCCGTGGAAGTGCATCGGGTGCAGCTCGATCGGGCTGATGTTGATCATCCGCACGCGCAACAGGTCCCCCGTCTTCACGAGCCACGGGTCGATGTTGGGGAACTCCTTGCCGTTGATCAGGTAGTGGCCGTTGATGTTGTTCAGGAGCATGATGTGGTCCTGGTCGTACTTTCCGTCGCCGCCATCGCGTGGGTCGACGATGAACGCGCCGCTCAGACCCTTGCTCACCTGCTCCAGGTCGTCCATGTGGGCGTGGTACATGAATGTGCCGGGCGTGTTCGGGATGGTGTACTCGTACACCATCGTCTCGCCGGGCATGATCCCGGGCATGGTCAGTAGCCCTACGCCGTCCATGGAATTGGGCACCACCAGCCCGTGCCAGTGGATCGTAGACGCCTCGTCGAGGTGGTTGGTGTAGTAGATGCGCACCTTATCGCCGGCGCGGAAACGCAGCGTAGGTCCTGGGATCTGCTCGTTGTAGCCCCAGACCTCTTCGGGCGGTTGGTCATCGCGGAACTGCCACATGAACTTGGAGCTCGTCAGGTGGACGGTCTTCATGCCGTCCTCGAGTGTGACATCGGCCTCTTTTGGACCAAAGTTCTGCGTGGCAGCGCGCGCTTTGCCGCTGTCGGCGTTGAACGCCAGGAAGGCGATGACGAGCGCGCTGATGATGATGGTCAGCCAGGGCGCGATGAACCACTTGCGTTGCATGTCGGATCCTCTCTCATTACGGAACAGTCACATCGTCGCTTGCTGGGTCCGTGAACAGACGGGCCGAAAGTCACATCCGCCGAGTCCGAAGTTCCCCAACGCGACTCCCTTGAATGAAGATCCCCGAATAGCGCAGATGGTTGGAGGAATCGCGCTCGCCCGCCGCTTCCGCCCGAACAGCGGCGGAGCATGTGTTCGCTCGGCCTATACTGCACCGCCGCCGATGCGCGTAGTTCCTGGAGCGTGCCGCTTGCTCTCCGACGAGACGATCCGAGGACTCCTCGACTCCGCGCCCGACGGAATACTCGTCGTCGACCAGGACGGCAGGATCGTGATGGCGAACGCACAGATCGAGCATCTGTTTGGGTACGGCGCCGATGAGCTGATTGGCGAGCGGCCGGAGCTCCTCGTTCCCGACGCGTTCAAGGCGCAGCACCTGGCCGATCGCACTCGCTATGAAGCCCACCCGACGAGCAGATCGATGGGCTCAGGCCTGAGCCTGAAGGGCGGCAGAAAAAACGGCAGCGAATTTGCCGTCGAGATCAGCCTCAGCCCGCGGACTACCCCTGAGGGCACGCTGATCGTTGCCGCCGTACGCGACATCACCGAGCGTTTGCGTCTCGAAGAGGGGCGCCAGGCGCTTCTCGATGCGGCACGTTTCCAGCGTGAGCGCGAGCGCATCGCGATGGATCTGCACGATGGGATCATCCAGTCGATCTTCGGAGTCGGACTCGGGCTCGAGATCGCTGCCGAGGAAGCACGCGGAACGCCGGCAGAGGCGCTGATCGAGACGTCAATCGACCAGCTCAACGACGTGATCAGGGACATCCGCGCCTACATCTTTGAGTTGCGGCCGATGCTGTACGACGGCGACCTTGGGGAGTCGCTGCGACATCTCGTCGGGGCGTTCCGCGCGAGCTCTTCGATTGCCATCGAGCTCGAGATGGACTCCGATCTTGCCAGCGTGAGCGATCCGGTCGCCGTTGCCGTGTTCCAAATGGCGCAAGAGGCGCTGGCGAACGTGCGAAAACATTCGCAGGCGAAGCAAGTACATCTCGCGCTTCGATTGCTTCCCGGATGCGTTTGGGCCGAGTTCGCGGATGACGGAGTGGGATTCGACCCGGTGGCAGAGAGAGCAGAAGAACACCGTGGCCTGCGGAACCTGGCGAGTCGTGCAAACTCAATCGGAGGACGCTTGGAAATCAAGAGCGCTGCCGGCGGCGGGACAACGATCTCGCTCTCCGTGCCGCTCGGACCGTCCGATCAAGACAAGCGGCCGGTATAGATCCGGCGCATCATCTACGCGAAGGAAGAGACCGATGGCGAACACACGGATCATGATTGTCGATGACCACGATGTGGTCCGCGAGGGCCTGGTTGCGTTGCTCAAGCGACGCGAGGGATTCGATATCGTCGGTCAAGCGTCGACCGTGGAGGAAGCGATTGCTGAGGCGGCGCGGACGACGCCGGATGTGATCGTGATGGACGTTCGCTTGCCTGATGGCAGCGGCATCGAGGCGTGCCGGACCATTCGCGAGTCGCGGCCCGACACGAAGGTCCTGATGCTCACGTCGTATGCCGACGAAGACGCGGTGTTTGCGTCCATTCTTGCCGGTGCCTCCGGTTACATTCTCAAACAGACGCGTGGCCGCGACCTTGGCGACGCCATCGCTGCCGTCGCGCAGGGTGATTCGCTGCTCGATGCCGCCGTCACGCAGAAGGTGCTCGATCGCGTGCGAAGCGCGGCACAGCGAAAGCCGGACGATCCCCTCAACGCCCTGACCGAGCAGGAGCAGAAGATCATTCACCTGATCGCACAGGGCAAGACGAACAAGCAGATCGCGAGCGACGTGTTCCTCAGCGATAAGACCGTCAAGAACTACGTGAGCAATATCCTACGGAAATTGAACCTCACGCGGCGCTCCGAAGCGGCTGCGTTCATCGCCCGTCGAGAAGCATCGCCTGGCGACGTTTAGTCAGGAGCGCGCTCGAGCAACAAAGACCGCGGCGGCGCTCGGCGAGCCGCTAACGGTGACATGCGATGCTCCAGCTACGATCGTCCAGCGCGTCTGGCTCCAAGCGTGGCATCCGCTGGCAGCGGCAATGCCGGGTCGCCGCAACAGGTAGAGGCAATCGCCCTCGTATCTCCTGGTCGCAATCGTGTGACGAGGTGCGATGGACAACGCAACGCGTCGAACGAGTCCCGCGGACATTCCCATCCATGCAACGTCACTTCGGCGGCGTTAAGCATCTGTGCCAAGAGACGTCGTGAGTCTGTGGCTCATGGGCCCCATCGAGCGGCACGAGAACTCTCATGTCTTGCGCCTCGCGGCACTCGGTTGCCGAGTGCATCACCGAGATCGTCGTCAGCACGCGGCGAAGCGCGACGTGCTGAACGGCACCTCCATTCGGGACGATCGCCAGTATCGAGGGACCCTCCTGAGACGGAAGATGTCTGTAACAGGAGCAGTTCGGCAGAGCATCTGTCCTGCCGGGAGATGGTCGAACGAGCTTCAACGGAACCGTTTCGTACGTTGAGAGGAGTGCATACATGCGACGCAAGACATTCGACCTTCTAGTTAGCGCCGGGGGAGCCGTGATGGTAGTGGTGCTGGTGGTGGCGGGGGCGCTGCTATTGGTGGCTCACAGCTACGCCGATTCCAATGTCCACGATCAGCTTGCCGAGCAGCAGATCTTTTTCCCGGCCGCGGGAAGTGATCAACTCGCCAGTGACCAGATCGGGCCGTACCTCAACAAGTACGCCGGGCAGCAGGTTCTGACCGGCCAGCAGGCCAAGGCCTACGCCGATCACTTCATCGGCGTTCACCTGAGTGAAATGCCTTTGGGCGGCGTGTTCTCGAAGGTGAGCGCCGCCGCCAGGGCGAACCCGAGTGACACTGCGCTTGCCGCTGAGGTTCAAACGTCGTTCCAGGGGACGACCCTGCGTGGCCTTCTGTTGGAGGCCTACGCGTTCTGGGTGTTCGGGCAGATCGCGCTCTGGGCGGCAATCGCGTCGTTTGTCCTCGCCGGCGTTATGGCCATCCTCGTCGCGGTAGGCTTCTGGCACGCGGGACGAGTACCCGAAGGCGCCGAACTGCTGGGCCCCCGCCCGACTGGCGCTCCGCTTGCGAACGCACCGGGCGGAGCAGGTCGACTCTAACGCGAATGCGAACGCGCGGGCGCCGAGCCGTCACCGTTCGCGAAGAAACGAGCAATCAAGAGACCGCGACCTCTCCCTCGTCGCGGTCTCTTCCCGTATCGGGCGCACGCGGTGTCCGCGGCCGTCGCGACGGTATCGGTTGGCGCGCCAGGTGCGTTTCGGCCGGGACTCCGTGCACGTGATCCAAGATGCAAGCTGCACAGGTACCGCTTGTTTCGCAGGCCATTCGGCCAGCGGAACGGGCCACCCGGCAACTGCCTGGCGCCACCAAAACGAGCGATGCTGGCGACATGGAGACCAACGCCACGAGACCAATTCGACTGTTGCTTCTGGACGACCACGACGTCGCACGGCGACAGTCAGTCGCTCGTCTGGGGCGACACCCTCACCTGGCGATCGTCGGCGACATGGCCGATGACAGCGTTGCTGCAACGCTCGCTCAGCAGCTCGAAGCAGACGCCGTACTCGTCGAAACACGGCGGCTGGACAAGCGCGGGCTTCAGTCCATCAAATCGCTCTCGTCGCTCAAGACGCGAACACGCCCGGCTATCGTCGCGTATGTGGAGATCCTCCATCGCGACGATTGGGCGCATGCCCGCGCCGCGGGTGCCGACGATGTGCTGCTCAAGGAGATGTCACCGGAAGCAATCGCCAAAGAGTTGCAAATTGTTGTGGACCGCGTTCACAACGCTCGCTCACAGAGTGGTTCATCGCCGATCACTGACTGGAGACCCGACGGACGGCCGCGATGAACCATACGCAAGCTCGATCTCTGACGATCGAGTCTCCCCGGCACGCGCGATCCGGCAGAGTTCGTGGCTCTTCGCGCGCTGGTCGGGTTCGAGGCGCTCCTTGCCGTCACGGCGATCCCGGTCGGTGCGTTGCTGGCACTATTCCCGTCGGGCGGCGGACCCATCGTTTTTTGATCTGCGCCAGCTGGATGGTTCGCCCTTCGGCAACTACCTGCTCGTCGGGTACCTCGCTTCACCCATGGTAATCAGGCTCATACCGCAGCCTTTAGACTAGCTGTAGAATTTTACGGACGCCTAATGCCTCCGGATGTCCATCGATCTGCACGCCGTAAGAGTTTCGTAACCTTTCCATCCTAAGCTGGTCTGTGTGACAAGCCGTATTGCAAATCAGGAAGCCATGCCCGCGACTGCAGCGTCGGCCGCGCGTCTCTGGATCTACACGAATTTCGACTGCAACCTCGCGTGCACATATTGCCTCACGTCGTCGTCTCCGGTCGCAGAGCGTCGCGCGCTGCCGATGGATGCCTACTATCGTCTTATTGACGAAGCCGTCGTCGAGGGCATCGAGGAGTTCTTCCTGACGGGCGGCGAGCCGTTCCTGCTCCCCGACATCTTCGAGCGCGTCGCCTATGCGGCGGCGCGGCGTCCGACGACCGTGCTGACCAACGGCATGCTCCTGCGAGGGCGGCGCTTGACTCGACTTGCTGAGTTGTCGCGCCTCCCCGTGACGCTACAGGTGAGCCTCGATGGGCACGTCGCCGACCTCCACGATGCGTACCGCGGCGCCGGGTCGTGGTCTGCGACCGTCGCTGCCATCGCCCGAGTGAGGGAGTTGGGCTTCAGGGTGACGATCGGAGCGACGGCGACGCCGATCAATGCGCCGTTCATGGACGAGTTGCGCGCCTTCGTGCGGGAGATTGGGGTGCCTGACGACGGCTTTTTCCTTCGACCATTGACCAAGCGGGGCTTCAGCCACGAGGGCGTTGAACTGCGCGCCGAAGACGTCGCGCCGGAACTCACCGTCACGGCTGAGGGAGTGTTCTGGCACCCGCAGAGTGCAGGGGAAGCCATGCTGCTTTCGCGGCAGATCTTCCCATTGCGGGATGCGCTGGCACTGATCGGCGCGAACCTTGAGGTAATGACGGCGGGCGGGCCCGTTCCGCAGCGCTACCGCTGTGCTTAGAAGAAGTGGAGGTCTACCGTGCAGGGTGTAGGACTTATTGATGCTCCGGCTTGGCGCGCGCAACTCGTCTCGTACGGAATTGCGTTTCTCCGCGTCGGCTTCGGGTTGGTGTTCCTCACGAACGGCCTCGCTAAGGCCACCGGGTGGGACGGCATCCATCCTTTTCCGGGGTTCCTCATCGACTACGACGGAGCGAAGGGAATCCTCGCCTCGGACGTGCAAACGCACCCGGTCGGCATCTACAAGGACTTCATCGACAACGTCGTTCTCGACCACTACACATTCTTCGGCGTGATGCTGACGATTACCGAGATCTCCGTCGGCATCATGCTGGTCACGGGCGCCTTCGCCAACGTCGGCGCATTGATCGGCGCGATGTCCGTCATTCATCTCAACTTTGCGAACTGGGATCGGAACATCTGGGCCTGGGAATACGCCGTCGAGTGGATACCTTTGATCGCGCTCATGTTGATCGGATCGGGACGCTATCTCGGTCTGGACGAAGCATCGTCGAAGCTCTTGCCGCCCGCTCTTCGGCGGTGGCCTCTCACCGGTTAGACAAAAAAGGACGCATCATGCAAGCAACACAAACCAGGACGGACTACCGCGAAGCCCTCGATGGCGTGATCCAGTCGATCGTGGCGCCGATGGCGGTTGAGATCGACCGATCGGCGGCCTTTCCCCGCGCGGCGCTGGACGAACTCGCGCGGACCGGCTTACTCGGACTGATCAGCGCCACAGAGGTGGGCGGCATGGGCCTCGGCCCACGGGCGGCGGCGGATGTCATCGAGAGGCTGGCGCAGCACTGCGCATCCACGGCCATGGTCGTGTGCATGCACTACGCCGGAACCGCGGTGATTGAAGCTCACGGGCCGCAGGAGGCTCGCGAGGCCGCAGCCTCGGGCCGCGCGATCGCCACACTTGCCTTCTCGGAGGCTGGGTCGCGGAGCCACTTCTGGGCGCCCGTGAGTTCAGCGACGCGCGACGGCGACAATATTCGACTCGATGGGCAGAAGAGCTGGGTCACCTCGGCCAACGAGGCGAACCTCTATGTGTGGTCGAGCCGACCCCTCGCCGCCGAAGGTGCGAGCACGATCTGGCTCGTTCCTGCTGAGACCGCCGGATTGCGCGTGCCTGCCCCGTTCGACGGCCTGGGCTTGCGGGGCAACTGTTCGAGTCCAATCCTCGCTGAAGGGGCCACTATTCCCGAAGCGTCCATGCTAGGCCCGGACGGAGGTGGATTCGACGTGATGATGGGCGTCGTGCTGCCGTACTTCCAGCTGATGAGCGCCGGCTTCTCAGTTGGAACGATGGAAGCCGCGACGTCGAAGGCAGCCGCGCACGTGGGTGGATCGCGCCTTGAACATTTGGAGCAATCACTTGCGGATCTTCCCACGATCCGGGCGTACCTCGCGAGGATGCGGACGAAGACGGACATGGCTCGTGCATTATGGCTGGACGCGGTCACAGCGACGGAGACCGGCCGCGAAGATGCGATGCTCCGCATTCTCGAATCGAAAGCCGCAGCGGGTGAGGCTTCGACCGAGGTAACCGACCTGGCGATGCGGGTTTGTGGCGGCGCGGCATTTCGCAAGGAGGTCGGCGTGGAACGCCACTTCCGCGATGCCCGAGCAGCCACCGTGATGGCGCCAACGACGGACGTCCTCTACGACTTCATCGGGCGGCTTGAGTGCGGCTTGCCGCTATTTTGAGAGAGGGCGATCGCCATGGATGAAACGCTGGTGCTTGGCGCCGTCGCGTACGACCCCAAGGTCGTAACCATTTGGGACGGATTCAAGCGCTACTTCGCCAAGCGCGGACTCGCCTTCGACTATGTGTTGTACTCGAACTACGAACGGCAGGTCGAGGCGCTGCTGAACGGCCAGATCGACATCGCCTGGAACTCCCCCCTCGCCTGGATCCGGGCGCAACGGCTGGCGAAAGCGCGCGGCCTGGAGGTCTCGACCTTCTGCATGCGCGACACGGACCGCGACAACCGCTCCGTCGTCGTCGTCAAAGCCGAGGCCGGCATCGACAGCATCGAGCACCTGCGAGGGAAAACCGTCGCAGTGGGGGCAATCGACTCGCCTCAGGCGACGCTGATCCCACTTGATCACCTGCGGCGGGAGGGCCTGGTGCCGGAGGCGGATTTCCGCGTTCAACGGCACGAGGTGCTCGGCGGGCTGCACGGTGACCATGTCGGCGGCGAGCGCGACGCCGCGACAGCGCTGATCGCCGGCGAGGCGGACGCAGCTTGCATGCACGAGTCGAACTATCGCTCGTTTATCGGAGACGGCCTCTTCCCTCCGCTCCGCACGGTGGTGCTCGCCCGCACCGAAGCGTACGACCACTGCAACATGACGGCAGGCCCGTCGGTGACCGCCGCGGCCGTGAATCGCTTTCGCGATGCGCTGTTCGCGATGGATCCCACCGATACCGAAGTGAAGTGGTTGTTTGAGCTTGAGGGGCTGACAACATGGTCCGAGGCGCGGCTCGACGGATACGCCGCTCTCGAGACCGCAGTCGATGCACTCGGCTTCTACGACGCGCATGGCGCGATTCTTCGCGCGGAATACGCGTACTGACGCAAGAACGCATGCCGCATCGTGATCATAGCGAGACGGCCGGTTCCAGGGCGAAGCGTGCCGGGCGATGACTGCGAGGGAGCTAACTCCGTGACCAATAGTCTGCGATCTCGAACTAGAAGCGACAGCCTCCCGTATTTTTCGAAGTAGCACGCGCTGGTGCTACCAGCTCCGCCGATCCCCATCCCAGCTCGTCTTCTCTCGTGCCACGCGCTGAAGCGTCTTGCGCCAATGCCCGGTCGTCCCGCGCGGCGTCTCGCGCGATACCTAATCGCTCTGAAACACCTATCGCGGCGGGCGAGATTAGACTGCTCCTATCCGGCGGAACCTCGGTCTGCGGTCGAGTTCCGGCAGCTGCGGGTAGAAGGAGTCTACAACGATGAACCTCAAGCGAATCATGGCGTTCGGCGTGGCCGCGCTCGTCGTGGTAATTGTCGCTGGGATCGGCGGCTGGTGGTTTTTCATTCGGGAGGACAACAAGCTTGCAACGGCGGCGCCGGCGATTCCAGCCGACCTCCGACAGACGGCTCCGGCTGGCGGCGCTCCCACGGCGAGCAGCGGCGCACTCACGTTCAACGTCCTTTCCGATCGCTCGGAGGCCGCGTTCTTTGCGGACGAGAAGCTCGCGAGCCTACCGCTGCCGTCAACAGCCAAGGGCACCACATCCGACGTACAGGGGTCGTTCACGCTGACGCCTGATGGGTTCGACCTCGATACGTCAAAGCCGTCGTCGTTCGCCGTGAATCTCAAGACGCTGAAGAGCGACAAGGAGATGCGCGACAACCGCATCCAGGGCGTGGCGCTGCAGACGGACACGTACCCCGTTGCGACGTTCACCGCGACGAAGATCACGGGGTACGACAAGAACATCGCGCCCGGCGACGAGCAGACGATGCAACTGACCGGCATGATGGATCTGCACGGCGTCCAGAAGGAAGTAACGTGGGACGTCAAGGGGCGCCGCGACGGAAACGTGATCACCGCACTCGCGACGGTGAAATTCCCCTTCGCTGACTTCAATATCCCAGTGCTCAACGTCGCCGGCTTCGTGTCGGTGCAGGACTCGGTAACGCTGCAGGTGCAGGTGGTGGCGCAGGCGTCGTAGTTGTCAGTTCGCAGTTCACCATGCATGGGCGCTGTCCATGATCACGGAACGATGACGATCGTAAGGCGATTGCGGCGTACACTCGAACTCCAGCGGCGGATGCACTAGCCAGGAGCGAGGAATGATCGACTTTACGCTGTCGCCCGAGATCAAGGAGATGCGCCGAAAGGTCAAGACGCTCGTCGATGAGCAGGTGATCCCGAACGAGAGCGTGTTGTCGGAACACAACGCCGAGTCGGACACGATGATGAAGGACCTGCAGCGGCAGGCGAAGGCGATGGGCCTCTGGGCGATGTTCATCGGACCGGAGGCGGGCGGCACAGGAAAGGGCTTCCTGCCATATGCATTCGTCAACGAGATCCTTGGCCGCAGCCCCTACGCGCCGCGCGCCTTTGGATGCGCCGCGCCGGACACGGGCAACGCCGAGATTCTCAATATGTTCGGCACGCAGGAACAGAAGGACCGGTACCTGCGGCCCCTTGTCGAGGGAGAGATCCGCTCATGCTTCTCGATGACGGAACCGGAGGTCTCCGGCGCAGATCCGACTGGCCTGCGCACTCGCGCTGTGCGAGATGGCGATGAATGGGTGATCAACGGTCACAAGTGGTTTACGAGCGGCGCCATCGGCGCCACGTTCGCCATCGTTATGTGCGTCACCGACCCGGAGGCGGAGTCGCACGCACGGATGAGCCAGATCATCGTGCCGGCGGATACGCCCGGCTTCAACATCATCCGGCCTGTGCCAGTGATGGGCGAGACTGACGGCGCGCACTGCGAGATCAAGTACGAGGATGTGCGCGTGCCGGTGACGAACGTGCTCGGCGGCGTCGGCGACGGCTTCCGCATCGCGCAGAAGCGCCTCGGACCGGGGCGGATCCACCACTGCATGCGCTGGCTGGGTCAGATGCAGCGCGCGTTCGAGCTGATGTGTCGCTATTCGCTAAGCCGCGAGGCCTTCGGCAGCCCGCTCGCCGACAAGCAGACGATCCAGAACTGGATCGCCGACTCGGCGGCCGAGATCCAGGCGTCGCGATTGCTGACGATGCACGCGGCACACAAGATCGACTCCGGCGACGAAGCGCGCGCCGAGATCTCGATCATCAAGTTCTTCGGCGCCAAGGTGCTGCATGATGTGATCGACCGGGCGATTCAGACGCACGGCGCGCGCGGCGTCTCGGGCGATACACCACTCGAGGGCATGTACCGTCAGGCGCGCGCCGCCCGCATCTACGACGGCCCGGACGAAGTCCACCGCATGGTCGTCGCACGCCGCATCCTCAACACCTTCAAGAAGGGCGGCGTCTGGGAGTTTGAGTAGGCGGCTACGCGCGCCGTCGGTCGACGTGCCGCGTACTTGGTACGCAGCGACTACACCCGTACTTCGAGAGTAAGCTCGATCTCGAGGGCGATGTTGTACGGGAGCGACGACATGCCGACGGCGAGGCGGGCGTGCTGGCCGGCATCGCCGAAGACGGCAACGAGCAGGTCGGACGCGCCGTCCATCACCCGCGTGTGCTGCATGAATTCGGGGACGGCGTTGACGACGCCGTAGAGCTTGATGACGCGCGCAACGCGGTCGAGCGTGCCGAGCTCGTGCCGAACCGTCGCGAGCGCGCAAATCGCGGCGAGCTTCGCGGCCTCGTGTCCGGCATCGACGTCGAGTTCCGCACCGAGCTTACCCTGCACGATCGTGCCATCGCCGCGCCACGGGATGTGGCCGCCGAGATAGAGCATCGAGCCCGATTGCACCGCATGGACGAACGTGCCGGCCGCCGGCCGGACGTCGGGCAGCGCGATTCCGAGCGCGGCGAGGCGGGATTCAGGTGTTTCGTTCATGACCGACGCGCCCCTTCAGCGACTTTTCCCACGGGGCACGTTCGATGCTGTGATTTCGCCCATCGCTGTGATGCAGCTTTCGCACGCGCTGATGTTCGACGCTTGGACCTTGGATGATAGCGGCCCGCTGCCGTGAGGTGCGAAGGCC
Organism: Dehalococcoidia bacterium; assembly: GCA_038240335.1. Classification (GTDB taxonomy): domain Bacteria; phylum Chloroflexota; class Dehalococcoidia; order DSTF01; family JACRBR01; genus JBBSDV01. The sequence continues at coordinate 12,097 of JBBSDV010000051.1, forward strand.
AGGCTGGCGCACCGTTGGTGGTGCCGGTATGCGGAGAATAGCAAACGAGTCGGTCCTCCTGATACCGACTCGTTCGACGTTCTTCCCGATGGACTGACCCAACTGGTGCTCTACAGGGAAAGATGGCTGGCCAAGCCACCCCCGGCGCCATTCCGTCTCTGCTGAATCCCCGCCTTGCTTGCCACCAAGACAGTCAACTCCGAAACGGCGCCTACCCGGGACCCTCTCCTTCGATCCGCGACGCTCCCCCGAGCGTCCGTGCCAGCGTTATTGCTGTGTTAATTCAGGTGTTCACGCCTCGATTACCCTTGTGAACCAATGAACGGTAATGCATGATGTTCGAGAACTGATTGCGATAACACGTCTGGTTCTTCGTGACTCCTACGACATGAATCACGAAGCGTGATTAACGAAGCGTGATTACTAAAGCCTGATTGACCATACATGCATTCTAGTTCAGGAAATAGCAGTGTCAAGTACTTTTCGCGCGAATTCTCAAATTATTTTTTCAGCCGATGAGGAGCGCGTTTCACGGAGGGATCCTATGACGTCGCGACCGCAAACATGGGGCTTCCTCACGAACCACGCACTCATCCTGATCTACGTCGTGCGTCACCGCGGGGCCACGGTGCGCGAGATCTCCGGCGGCGTCGGCGTTACCGAGCGCGCAACGCTCGAGATCCTGCGGCAACTGAGCGCGGATCGGATCGTCGTGCGGCAGCGCGACGGACGGCGCAACACGTACTCGGTGAACTTCCAGGTGATGGCGGCGTACCGCCGCGAGGGCACGGTATCGCTGACACCGCGAGAGTTCGTCGACGGGCTGATCAACACGCTGCTCGCAATCTCGATCGACCATGCGGCGGACGACGCGCCGGAGCCGGAGCCGCTTGATTCGGGCGCGCTGGAACCGATGATCGGTACCTGGGGGTTCTTCACGAACCATGCGCTGCTGTTGCTGTCCATTGCGATGGACAACGCGGCGACGGTGCGCGAGATGGCGCTGAACGTCGGTGTCACGGAGCGGGCTGTGGTGGCGATCCTCAACCAACTCGAGGATGCGGGGATCGTGCACCGCGAACGCAACGGGCGGCGGAACAGCTACTCAGTCGATTTCCCAGCGTTGCGTGCGTTCCCGCGCTGGTCGCCGGGCGACTGGGAACTGCCAGCGGGTCTCGTCGATGTCGCCGTGCGCGGCCTCGAGGGCCTCGCGCGCCGCAGCGGCACGCTCGCGGCGGCGAGCTAGCCGTGGGTCGCTGCCTCGGTCTCGGTTTTGAAAGATGAATGCAGACGCGGCGGCGCACAAGCGTCCAGCTTCCAGAATCCGCATTATCCGACGCTGGCTTTTTGCGCCTCGGCCATCGGTGCGGGGGCGGTGCTCGCCTCGGAGTCGGTCATCTGGTTGCGTTCGTAGTAGAGGCGAATCAGGGCGTCGGCGAGCTTCTTGGAGTCGTGCCGGTAGCGGTTCTCTTCCGCGACGACGTCGGCCTTCACGACGCGGGCGCCATCGAGCGTCATCTGATCGATGCGCACCGGCTCGGACTGCCACTCTTCCGGTAGGGTCGCGTCGGTGTTGCTATTCGCGAGGACGAAGTCGAACGGACTAACGCCCTTCAGGTGCTCCTTGAGCGTGTGATAGTGGTCGCTAACGCGGTAGGCATCGGTCTCGCCGTGCTGCGTGGCGACGTTGCAGACGTACACTTTGAGCGCGGGAGAGACTTCCATTGCACGACGAATGCCCTCGACGAGCAGGTTCGGCATCACGCTTGTCAGGAGACTGCCGGGACCGCAAACGATGAGGTCGGCGCCGAGGATGGCGCGGATGGCGTCCGGGTTCGCCTGGATCGCCGGCGGATCGAGATAGATCTCCTTGACGTGCCCGCGCTCGGTGATCGCCGACTCGCCGCGGACGATCTGGCCGTCATCGGTACGGGCGCAGAGGGTGAGGGCCGAGAGCGTCGCGGGAAGGATCTGGCCGCGCACGGCGAGGACGCGGCTCGTCTCGCGGACGGCCTCCTCGAAGTTGCCGGCGACGTCGGTCATCGCGGCGATGAAGAGATTGCCGAAGGCGTGCCCCTCGAGGCCCTCGCCCTCCGAGAAGCGGTATTCGAACAGCCGGGACATCAGCGGCTCGGCGTCGGCCAGCGCGGCGATGTTCTTGCGGATATCCCCCGGTGGCAGGACTCCGAGCTCGCGCTGGAGGCGGCCGGAGCTACCGCCGTCGTCGGCGATCGAGACGATCGCCGTGATGTTGCCGGTGTACTCCTTGAGGCCGCGGAGTAGTGTCGAAAGACCCGTGCCGCCGCCGAGGACGACGATCTTCGGGCCGCGGCGCAGATAGCGGTGGTTGTAGATGATGTCGACGATGCTCTCGTTGCGCTCCGGCTTGATGAATGCCGAGAGCAGCGATTGGTTCAGCTTCCAGACGGCGAAACTGATGACGCCGAGACTGACGGTCACGAAGAGCACGCCACGAAGGTAGCGGGGGAAGAACTGCAGCGTAATGTAGTAGACCCACGACGGGAAGGTGTAGGTGCCGTAGGCCTCACGGAGGAAGTAGCCGAACCCGAGGCCCATGATCGCGACGCCGAGCAGCATCATCAGCAGCCAGCGCTTGATGTGCATCCCGAAGTAGAACCACTTGATGAAGCTGGGGTCTTTGATCAGTTGGCGCATGCTGAACGCCAGTCTAACACACCATTGGGGCAAGCGAGTAGTTCATTGAACAATTCTTTTCAGGCCTTTGCTTCCAGCTTTGCCCTCAGTATCTCGGTCAATGTCGCCGGGTTGGCGCGGCCGCGCGTCTCACGCATCGCCTGCCCGACGAGGAACTTGATCGCCTCCTGCTTGCCGGCTCGATATTCCGCGACCGGTTTTGCGTTCGCGGCGATCACGGAGTCTACGATGCCCTCGATCTCGTTGGATCCACTGATCTGTTCGAGGCCGAGGTCGCTGATCACCGCTTGCGGACTGTTTCCCGTGCGGAACATCTCCTCAAAGACGGATTTGGCGATCTTGCCACTGATTGTTCCATCCTCGATTAACCGGATCATATCATAGAGATTCTCCGGCGAGATGTTCGCGCCACCGATCTCCATATCAGACGCGTGCAGCAGTCTCGTCAAGTCGCCGATTGTCCAGTTCGCCACCTGTTTCGCCAGCCGCAGCCGCGTCGCCTCGGCGAGATCGCGCGCGGGGGCAACGGCGCGCTCGAACCAATCGGCGGTCGCGCGCGTCTCGGTGAGCAGATTGGCTTCGTAGGCGCCGAGCCCGTAGTCGCGCTCGAAGCGCTGCATACGCACGTCCGGCAGTTCGGGCAGCTTCGCCCGGACGGACGCGACGTACGCTGCGTCGAGCGTGACGGGCGGCAGATCGGGTTCGGGGAAGTAACGGTAGTCGTGCGCCGCTTCCTTCGAGCGCTGCGAGACTGTGCGGGCCTCCGTCTCGACCCAGCCGCGAGTCTCCTGGGGCACCCGCTCGCCGGCGTCAAGCAACGCTGCCTGGCGGTCGACCTCGAACCGCAGCGCGTTATACACGGCGCGAAAGCTGTTCATGTTCTTCACTTCCGCGCGCTGGCCGTACTCGCTGGCGCCCATGGGACGGAGCGAGATGTTGGCATCGCAACGGAAGTTACCTTCCTCCATGTTCGCCTTGCTGACGCCGATGTAGCGGAGGATCTGGCGCAGCTTCACCAGGTACGCGCGCGCCTCCTCCGGCGACCTGAGGTCCGGCTCGCCGACGATCTCCATCAGCGGCGCCCCGGCGCGATTCATGTCGATGAGCGAATACGTGTCGGGGCCGTCGCTCTTGTGCGTCAGGCGTGCGGTGTCCTCTTCGAGATGGCAGCGCGTGACGCCGATTCGGCGCGGCGCCTCGCCCTCGACGTGGATCTCGATCCAGCCGTTCTGCGATAGCGGCAGGTCGAACTGCGAGATCTGGTAGCCCTTGAGGAGGTCCGGGTAGGGGTAGTTCTTGCGGTCGAACTTCGAGAACGGCGGGATCTCGCAGTGCAGGGCGAGGGCCGTCATCACGGTGTACTCGACGGCCTTGCGGTTGATCACGGGCAGCACGCCGGGGAGGGCCATGCAGACGGGGCAGACGTGGGTGTTCGGCGGTGCATCGGCGTAGGCGGCGCTGCAGCCACAGAACATCTTCCGCTCCGTCAGGAGCTGGACATGCACCTCAAGGCCGATGACTGTTTCGTAGCGAGTGGCGGGCGTTGTCGTCATAGGTTCGGCGTCTTGCCAGAGTCAGTATAGCGGGTGGGGCGCGGAAGGCGGGCGAGGTGGGAGGCACGGGACGGATGTTAGAGGCTGGAGCTTGGATGTTTGGAGACGGTGAGGGATAACTGACGGGATCAATGGTTGGGTGTGAGCATGGACTCGAGGAGCTGCGGAAGTTCCTCGATGAGCTGGGAGCGCGGGACGGCGAGGGACGCGCCGGCAGCGCGGGCTGCTCGCAGGGTCGCGGGATCGGTGTGGCGGCCGAAGGCAAGCACGTGCGCGCCGTTGGCGACCGCGTGCCGGATGGTGGCAAGCACATCGATGCCGGCCGCTTGCAGGTCGATCACCACCACGGCAGGGCGCTCGGCGAGCGCCGCGCCCACGCTCTCCGGAGTGTCGGCGATGGTCGGGGTGAGGCCGAGCGCGTCGGCCGTCGCGCTGATGCGTGACTGGAACATCAGGTCCGGCACGATGATCGCGACGGTTGCAGCCATGGTCGCATCGTACCGCGTCGCGTCACCGGCTACCGCACGCAACGGAGGGAACCCGCGAGCGGGGCGGCGGGATCGTGATATACATTCGCGTATCTCGCCGCAGCGGGAGACGGAACGAGCCGGGGTGGCGAAATGGCAAACGCAGCGGACTTAAAATCCGCCGGTCGCAAGACCTTGTGGGTTCGATCCCCACCCCCGGTACCA
>JBBSDV010000052.1:0-16987 GCA_038240335.1 Dehalococcoidia bacterium
ACCTGACGCGACGCGCGCATCTCCCAGAATCGCGCCTGAGAATGCCCGCCCGCTACCGAGCTGCAGCCGTTACGCTTCGGACTCTCGGAGATTGGTGTGTGCTCCGCTCAGACGCGCAGCGTTCGTTTCGAACACTCGTGTTGTTTCGCGGGCAGCGATTCAAGGTCATCGCTGCGTTAAAGACGCAGCCGCCTCCGGATGCACATTTGTAGAACTCGAAGAGCCGCGCGCTGTTGATGAGTTCGAAGGGCGACGCCCCCTCTCCGCGTCACCTCGCTCAGAACGTCTTGCGCGCTGCACCCACAGTAGGATTCGAACCTACGTCAGCCGAATTAGAAGTCGCCTCTCCGCCCGCTCCTGGTAGACGCCGGTCAAGCGACCAAACTGTGACCATTCGCATTAAAAGCGGTGTGTGCAACGTGACGGGTAGGACGTGAACATGTGCAGATAGATTCGCACCGGTCCGCGCTGGCACGGAGTTGGACCGTGCGGTATCGGTAACCAGCTCTTTTAGTGCGATGCTCCTCGATCTGAGCCTTAGCAATTGCCGCCATTTTGCCGCCCGTCGGCGCGTGAAATGGATAGAAGGAACGTGTCGTGTTGGGACCATGGTGGCCGCATTCAAGTACGGCACGTGAGAGAACCGGACCCGACGGTACGGGTTGGGGCGAACCGGCACGAACTGTAAAACCGTGTACCGCAGGTTCGAATCCCGCCCCTGGGACCATACTTGTAGCTTCGAAATCGTCCGCTGCCGCGGGCGATTTTGTCGTTTGAGCGAGTGCGGAGGATAGTCCAGCGCGACGCCCGGACTGGTGAGCATCTGGAGGTTATTTGACGGGCCTCACCGGAAGTGACCGTAGAGCTTGCGGACTGTTTGGAGGAACGGCTTTTCGAGCTGGGCGTAGGTGGCCTCGCCAGCAAGCTGGGAGAAGGCTGTCGAGAGGGTGGGGTAGACCTGGATCAGGTTGCCGAAGTCCGGCGTGAGGCGCTGCCCGTTGGCGATCGCCATTGTCCATTGGCCGATCATCTCGCCAGCGCCGGGGGCGAGGATGTGGGCGCCGAGGACCTTGAACTTTGGGTCTGTGATGACGACGATCTCGCCGTCGGCGGCCTGCTCGGTACGGGCGCGGTCGTTGTGACCGAGCGACCAGCGGAAGACCTTCGCGTCGGCGGCGTGCTCACGGCGCGCTTCTGCCGATGTCATGCCGACGTGGGCGAGCTCGGGGTCGGTGAACGTGGCCCACGGAATCAGGTCGGGTGCCGGCTTCGCCAGCGGAAAGAACATGTTACGCATGGCGGCGACCGCCTCGGCGGCGGCGCTGTGGGTGAACAAGTATCTGCCGGCGACATCACCGCACGCGTACACGGACTCGACGCTCGTGCGCATGTTCTTGTCGACGACGATGCCGCGGGGACCGGTGGCGATGCCGGCCGCCTGAAGGCCCAGATTCTCGATGTTCGGCTTGCGGCCCGCGGCCACCAACACCTGCTCGGCGCTCCACGATCGCGATTCGCCGGCGACCGTTCCGTGCATCGTGCGCTGTCCGTCGCTCATCTCGGCGCGGTCGAGCGCGACGTTGAGCTGCACGTCGATACCCTCGGCACGCAGAAGGCCGAGGAGCTTCTCGGAGAGCGATGGCTCGTCGCGCTCGAGGATGCGGGAAGCACGCTGCAGCACCGTGACGCGGGTGCCCAAGCGATGATGCGCCTGCGCCATTTCGATCGCGATCGGGCCCCCGCCGACGACGAGCAGCGATCGCGGGCTGCTCTCTTGCTCGAAGAGGGTCTCGCTGCTCAGGTAGCCGACGTCCGCGAGATTCGCGATCTCCGGCACTGCGGCGCGCGACCCCGTGGCCACGAGGACGAACTTTGTCGTGAGGCGCCGATCGCCGACGAGCACCGTGTGGCCGTCCACGAGCTTCGCGCCGCCGTAGAGCACCGCGACGCCGGCGTCGATGTACTTCTGCGGGTTGTCATCAGTAGCGGCGATCTGATTCTGGATGCTGCGGACACGCTCGAGGACGCGCGCGGTATCGATGTCCGGCGTCGCGTCCGGAAGACCGAATTCGGATGCGTGTCTCATCCCGTGGGCCGCATTGGCGCTGGCGATGAGCGCCTTGCTTGGGACGCAGCCGGTCCAGAGACAATCGCCGCCGACACGAGCGCGCTCGACGAGGGCGGCTCGGATGCCCATCTTCGACGCCACTTCGCCGGCGGTCATGCCGGCGGATCCGACGCCGATGACGACGAGATCGAACTCGTATTGACTCACGCTCGATCCTCCCGAGAAATAGTAATCGGACGCGCGAGGAAGACCGCGCCCGCATTGCCGGCGCCGAGGTGCACACCCATGCTCGGGCCGACGACGTAGTCGATGATTTCGCCGATATGGGACATCTTCTCGACGCGCGCACGCAGCGCGGCGGCGATCTCGTCGGCGTCGCCGTTCGCGATGCCGATGCGGAGTGCCGCGTTCGTCGCGCCCGCAGCGTCGGCCGCAGCGCGAATGTGCGCGGCCATGAGGTCGACGGCTTCGTCGAGCGTGCTTGCTTGCCCGGCAACCTTCATGCCGTCCGGCTGCAGCACGAGGACGGGGACGCCGGGAACGTCCGCGCTCGCCGAGAGCCGCCCGCCGCGCCTCACAAGATCGAGCGCCTTGACGATGAATGTATTGCCGACGACGGCGCCGGCCGTTCGTGCCGCGTCGGCGGCCTGTTGCGCCGTCGCGCCATCTGCGAGTGCGTCCGCGGCTTCGAGGACGCACAACCCTTCGGCGAAGGATGCTTGCGACGTGTCGACGATGGTGACGGGAACGGGTGATTGTGCCGCGGCGGCCTGTGCCGAGTTGACCGTGCCGCTTATGCCGGAGCCGATATGGATCGAGATGATCTCGGTCGCGCCGGCGGCGGCAGCGGCGGTGTAACACTCAAGGATGCGGCCGGGTGAGGGCTGCGACGTCGAGACCTGCGGTTCGTTGATCAGCGCGAGATAGAGCTCCGCGGCGTCGATGTCGATGCCGTCGCGGTACTCGTGACCATCGACGACGATCGTCAGCGGCGCGACGAACATGCCATGTTGCTTCGCGATTGCCGGCGGCAGCATGGCGGCCGAATCGGTGACGATCGCGATCTTCTCGCTCACGAGAGTTTCTCCGTGTACGGAGCCGATGCGGTGGCACCGACGCCGATCGCGCTCGTCGCCTCCTCGAGTGTCATCACGATGTAGGTCGCCTTCGCGGCGACGCAGAGCTTGCCATCGGCGTTACGCAGCTCAGCGCGGGCGATGAGGGAGCGGTCCTCGAACGACTCGACCCATGCCTGCACGTCGTGCGTCGCCCCGATCATGACGGGCCGGATGAAATCAACCTCGCATTTTCGCGTGATGCCGAAGCGCTGCTTGATCTCGATAATCGCCCACGCCATGGCATCGTCGAGCACCGCCATGCTCGCGCCGCCGTGTGTGTAATTCGGTGCGCCGGAGAGCGCAGGGTCGGGCGTGAACGTAGCGACGACGCGGCCGAGGTCGTCTTCGAGGAAGAACTGCTGACGCATGCCACCGGTGTTGGTCGCGTCGCACACGAAGCACAACGAGCTGAAACCAAAGGTGTTTTCGAGGAGCTTACGAGGCAACCATGCCCTCCGTTCCATCTTCTTGCTGGTCGTCGGCTAGCGAATCAGGCGCCGCTTGTGCCGGAAGCGTGATATTGTCCGGCAGCGGCGGCGCGATGAGGAACTTGAAGGCGATGATCGCCGACGTCGATGCCGCGTAGATCGGCAGCCAGATCGACGCGGGCGGACCCCAGAGGTTTCGTTTGGCGGTGCGATGCCAGTACAGGGCAGCGACGGTGAACACGGCCGACGCGAGATACGTGGCCTTCCCCGCCTGCCCCTTAGACAGCGCGGTCGTCGCGCCGGCGAGGGCGAGGTCGACCGGCATATACGCGGGAAAGCAGGCGATCGACGTGCCGGCGCTCGTCGCGACGCCCTTGCCCCCGCGAAAGCCGTTCGTGACCGGCAAGCAGTGGCCGACGACGGCGCCGATGCCCGCGACGTACGCGCCATCATCGCCGGCTATGCGGCGGCCTGCGAGACAGGCGAGCAGCCCTTTGAGCGCGTCAATCGCGAGAATCCCGAGACCCCACCTGGTGCCGAGCACCTTCGCTGCGTTGAGTGCGCCCGGATTCTTCGTGCCAAGCTGGCGCAGGTCGAGCGCAGCCGTGCCATCGCGACGCGCCACGAGCTTCGATGCGAGGTCGGCGGTGGGGAAGCAGCCCATCGCGTAGGCGAGGGCGCCCGCTAGCAACATCCCTCCGGTAGCGTTGCTGGTCAATGTTGCTCCCTCCGATTTTGTTCCGAGGCGGACGAGGTTTTCGCAAGGTCTTCGCCGTGCACGACGCTTAAGATCATGAGCCATGCTTCCAGCGGCGGCATCTTGGTGAGTACAATAGCGGCTATCGAGATTAGGAGCAGTGAGGCAACGATGAGCGCTCGCACCGAAGAGATCCGCGACATTCTCACAGCGAACTCGAGGATATTCGCGCGCTGTTCGCGACTCTGACGGACGGCGACCTCGATACGAAGACGGGCAATGGGTGGCCGGTGCGCAGCGTCGGGGGGCACATCGCGCAGGCGCCCGGCGGCGATGTGTATGTCGCGAAGCGGCTTGCGAAGGGAAGCAACGCGACACTGCCCGGCTTCCTCGCCTTCGTTCTTGACCTCTCGAATTGGTGGGGCGTGCGAAAGTTCGCGAAGGCCACCCGCGCCGATTTACTGGCCGCATGGGAGAACGGGCACAACGATCTCTTCTCATTTGCGACGACGCTCTCGGACGACGAGTTGGATCGAGGGGGGACAGTGATGTCGCTGGGCAAGCAGACGGCGTACAGCTTCCTGAAGCAGAGCCCCTCGCACAGCCAGGAGCACGCTGAGGCGATTCGCGCGGTGATTGGCGACAAGAGCCGAGCGTGAAGCGCATAACGGCTCTCTGGCTGGCGCCTGTACTGCTGCTCGCGGCGAGCGCGACGGCATGCGAGAAGAGCAACGCAGTGGTGGAACAAGAGCAGGCCAAGGAGAACGCGCAGCTATGCGTCCACGGCTGCATCAAGCAATCGGACGGATGCGACATCAAGGGCAACGTCTCGACGGATAGCTCGAAGTTCTATCACCTGCCGCGGACGCAGAACTACGATGCGATCAAGGTGCAGCCCGAGAAGGGCGAGCGCTGGTTCTGCACGGAAGCCGATGCGATGGCGAACGGATTCCGGCGCAAGGATTACTGATTCGGTCAAACTGCCTGAAGTCGACGGCCCCCACCGATCATCGCGGCGACTAGCGCGTGCGAAGCGCCTCTGCTCCGTATGAACTGCCGCTAACCGGCGACGCCACGCTCCTTGAGCGCGCTGATCGCGGCGGTGTCGTAGCCGATGGAGGCGAGCACGTCTTCGGTGTGCTGGCCGGGCATCGGCGCCGTTGTACGGACCGAGCCGGGCGTCTCCGACAGCTTCGTGCCGATGCCGAGATGCTGGATCGTGCCGAGCGTCGGGTGCTCGACGTCGACGACCATCTCGCGCGCGATGTTGTGCGGGTCGTGGAGCGCCTCGTCGAGCGAGTACACGGGGCCCACGCAGATGTCGCTCTGCTTCATCATCTCGAACCACTCGTCGCGCGGCTTCGTGGCGAAGCGCTGCTTGAAGTAGGCGGCGATCTCTTCGCGCTTGGATGCGTCGTACTGGTGCGGGATGAACTGCTCGCACTCCATCACCTTGCAGAGGTTGACAAAGAAATGCGGCTCGAGGCTGCCGATGCTGATCCAGCCGCCGTCGCTGCACTCGTAGACGCCGTAGTGCGGCACGGAGCCGTTGAGGACGGTTGCGCCGCGGGACGGCGACGGGCCGCCCATGAGGACGTTGCCGGCCATGCTCGCGAGCAGGTAGAGGACGCCGTCAGACATCGCGATATCGACGTACTGGCCGCGGCCGCTGCGTTCGCGCGCCATGAGGGCGGCGAGGATGCCGTAGGCCGCGTGCATGCCGCCGCCCGCGAAGTCGGCGATGATGTTCATCGGGATGGCGGGCGGCGTGTCGGGCCAGCCGACCATGCCGAGCGCGCCACCGATCGCGATGTAGTTGATGTCATGGCCGACGAGCTGGCTGTACGGTCCGGTCTGACCGAAGCCAGAGAGCGAGCAGTACACGATGCGCTCGTTGCGCTTGCGCAGCGTCTCGTAATCGACGCCGAGCCGCTTGACGACGCCAGGACGGAAGCCTTCGAGCACCACGTCGGCGTCGTCCGCGAGCTTGTAGAAGATCTCGCGCGCCTCGGTCTCGCGGAGGTTGAGGACGATGCTGCGTTTGTTGCGCGACAGCATGTTGTAGGCGGCCATTTTCTCGGCATCTGCGCCGCGACCCATCATGGGGGCGAGCTTGCCCTCGGCGGGCGCCTCGACGAGCAACACATCGGCGCCGAGATCGCCGAGCATCATCGAGCAGAACGGGCCGGGCGCGAGGCGCGAGAGGTCGAGGATCTTGATCCCTTCGAGAGCGAGCATGTCAGTCCTTTCGCGGGGGAGGGTCTGTTCGGGGACGCAATCTAGGTTCGCGGGTGCGGCGGTTTCGATCAAGCCGCGACGCGCGGTGGCGGAACTTTCGGGTATGGTCGAAGCTTTGCGGCCTCCGCCGGCGCGTATCCGGATACATGAGAGAAGACAGTACCTTTCGGGGATACACCGCCTCTAGACCGCGCGGTAGAGGGCGCTGCGCTCTTCGAATCCTCCTTGGCAGATCTTCTCTCGCTAGACGAAGGGTCGTACCACTGTCATCGCGACTAGCGCGAGGCTGAGGGCGATGACGACGGCTGCGGTGGCGACACCGATGACGTTTAAGAGGGGCGTATTGGCGCGGGCGCCCATGAGGCCACGATCGTTCGTCAGGCGCAGCAGACTGAAGAGGACAACGGGGAGCACCATGGCATCGAGGATCTGGATCACGAGAAGGGTACTGGTGAACGGGATACCGGGAAGCAGCGCGAGCGCCATCGATAGGACGAGCATGCCGGTGAAGAGCCCCATAAAGACGGGGGCGCGGCGAAAGTCCTGCGAGACGCCCTTCTCGAGGCCGATCGCCTCGGTGACGCTGTAGGCGCTGGTCAATGCCAGCACGGGCGCGGCGAGCAGGCAAGCGCCGAGCAGTCCGACCGCGAACAAGTACTCGGCGACGGGACCGGCGACGGGCTCGAGTGCTTTCGCAGCGGACGATGCGCTGTCGATCGGCACGCCGGTGTTGTACAGCGTCGCGGCGGTCGCGACCATGATGGCGAGGGCGACGACGTTCGCGAACAGCGAGCCGGCGACGACGTCGATCTGCTCGTAGACGTAGTCCTCCTTGCGCACGGCTTTCTCGGCGACGCTCGAGGTCAGGTAGAGCTGCATGTACGGAGTGATCGTCGTGCCGATGATGGCGACGACGATCTGGACGCCGCCAAATGTTCGCGGCACCGACGGAACCACAAGGCCATGGCCAACGCTCCCCCACGCAGGGTGCGCGAGGATTGCGGCCACCGGGTAGGCGACGAAGACGAGCGCCATCGCGAGGAATGCACGCTCGACCACCTTGTACGACCCGAAGACGACGAGCGACCAGAGCAGCGCGGCGGAGATCGGGATGGCGAGCAGGCGAGGGACGTGCAGCAGCTGCGCGGCCGCCCCGATGCCGACGAACTCGGAGAAGGTCGTGCCGAGATTGGCGACGAGCAGCGCGACGACCACGAAGGTCGTCATGCGGACGCCGAAACGCTCGCGCACGAGATCCGAGAACCCCATGCCGGTGACGGAGCCGAGCCGCGCGCACATCTCCTGGACGACGATGAGGGCGACGAGGATGATGATCAGCACCCAGAGCAGCTGGTAGCCGTAGCGGGCGCCAGCGGCAGAGTATGTAGCGATGCCGCCCGCGTCGTTGCCGGCATTGGCCGCGATCAGTCCGGGACCGAGGATGCCGAGGAGGAGGAAGAGCTTCGGGAAGCGGCGGGCGAGACGACGCGGCCGCGCAGGCTGCATCGCCTGCGGGTCAGTGGTGGTTGACCCTTGGTGCGTCTCTGCGTCTGGGATGGCTATGACCCATCATTTCCGCGTCAGCCGCCGAAGCCACGGCTGCGTCCCCGTCTCCACGATCCCTTGAGCACGACATCCAACACGTCGTCGACCGTGATCGCGCCGAGAAAGCGCTGCTCGGCATCGACGACGGGGATGGCCAAGAGATTATATTCGGCGATCTTCTCAGCCGCCTCCTGCGGGTCGTCGTCGGGGGCGACGCTTATCGGATCGCGGGTCATGGCGTCGCGGACGAGCGCGCCAGCGCCGGCGACCAGCACCTGCCGCATACTCAGCACGCCGGCCAGGCGTTGCTCGGCATCGACGACGAAGAAGTAGTACGCGAAATCGGGCGGGTCTTCCTTCGTGAGGTAGACCGCGAGCGCGTCGGCGACGGGCGCGTCGGGCGCGATCTGGAGAACGTGCGTCGTCATCACGCCGCCCGCAGTGTCGGCGTCGTACTCGAGCAGGCGGCGGACGGCGTCGGACTCAGGCGCATCCATCTCCTCGAGCAGCTCTTCGGCGCGCGCGGCGGACACATGGGCGAGGACGTCGGCCGCTTCGTCCGGCTCCATCTCCTCGATCAGGTCGGCCGCCTGTTCGACCGGCATCGCGCTCAAGAGCTGCGCCTGCTGCTCGGTCGACAGCTCCTCGAGCGTGTCGGCGGCCTGCTCCTCATCGAGCGACGAGAGGACCTCCGCGCCCTCCTGCTTGCTCAGTTCGGCGACGATGCGGGCGAGCTGCTGTGGGCGTAGCTTGCGGAGCTGCAGGTGGCCCGTCTTGAGGCGCACCGACGGCGTATCCGACATCAGGTACTCGACCTCGCGCCAGTCGGTGAGCATGCGACCGGCGAAGCGCGCGCGCATCCCGGCCGGCACGAGGCGGCGCACGATGGCGCGGCCGCCGGTGTCGAGAGCGACGACGCTGTAGCCGCCGTAGCGGCGGGCGAGATAGAGGTCATTCACACGCACGAGCCGCGTGCCCCGGACGTCGATCACCTGGCGGTCGAGGACATCGGCACCGAGGAGCAACTCGCCGTCACGGCGCTGGAAGCGGCCGACGTCGACCGCGCCGGAAGCGAGGCGCACCTGCCCTGGCCGGATCTCGGCGATCCGCTCCATCGGGATGAAGAAGTCGCGGCCACCGGCGCGCGAGACGATTCCGGTGAGTTGCGGGTAAACGCCCTCCTGGAGCCGCGCGACGACGTCCTTGACGCTGGCGATGCGCTCATTCTGCCGCTCGACGACGGGCGATCCGACGACCTCCGAGAGGGCCATCAGGTCTGCATCGATGCGAATGTCGGCGGCCTGCACCATGGCGGTGGTCCTTTGGGTCGAGGGTACGGGCGGAGGGATGCGGCGGCAAGGCGCGCGGGTTGCGTCAGGGTAGGGAATCGAGCGTGCTTCGACGCTTCGCGGAAATCCCGATTACACTCGAATCGAGGATAGATAGACGGACGCTCAGAGCCTGCCGCTGACAAGGGCAATATCGGTGACGAACGATGGCCAATGCGACATCCCGAACAATTACCCGCGAGCTTGTTACGCGAGGCGTTCCCGCTGAACGATATCCTCGGCGTCTACGGAGACGCTTGGACGCGAAGACACGCGCACGAGATCATCGAACTCCTAATCGGTAGGCGTGTAGTCGTGCTTGGTGGTGAAGTGCTTTCCCGAACTGGCGACCGACTCCGATTCACATCAGACAATTGGCACTTCGATCCCGAGGATGCCGGTGATTGGTTGGAGCAGGTCAGGCTAAGCCACGCACGCGCGCGTGGGTACATCGGCCGATATCCAGACCCTGAAGACGGCTCGATACTGTACGTGCTCACCCTTGCCCAAGATTCGGACAGCCAATCCGGCGACGATTGGGGAACACGCGCCTTCTGAGCACATCGTGTTGCGACGCGGTGTGGCGCTGCGGCGCAAGGATCCTCATGCGTATGAGCACTCTCGACGGCAAGATGCGCTGAGCATTTCCCGGCATGGAGACAAACAAACAACTGCGTCGATGACCGAACAAGATTCTTCGCTGGCGCTCTGAATGACAGTTCGCGGCGGGCGACGGACGAAGAGCAACCAGCCATGTGCAGCGGACAAATGACGACAAACCGCGAACGGCGAACTGCGAACAAGCACGTTCGATCGCGAGCGACGACGGCGAGGCGCCGCTACCCCTCGCCCGACGTGCCGAGCTGGAAGGGGGCTTCGCCTTCGGCGAGGAGTTGCGACTTGGCTTGCTGGGCGACAGGGAGGCCCCAGATCTTGATGAAGCCGAGGGCGCTGTCGTGGTCGTATTCGTCGCCGCGGTCGTACGTGGCGAGCTGGTAGCTGTAGAGGCTGCGCGGCGACTTGCGGCCGATCGCGACGGCCTGGCCCTTGTGCAGGCGCATGCGGACGATGCCCGTGACGTGGCGCTGCGTGCTGTGGACGTAGGCCGCGAGATCCTGGTGGTGCGGCGTGAACCAGAGGCCGTTGTAGATCAGGTCGGCGTACTCCTGCCGCAGTGAGTTCTTCGTGCGGAGCTGCGGCTTCGAAAGTGTCATCTGCTCGAGCGCCTCGTGCGCGGCGTGGAGCGTCCAGGCCGCCGGCGCCTCGTAGATCTCGCGCGACTTGATGCCGATCAGCCGGTCCTCGACCATGTCTGTGCGGCCGATGCCGTGCTCGCCGGCCCACTGATTCAGCGTCTGCGTGAGGGTGACGCCGTCCATCTCGTGACCATCGAGACTGACGGGCCGCCCGTGCACGAAGCCGATCTCGACTTCGCGCGGGGTTTCGGGCGCATCCTTGATCGACCGCGACCACATGTAGATCTCTTCGGGCGGCGCCTGCCACGGATCCTCGAGCATGCCGGCTTCGATGCTGCGGCCCCAGAGGTTCTCGTCGGTGCTGTACGGACTCGCCTTGGTCGCCGGTACGGGGACGCCGCGCTCGGCGGCCCACTCGATCTGCTCCTCGCGGCTCATCCGGTGCTCGCGCACCGGGGCGACGATCGCGAGGTCGGGCGCGAGTGCTTGCGTGCTGACGTCGAAGCGCACCTGGTCGTTGCCCTTGCCGGTGCAGCCGTGGGCAATCGCCGATGCCCCTTCCTCGCGCGCCACGTCGACGAGCATCTTGGCGATCAGCGGCCGCCCGATCGCAGTCGCAAGCAGGTACTGGCCCTCGTACACCGCGCCGGCCATAAGCGCGGGGAAGGCGAAGAAATCGATGAACAACTGCTTGCCGTCGCGGACGAGCGCTTTAACGGCGCCGATCTCGTACGCGCGCTTCTCGACGGTCTGCAGATCCTTCTCATTGCCAAGATCGATCGTGAGGGCGATGACGTCGTAGCCCTTAACCTCTTGCAGCCAGCGAATGGCAACGGAGGTATCGAGGCCGCCGGAGTACGCGAGCACGACCTTCTTCGCCATGTGCCGAGGCTCCTCAGGCTAGCGAACAGCGGCGTTCGCGGGTTCGAGTTGGAGATGCTCCGTTGTACGCCATAGCTAGAGGCCGTGCAACACGAGTCGAGCCGCGCCGAATGCGCGCGCTGCGATCAGGAGCTGACGAACCCGAGCGGCGTGACGGGCGGCTGCTCGGGAAGGGGATCCTGGCACGTACTGCCGTCGCGGCCGAAGACCTTCTGAAGATCCTTGATGTCGATATCGAGATCATGCGTCGCGGGTTCGAGATCGAAGAACCTGTTGTATTGCAAACTGCCAAAGACGGCGCCGTAGTGGAGTGCGATCGTCTGTTCGTCCGACACGTTGACTTCGCAGTCGAGATTCAAATCGCCCTCGAGGATGCGCACGGTGATGGCGAGGTCGCCGCAGATCGGCGTGAGGCCGCCGTTGATCGAACCGACGACGGCATGCCCGTAGACATCGACGAGCTCGCAGCCGATGTCCGTGAGGATCGTGACGACGCCATTGTCGTTGCCGGGGAAGAGGTCGTTCACGAGATCCGGATGCGGGACAATGTCGAGGCTCGCGAGATCCATCGCGCCGGTCGGGCCCACAGCCTGCCCGTTCGTGACGCAGCCGAAGTGGATCAAGTTCTCGAGGATCACCGACGCCGTGCATGTGCCGTTGTTGGCGGAGCCAGGGTCGGGCGAACAATCGGCGTTGCGCTGACCATCGAGCTCGTCGACGGGGCCGCGAGCGGCGCCGGCGCCTGTCGGACCGAAGACGATGTCGCACGGATTGAGCGACTGGACGATGAGATTGTCGTACTCCACCGTGAACTCGTAGGCGCCGAGGCCGTCGGGGACGGAGTCGTGGTTCTGGTCGTCGGTGGCGACGTTGGTTGCGTGCTCGACGACGCGAAGGTCACCCTCCCCCGGGCCGGCGCAGGACGCGGGCGCGAGACAGAGCCAGAGGTTCGCGGTAGACGCGGACGTGTTGACGCTGTGTGCGTTGCCGTCCGGCACCTTGATCACGGCGGGGGCTATCGTCGTCGCAGTCGGTGTGCTGGTGGGCGACCAGGTGGTCGTCGGCGTCGGCGTGCTGGTCGGAGATGCGGTGTTCGGCGCTGTTGCAGTGTTCGTCGGCGTTGCCGTGCTTGTCGCAATCGCGGTGCTCGTCGCCGTCGCTGTGCTGGTGATGGTCGGCTCCGTCGTGCCTGCGGGCGTTGGGGCGATTGTCGGCGGCGCCGTGCTCGTCGGCATCGCGCTGCTCGTCGGCATCGCGGTGCTCGTCGTCTGGACGGTGCTCGTCGCCGATAGGGTGCTTGTGGGGACAGGGGTATGCGGCGCCGACGGAGGTGCCGCGGAAATGGGCGGCGTACGGCGTGCCGAGGCAGCGGCAAGCGTCAGCAACATGCTGGCGCAGACCAGTACGGCGATTAGGCGCACACGTCGCATTATGTTTCCTGGCGGGCTCGAGGGAACGATACCCGATTGGCCTGGGCGGGTGACGGCGCGTGGGCGAACCGGCCGTCAAGTAAGGCTATTCATGACGAGGCCCGTGGGTAGTTTTGGATAGAAAAAGGTCGATTTTTGCGGCATGCGACCAGAAACATCCGCCACCGCGAGCACCTGCTCGACCGGGGTCGCGTTGAGCAGAAACGCTATACCGACCTGCCCCTCGCGGACCGCAGAGAGCGCGGTGCCGGCGTTCTGGGTGTACGTCACCGCGTTGCCCGCTGCGAGCGCGGCATCGTCGACGCCGAAGACGTGGCTGAGGATGCCGAATTGGAGGACACTGACGTCGAGCTGCTTCCATGCCTCGGGCTGCCCTGCCGGCATCAGCCTCTCGATCGCTCCGCGGTCGCGCAGAGTGAGGAGATGCACCCGGTCGGGCTCGAGGCCGGCAGCGATGAACGCCGCAGTTCCCTTGCCGGCGGACGCAAGCAGGTCGAGGATGTTGGTCGCGTCACCAACGTGGGCCGTTATGTCGCGTAGATCGAACATCCCGAGCAGCGCGGCCCTGTCGTTAGGAACCGACGGTGGGTTGACCATGCGATGCGTCGGCAGGACGAGCAGGCCGGGGTCACCGGCATCGGTGAGCGCCATGAGGACAAAGTTCTCGGGCTCGTCGCCAGACCAGGAAGGGACGTCGGCTCGTACTTCATCGCGATAGCGGAGCGCCGTCTCGTAGCGGTGATGGCCGTCGGCGATGTATACGTCGGAGCGTTGCATCTGGGCCGCGATGCGCCCGATCGCTGCCGGGTCGGTGATCGCCGAAAGCACGTGCCGCTGACCGTCGACCTGGATGTCGTAGAGTGCGTCGCCCGCGATCTGCACCGGCGACGCGGATCCTCCGTCTTTCGCTCGATACAGGCAGTAGACGGGGCTGACCTGGGCCCGCGTGGCGCGGAGCAACTCGAGGCGATCCGCCTTCGGTCCGGACAGGGTGTGTTCGTGCGGCTTGACAATCCCCTTGTCCCATTCTTCGAGGCAAACGAGGCCGAAGTAGTGCTGGCGGATATAGCGCTTGCCGTCGTGCTCGAACTCGACGCGATAGGCGTAGAGCGCCGCCTCGCTTTCACGGACGAGGATGCCGTCGCGTTGCCAGGCAGTGAGATCGGCGGCGGCGCGAGTGTAGCGATTGTTCGCGGCTGTATCGGCTGGCTGCTGCTCTCCGTACTCGACGCGCACGATGTTGTAGGGACTGCGGTCGTATAGCGCGGCCTGCTGTTCGCGGGAGATGACGTCGTACGGCGGGGCGATCGTGAGCGCGGGATCGACGCGCGCCGCGTCATAACGCAGGCCGCGAAAGGGCCGAATGTCTGCCATGAACCGAGTATAGGCAGGCGTGTGCGTTCGAGATAGGCGAACGGCAGCGAAGCCCGTCGCTATAGTGTCTGCATGTACTACTGCGTGTTTTGCGAGATTATCGCGCGGCGAGAACCGGCGCGCGTCGAATACGAGGACGACGACGTGATCGTCTTCCATAATCGCCTCGACTGGGCCGACCCGATGCTGCTCGCCGTACCAAAGCAGCATCTCTACCAGGGCGAGCTGTGGATCTCGGACGTGATGGCGAAGGTGGCGCGCGTCGCCGTGATGATGGGGCAGCGGCACTGCTCAAACGGCTTCCGGCTCGTGAGCAACTTCGGGGCGCACGGCATGCAGAGCCAGATGCACGCCCACGTTCACGTCGTCGACGGCAAACACCTGCGTCGCTTCCCGCAATCGCCGGCAACCGTGCACTACGAGGAGGCAAACGTAGTCGTGTATCGCAATGACGTGGAGCGCTGGCCGATCAATATGCTCGCGACCCCGCGCGAGGCAGCGACGCAGGCCGAGCTGTGGACGTCGGACGTGATCGGCGACGTCGCGCGCGTTGCGGCGACGCTCGGCGGCGAGCATTGCGCCTCGGGGTTCCGGCTGTTCAGCGACTTCGGGCTCGAGCCCGAACCCGGCGACGAGGCGGGGCACGTCCACATTATCGGCGGCACGTATCTCGGCGAGTACGCGTGATCGCTTGGCCTTCCGTTCGACGTCGCTGGTCTCTCGGAAGCCTGCCGAACTCGTCGACTGGCAACTGGCACCTACATCTCGATGCCGAGTTGGGTGAGGGCGGTGCGTTGGGCGACGTGGAGTTGCTGGATGCCGGCTGCGGCCAGATCGATGAGGCGATCCATCATCTTGCGCTCGAAGGCCTCGCCCTCGGCCGTCCCCTGAAGCTCAACGAAGCGGCCGGCGTCCGTCATGACGACGTTAAAATCGACCTGTGCAGATGAGTCCTCGGGGTAGTCGAGGTCGAGCAGCGGCTCACCCTCCACGATGCCGACGCTGACCGCGCCGACAAGCGCCGAGAGCGGCAGCGAGCCAATGGAGCCGGCGGTCACCAGCTTCTGGAGCGCCTGCGCGAGGGCGACGCAACTGCCAGTAATGGAGGCCGTGCGGGTGCCACCATCGGCCCGGATCACGTCGCAGTCGACAATGAAGTTGCGCTCGCCGAGGAGATCTAAGTTCGTCACGCTGCGCAGCGAGCGGCCGACGAGGCGCTGGATCTCCTGCGACCGGCCGCTCTGCTTGCCGCGGGCCGCCTCGCGATCCGTGCGGGTGTTCGTCGAGCGGGGGAGCATGCCGTATTCGGCCGTTACCCAGCCGCTACCGGTGCCGCGCAGGAACTGCGGGACGCGCTCCTCCATGCTGACGGCGCAGAGCACCCACGTCTCGCCGAACTTCACCAGAGCGGAGCCTTCCGCGTGACTGAGGAAATCCGGCTCAATCGAGACCGGCCGCAATTGATCCGGGGTGCGTCCGTCGTGTCGCGCCATCGTTCGTCATCCTCTTCTTTCGTGGCTGTTGCTCGCCGTAGAGACTACCCCGTGCTTATCGGGGCGGCTACTCGGCGAGACCGGTGCGCCGGCCGCGTCAGCGGATAATTACCGGCCGCCCTTGCACCCAAAGGCCTACTCCGTCGGTCTCGAAGTGCACGGCGCCATCGTACGCGGTGTTGTACACGGGGCCAAAGTCGTCCAGGCGATCAACGACCTGAGGAGCAGGATGGCCGAATTGGTTGTCTTTTCCGGACGAGACAACGGACACGGAGGGCTGCACCGCCTCGAGAAAGGCGGCTGTGCTCGATGTCTTGCTGCCGTGATGCGCGACCTTGAGCACGGTGGCGTGGAGGTCGACGCCGTCGGAGAGCAGCGCCTGCTCGGCCCTTGCCTCGATATCGGCCGTGAGAAGAAAACTCACGTCGTGCCAGGAGATGCGGACGACCGCGCCGGTGTTGTTGATCGCCGGATCGTTGGTCTCGGCGTCGTCCGGGCCGAGCACCTCCATGCGCACGCCGTCGCCGAGATCGAACGCACCTCCCTGGTGTGCCACCTCGATCGCGACACCCTCTGCTCGCGTCGCGGCCAGCCATGTCCGGTAGGCGAGCGATGGCTCCATGCCCGGGCCGGCGAGCACGCGCTGCACGTCGTATCGATCGAGGACGCCGAAGAGGCCATCGAGGTGGTCAGCCTGTGGGTGCGTGAGCACCACCATCTCGAGGGCGCGATCGTGCCACGGCAACTCGTCGCCGAGGCCGCGCAGGACGGCGCGCCCCGGGCCGCCGTCGACGAGGATGTCCCGGCCGCTGGGGGTTTGAATCAGGATCGCATCGCCCTGCCCGATGTCGAGCGCCGTTACGCTCAGCCGCGCGCCCGACGACGGCCACAGCACGAAGCCCGCCGTCGCGAGTAGGACGACGATGGGCCCGCCGATGGCAATCGTCCGGCCGCTCGATCGACATAGCGGTGCAGGCGAATGGATCCTTACTGGAGGATGCCCAAAGCGGCGCAGGAGCACGAAGGCGATCGCGGTGATGGCGCTGTAAGTCGTCAACGCCCACCCGACATCGAAGTTCCCGATGTCTTTCGACGCGGATGGCAGCGCCGCGAGCCAGCGCGCGAGCGAGATCCAGTACGTGAGGAGATAGTACGCGGGCGCCGCGAGCGCGGTGTGCGCGTGCGGGAGG
>JBBSDV010000053.1:0-16827 GCA_038240335.1 Dehalococcoidia bacterium
ACCCCCGGCAGGATTCGAACCTGCGACCGTCGGATTAGAAGTCCGGCGCTCTGTCCACTGAGCTACGGGGGCTCGCGGCACCGCTCCACCGCCGCCACCCACACTATATTCGGTCGCCATCCGCACACCCGCGCCCGCATGAACCACCCCGCCGCGCTGGATCTGCCCCGACAGCCCGCCTCGGCGTGACGCACCATGTCGCGACCCACATGCGCCGCCGCACGCCGCACCGCCTGCGACGTCCGCCCCACCGGCACACGCTCCGCTCACCCAAGCTGCGCGCGTACCCCTAGCTGCTTTGTCACCCAGAGCGCCAGCGAAAGGTCTTGTCCGTGCGTCGGCGGCGATCCTTCGCATCACCGCCGACAACACGTCCGACTCCCGACGACACGATGCGCCCACGCACATGCTCGGCCCTGACGGTTGTTTCGCACCACGCCCGGGGCTGTTTTGAACTACCGCGGCACGAGTAACCTAGACCTGCGCACAAACGCGCGTGCCGACTGAATGCCCATCGGAGGTTCCCGTTTTGTCAGCATCAATCGTGGTCCTGGGGGCCGGTTTCGGCGGCCTTGAGCTCACAACCATCTTGTCCGACACCTTCGGCGAAGACATCAGCGTGACCCTCATCGACAGGTCGGAGCACTTCGTCTTCGGCTTTTCGAAACTCGACGTGATGTTCGGTCGCCAGACGGCGGACGCCGTGCGCCTGTCATACAACCACGTCGTCAAGCCGGGTGTGCGCTTTCGCCGCGAGACCATCGTCGCGATCGACCCCGTCACCCGCGTGGTCACGACGAATGGCGGCACCCACAGCGCGGACGTACTCGTCGTCGCGCTGGGTGCCGACTACGACCTCAACGCAACGCCGGGCTTGTCCGAAGGCGGCAACGAGTTCTACTCGGTCGCCGGCGCTGAGCGGCTGCGCGACGTGCTGCCTGGATTCTCACGTGGCCGTGCTGTCGTCGGCGTCACCTCGACGCCCTTCAAGTGTCCGCCGGCGCCAAGCGAAGCAGCCTTACTGCTGCACGACTACCTGGTCGGCCGCGGTGTGCGCGATGCGTGCGACATCCACCTGGTGATGCCGTTCGGCGTGCCGATCCCGCCCTCGCCCGATGCATCACGCGCGTTGCTCGCCGCGTTCAAGGAGCGTGACATCACGTTTGTACCGCAGCGGCTCGTGCGCGCGATCGACCCGGCTCGCCGGGTGGCGCTCCTGGACGACGGCGGTGGGCTGGCGTTCGACCTGTTCCTGGGCGTGCCGAAGCACGTCGTGCCCGCCGTGGTCGAGGCGAGCGGCATGACGCAGGACGGCTGGATTCCGGTCGATCCGGCGAACCTGAAGACGCGATTCCCGGGCGTCTACGCGATCGGTGATGTCAACAGCGTTGGCACCCCCAAGGCCGGCGTCTTCGCCGAGGGTGCGGCGCGCGTCGCTGCGGCGGCGATCACCGCCGAGCTGCGGGGATCGGAGCCGCCCGCAAAGTACACAGGCGAGGGCGCCTGCTACGTGGAATTCGGCGCGGACCAGGTCGGCCGCGTAGACGTCGACTTCCTGTCCGGACCTTCGCCGACGGGCTCGTTCATGAGTGCGTCAGCCGCGCTGGTAAAGGAGAAGGAAGAGTTTGGATCCACCCGCCGTCGCCGCTGGTTCAACCTGTAGCATGCATCATGCGCACCGCTCCGGGCCTCACCAGCGGGTAGAGCTTCCGTGGTCCGACGACCAACTGACGTTCCTGACGAACGAGGGATACAGTCCACAGAGAAGCGACGATTGGTGGAGTTACTTCAAGAAGGCGCTGGATGGCCTCCTCGATCTCCGCGATATCAAGACAGGTTTCTGATTATGCGCCCTTTTCTCGTCGCGTCCCTCGCTTGCGCGCTCTTTGCAAGCTGCACTTCTTCCTCCGGTTCGAGTCCGTTCCTCGATGACGCTCCTTTGAGTAGCTCGGCGATCACACCTCCGGAGTTCCCGGCGCTGTTGAGTGAAATGCGAAAAACTGATTTCTCCGTCCTGTTTGAAGCAAGACTCCAGGGCTCCAATGGACAAATGCTGTGGCGGAAGAAAGGAGCGATCGAACGTTTCGATCTCTTCGTGAAGCTTCCGCACGGGGACGCGACCGGTGGCGATTCGATCGCATTCCGCCGCGATGAAGACGCGGGCGAATGCAGATGGTTCTTCGGAAAGGGCACGGAGACCGAACTCAGATGCTCGGCCGGAGGTGGCCTGATTGTCCACGTCGAATCATTATTTGTCACAGCGCTCACCGACTTGCAGACGGACATGCGGTACCTCGGCTCCCGCGAAATCGTTGGCCAGACGGCATTCTGCTACGCGGGGGCTTTTGCGTCGGCGCGTGCCCACGAAGCAGCGAACATATGCCTCACAGATCATGGGCTTCCGTTGTCCATCGATAGCGGCAGGTACTTGGACGGACCGGCGTCCATCCGTGCCGTCGCGATTCAGCCCGTCACGGATGAAGATCTGGCGACCCTGCCGTGGGACGTTGCGACTAGAGGCGTGCCGCCGCAGCACGTGTGCGCCTCTGAATTGCGCTTGCCACCGATGCCTAGCGTAGTTCAGTACTTGGCGAATCTGAGTCCGGAAGATCGGCAGTGCACACTGCCAACGCCAGTGCCGGGAACTCCTGTTTCCCCGCCTCATTCTGGCTGACACATGACGCTGAACGCGGAGGACGATTTCGGCGACGTATAGGCACGCGCACGGTGCAGCCGGACGCCCAGCGGCTGAAGTCCCTTGACGATGAAATCGTCGCCTGAAGGAGCTGGTCGCGAACTAGCCCCCGACCGCCGCAACCCTCGCGCCCGCACTCATCCCCCCCATGACTGGCACCGCTTAAACTTCGACCATCCCTCTGGCATGATCTGTCGCGGACCACTCGAGCGCCCCGCCGGGATGGCGAACACCGAGTCCCCCGCGACGGCAAAAGTGCTGAACGATTACATAACGCACGCGAACCATCGGGTGCGCCGCCCAGGGCAAAAGTGCCAAACGATTACATAACGAACACCAACACGGAGTCCGGCGCCGAGGATTAACTGTACAAACGAGTACATAACGAACACGACGATTGAATCAAAAACGCTCCTAGAACAGCCCTTGCTTCTGCGCCTTCGACAGCAGCTTGAACAGCTCGTAGAAGTTGCTGACGCCGCTCTCGGAGAGCTTCTGCAGCAGCGCACCGCGACGGTCGATCTCTTTGTAAATCTGCCGCCGGTTCTTGTCCGCCAAGCCGCGGCGGGGAGCGATTCGCTGCTCCAGCAGGTAGCTGTTATTGAGGCCGACGAACTCGAAGACGTCCCGCACCGGATCCCACCGGAACACCTCGACGAACGAAAACGAGCTCGATTCCGGGTCGTACGAGACGATCTCCGAGATGCTCAGGATGCGCCGGCCCGTCTTGCCGGTCGGCAGCCGCACGGCGCTGCAGATGACGACGGAGTTGAGGTTCTCGACATACGTTCGGGGCACGCTGATCGGTGCGCCGGTGACGCGCTGGATCAGCTTCTCGACCGTCGCGGCGTGGAAGGTGGCGCAGACAGCATGTCCCGTCATCATCGCCTGGAACGCGATGTTGCCCTCCTCGCCGCGGATCTCTCCGATGATGATCTCGTTCGGCCGTTGCCGCAGCGCCGCTTTCAGGAGGCCGAACATATCGACCGCGCCGCCGCCCTGGCTCATCTGCCCGCGCACGACCTCGCGCACCCAGTTCGGGTGCGGCACCTGCACTTCCGGCGTGTCCTCGATGCTCACGATCTTCGCGTCCGGCGCAATAAACGTCATCAATGCGTTCATCAGCGTCGTCTTGCCCGACGCCGTCTCGCCGGACACGAAGAAGTTCATCCCTTCCTCGACAATCAGCGACATATATCCCGCCATCTGCCACGTCATCATCCCCGAATTGCAGATGTCGACGATGCTCAGCGGAATGCCCATGAACTTTCTGATCGTGAAGTTCGAGCCGTTCTTCGACACGTCGCCGCCGTACACGATGTTGATACGCGAGCCGTCCGGCAGCGTCGCGTCGACGATCGGGCTGCGAAACGTCACCGGCTTCTTCATCTTCTCTGCCAGCTTCAGCACGAAGTCATCGAGCTCTTCGTGCGTGTCGAAGTTGATGCTGCTCTTGAGGCCGGCGAAGATCTTGTGCTCGATATACACCGGCCCCAGACCGCTGCAACTGATGTCCTCGATCCATGGGTCGGAGATCAGCGGCTCGAGCGGCCCCATCCCCACCTTGTCGCGCACCACCATGTACCGCAGGCTCTCGAGATCCGCCGTCGTGCACTTGATCTTGCCGTGGAGGCTCGTGCCGCCGCCACCGCCCCCGCCGAATGGCAGCCTGAGGAAGCCCGCTTCCCCCCGCTTCGGCAGCTTGTCCTTCGATTTCGCCGCCTTCTCCGCCGGCGCCCGGCCGCCGCCGTCGGTCACATCGCAGGAGTCGCCGATCGCCTTCAGCAGCACTTCGGTCTTCTCCTCCGGCGACAACGCGTCGGCGAGGATCTCGACGAAGTCGAGCAGCTTGAACTCCATATCCTCGATCATCTCGCCCATCTGGTCCGTCCCCGGCTCGATGGCGATGTAGTAGTTCCGCGCCTCGTTGTGGTCCGGGAAGATGTGGATAAAGGTGTTGCCCTTCACCGGGTAGATCAAGTTCGGATCCTTGATGTCGCTCATCTTGCGCGACGCTTCGGGGTAGTAATCCGGTACGCCGAATTCGGCGAGTGGCACCTTGTGCAGGTACGCCATCAGATGCGGCGCCGTCTCGGCGACTTCTCGCAGCGCCGGCGACAGCAGGTTGTGGATCGGGCACTGTGCGCCGCCTCCGCCCTTGTGGACGTCGACGCTGTCCGGCACATCAAATGGCAAGCGTTGCGGCATCGGTGCTTACGCTTTTGCTTTCGAGATCGGGATGATCTTCATGCCGAGCCCCGGGTCGACGTCGAAGGTGATGATGTTGCCCGTCGTCTTCTGCGCCCCGCGCACCTTCGCCACTTCCAGAACCTTCACGAGCTGGTCGCCCATCTCCTCGACCCGCAGCACGAGATGGGCGTCGCACAACGAACGCATCCGCGAGAACATCTGGTCGTCGAACGCCGCGCTGTGAATCGTCAGGAACACCGTCATCCCTTCGTCGCAAAACGTCTTCACGGACGTCAGGAACGCCAGCGTCGCCTGGTCGCCGACCTGCGATACGAACGACGTCAGCGAGTCGATGAAGACGATGTCGAAGCGGCCGTTCAAGCGATGAAAGTGCGCGATCATCTTGTCGAAGACCGTGAGCGCGGCCTCCGTCGTCATCGCCGCCGGCACCGGATAGATATTCAGCGCGCCGAGCAGGAAGAAGTCGCTCACGTCGAGGCTCAGGCTCTCCATCTGCCGCAGCAGGCTGCGCGAGGTGTTCTCCGTCGTGTAGAACGCCACCTTCGTGCCGCTGTTGAGCGCGCCGTGCGTCAGCTGCTGCGAGACGACGCTCTTGCCCGCGTTCGACGATCCCTCGATCAGGATCAGCGAGCCCATCGGGATGCCGCCGCCCATCTTCTTGTCGATCTCGCTCTGGCCCGTCGACACGACCCGCTTGTGCGTATCGACTACCGCATCCGCCATCGCCACGATGTGCTCCCGTTCCGGCTAGCCGCGCCTGCGTCGCGCGCTTGCGACATCCCTGCCTCGCGCACCGTAGCTGAAATGCGCGCACAGAGGGCTCCCATAACTGGGCTCCCATCTCTATGTCGGCATCGCCACAGGCGAATGTAGGTGCGAACACCCGTAGCAGCGTGATCCGTGCCCCGAGTAGGGAATTCGTCCGTCGTATGTAAGGGATCGCGTCGTCGAGACCCGCCCGCGTACGGGGAGCATGGCGGAGGGGGCGGGATTCGAACCCGCGGTGGGTGTTGAGCCCACAACCGTTTTCAAGACGGTCTCCTTAAACCACTCGGACACCCCTCCTCGTGATGGAGATGATATCGCGCGTCGTTCCTGCCGGCGTTTTTGATCGAAAGCTCTTTAGGTTGTCATCCGGAGCGAAACAGAGGATCTTCTTCGGCCGAACCGAATGCTCGTCCGAATCGGTGCACACACGAACGGCGCATCGTCGGCGTGTCACATTAGGACCCTTCGCAGGCTCAGGGTGACAAACGTTGGCGCAACCCCGAGCGCGGTCCGCAAGACGCCGGACCGTTTCCATCGCGAGGGTAGAAGTGGAAGGTCAAACTGAAGCGGGAAGTGGACGGCGGACGGCGGACGCGGACGGTGGAGCAGCCGACCACCTAGGGCTCGCACGCATCCCTGTGGTTGTCATCCTGAGCTCCAGCGAAGGATCTTGCTCGGCTAACACGACTGCCCGTTCGATAGACCAACGCTGCGCGCACCGCCGCAACGTAATCCAGAAGCGAAGGGAAGGACCCTGCCCTTGCGCCACCGTACCAACAACGCCGCGATACACTTGCCCCATGCGCATTCTCGCGATCGATATGGGGACTGGGACGCAGGACATCCTCCTGTTCGACTCGTCGGGGCCCGTCGAAAACAACATCAAGCTGGTGATGCCCAGCGCCACCAAGATCGCCGAAGGGCGCATTCGCCGCGCCACCCACGATGGCCGCGGCGTCGTACTGAGCGGCGTCATCCAGGGCGGCGGGCCGTGCGCGTGGGCGCTCGAGGATCACATCCGCGCCGGACACGCCGCGTACGCGACGCCCGAAGCGGCGCAGACCTTCGACGACGACCTCGAGCAGGTCGAACGGATGGGCATTCGCGTCGTCAGCGACGACGAGGCGCAACGGCTTGCGGATGTCGAACGAGTCGAGCTCAAGGATCTGGATCTGCCCGCGATCCGCGCCGCCCTTGCGGCGTTCGACGTCTCGCCGCACTTCGATGGCCTCGCCCTCGCCTGCCTCGATCACGGCGCATCGCCACCCGGCTACTCCGATCGCTTGTTCCGCTTCGAGCATCTCAAGCGCGTCGTCGCCGAGCGAAACGACCTGCGCGCCTTCGCGATGCTGCCCGACGAGCTGCCTTCGTACCTCACGCGCGCGCGCACCATGATCGCCACCGCGCAGCAACAGGACGGTGATGTACCGGTTGTGTTTCTCGACACCGGCCCGGCCGCCGCGCTCGGGGCGTTACAAGACCCGCACGTCGGAGAGGCCGCCACGCAACTCGTGCTCAACCTCGGCAACATGCACGCGCTTGCGTTTCACCTGCGCGGCACGCACGTCATTAGCCTGTACGAACATCACACCGGCGAGATGACGGGTGGCCAGATCGCGGATTTCACGGAGCGGCTGATCGACGGCACGCTCGCGCACGAAGAGGTGTTCTCGACGAAGGGGCACGGCGTCTTCTATGTGGCGGAGACCGAAGCGGAACCAAGCGCCGAATCGCTAGAGCGTCCCCTCGTCGCCGTCACCGGACCGCAGCGCGGACGCATCCGCGGCAGCGCGCTCGACCCGTACTTCGCGACGCCCCACGGAGACATGATGATCAGCGGCTGCTTCGGCCTCCTCGTCGCCTTCGCCGAGAAGCACCCCGAGTCGCGCGCCGAAATCGAGCGTGCGCTCGCCGGCTGAGGAAAGAAAGAGAGGCTGAACCCCCGCCAGTGTTCAGCCTCCCGACCACCCGGCTGCGTTTCCGCCGCCGCTTGGTTTCGTGCTCGACGGTCGCTACCGCCGTCGACGACAGACCCAACATAGTCGGTAAGGATTAACGCCGAATTATCACGCGTTAAGAGCATCGCCCGATTGTCGAGCGTCTCAGTACCCTGTGGCGTGCAAGCCTATCGAGTGTCGATCCGAACGTAAGTCGAGATGAGCGAGCGCTCAGGGGATCGCGCCCGACTCTTTCATCCCGATGATCTGATCCCAATCGAACCCCATCTCCAGCAGCACCTCCTCCGTGTGCTGCCCGAGCTCTGGCGGCATGCCGCGCGGCCCGGCCGGGGTGCCGTAGAAGTCGACCGGCGTGTTGACCATCCGTACTGGGCCGTCGGGGCCCTCGACCTCCGCGATCGCCCCGGATGCGATGACGACCGGATCTTCGAGCGCCTGCGTGATCGTATTCACAGGCGCGAACCAGACGTTGTGGGCATCGAGGATTGGCCCCCATTCTTCGAGCGTGCGCTTGGCGAACTCCTTGTCCAGTTCGTCGACGAGGGAGGCGGAGTTCTCGCGGCGGGCGATAAGGTTGGTCCAGCGAGCATCGTCCTTCAAGTCCTCGCGGTCCAGCGCGCGCAGCAGATCGGGCCAATGTCGATCGCCTTGGAGCAGCAAGAGCCAGAGCCACCGCGCGTCCTTCGTCTGAAAGCTGTTTATGATCGGGTTCGGCGCGTGAAAGCGATCGTATGGAGTCGTCCGCGCGCCGATGCGCATCTCGAGCGAGTAGTCCCAGCCCATCATGTAGACGCCGGTCCGCACCAGCGACGCGCCCACACGTTGGCCCTCTCCCGTGCGCTCGCGACGGAAGAGCGCGGCCGATATCGCCGCCGCGCCTCCGAGGCCCGTCATGTGGTCGCCCATGCCGCCGCGCTGCTGCGGAATCGCCTGCCCCGCCGCCGTCAGCGACGCACCGACGCCGGCCCGCGACCAGAAGGCACCAATGTCGTACGCCGCGCGATTGGCGTCCGGGCTATCGGCCCCGTGACCAGTTAGCTGGCAGTAAATGATGCGCGGGTTCGTCTTGCGCACGTCGTCGTACGCAATACCGAACTGCTCGAGCACGCGCGGCCGCATGTTGCTGACGAACACGTCCGCCTCGTCGATCAACCGCTTCGCGATCGCAACGCTTTCGGCATTCTCGAGGTTGAGCGCCAAACTGCGCTTGCCGCGGTTGTCGATCTCGAACGGCGGATTGACGGCGATCGCGGCGCCGAGCGCGCTGGCGAAGAGACCGCGGAAGGGGTCGCCCGCCGGCGGCTCGATCTTGACGACGTCGGCGCCCCAATCGCAGAGGATCGCTGCGGCGGAGGGCCCGGCCACCCAGACGCCCATCTCGACGACCTTAATGCCTTCCAATGGACCGCTCATGCCACTCCTCCTCCTCTGAATCTGTCGATTATAGGGCTGACCCATATTCGACGCGAGCAAATGGCGATGCAATCGCGATGCGGGCAAGGGACATCGATCCGGCGCATGCCGCTCCCACGATCGTAGGCTGAAGTATGGCAACACAGGCGAGCTTCGAGAGAACCGGCCGAGCATCGAGGTCGACGGCGGCCGCTAGCTCGCTCCGGTTCTGGCACGCCCCGCGAAGCCTCCGCGCCGGCGCCCAGCTTGCGTTTGAGTACGCGCATCGTTGTCCGGCGACGCTGTTTCTCCTCGCCATCATCACCTGGACGACGCTCGTCCAGATGACCTCGGGCGCGGAGGCTGCCCGCTCGTTGGTGCTCGCGAATAGCAGCAGCGTCGGTCATCTTCGTCATTTCGAACTCGACGTGCTCGTGACAAGCGCGTTCTGGCTCGACTCGCAGGACCTGCTCGGCGTATGGGCCGTGTTGTTTTTCGCGGTGCTTGCGCCCGCCGAGCGCTGGCTTGGTACGGCGCGTTGGCTCGTCGTCTTCGTGTGCGGCCATATCGGCGCGACAGTCATCACTGTCGCCGGCATCTGGATTGCGACCGCGGCGGGCGCTGCCAGCAGCGGTCTCGAGCACGCCTCGGACGTCGGTGTCAGCTACGGCTTTGTCGCCGTCGCCGCGGCCCTCGCCTGTCGACTGCCGCCACGCTGGCGCGTTGCCGCCGTCGCGTCGCTGCTCGGCGCGCTTGGCCTCGCGTGGCTCGCTGACGGCACGTTCACCGACGCCGGACATGTCGCGGCGGCGACGATCGGCGTCGCCGTGTACTGTGTGCTGCTGCGACGCACCAAGGCAGCGGTGCGACTCCCGGCCAGCGACTCGGCAGCCGCTACGCCGACGTAACCTCCAACTCGAACGCCCGACGGTGTCTCCGTTGGCCGAGTCGCGGCTCGGCGTCCGCCTGCTCCATTTGCCGTGGTCCCCTTTATCCTCATCCCTGCGCAGTTCTGTTCATTCGTTCGCATATGCGCCGAAGGCCGTACGGCCTTCTACATCGATCGACGGATGCGACCCTATGTCCTGGCTCGATATAACCAAGTCGTATCCAAGTTGCGTGCGCGTGCACTTGTTATGGGCCATATCTCCCTCGTAAACTGCGCGAACACGCAATTTCGAGGAATGAGACTGATGAACCGAAAGCAGAGCATAATTCCGGCTGTTGCGCGCGGTAAGCACGACAAGGACCAGCGCCAAACATGCCTGATCGAGGCAGGCACGCAGGTCTTCGCGGCACGTGGCTTCGATGCGGCCACGACCCGCGAGGTCGCGGAGCGCGCGGGATGCTCGGAGGGCCTCATCCACCGCTATTTTGGCGGCAAGCGGGGCCTCCTGCTCGCAATTCTCGCCGACAAGGCGGACGAAGTGACGGCGATGTCCGCCGAGACGCTGCCGCCGTGCGACACGGTGAACGAAGAGATCGACCAGATGCTGACTTCAGCTCTCGACATCTATTGGGGCAAGCGCGACTTCATGCGTGTCTGTGTGTCGCAGTCGGCGATCGACGAACAGACCGGCCACGTGATCGGCGAGCAGGTCAACGGCAACAAGGTGCGGTTCTACACCGAGCGCTTGCGGCATCACCAGCAGCTCGGCCGCATTCGCGGCGATGCCGATGTCGCGGCGGTCGCATTTGGCCTCGCAGGCCTCAACTTGTCGACCGGATTCTTTGGACAGGTCGCCTTCGCGATGAACCGGAAGGACCTGCGCGCAAACGTCCTAGAGATTGCCCGCGTCATCTCGCGCGGTCTCGTATCAGATGGAGGCGCGGCGCACGTCAGCGAGGTGCCTCCGACGATCATTGAACGGGCGGGCCGGCGTGCTCCAGGCGCCCAGAGAGATCGAACCCAACACGTCGCATCGGATGCCGCCGTCGCACCGAAGGGGAGCGGAGCGCAATGAAGCGCATCGAATACAAGTACATCGTTGGCATCATCTTTGTCTTCGGCCTGTTCATGGATCTGCTCGACCTCACGATCACCAATGTGGCATTGCCGACACTGCAGTCCGACTTCCACGCATCGACACCGACTATCGCGTGGGTAGTTACCGGCTACCTGTTGAGCCTTGCCGTGTTCATTCCGTTCAGCGGCTGGGCGGGCGATCGGTTCGGCACGAAGCGCGTGTTCATGTTCGCGCTCGCCACGTTTACCACTTTCTCCCTGCTGTGCGGGCTGGCGTGGAACGTGGAGTCGCTGATCGCCTTCCGCCTCCTGCAAGGTGTCGGCGGCGGCATGCTGACTCCGGTTGGCACTGCGATGCTCTTCCGCGCCTTCCCGCCGTCCGAGCGGGCGCGAGCATCGGCACTGCTGTCGATCCCGACCGTAATCGCGCCGGCCAGCGGCCCGGTAGTCGGTGGTTATCTCGTCGAATTTCAATCATGGCGCTGGATCTTCTGGATCAACGTGCCGATTGGCATCGCCGGGCTGGTCGTCGCGTTCCTGTTTCTGCGCGAGGAGAAGCAGGAACGTCCCGGCACGCTCGATGTGCCCGGCTTCATTCTCTCCGCCGCGGGCATGTCGACGACGGTATACGCGCTCGCGGAAGCCGGCTCGCGCGGATTCAGCGATCCGCGAGTCGTCGGTTTCGGACTCGGCGGCATCGCCACATTGGCGCTGCTGACGATCGTCGAGCTGCGGACGGCGGTGCCGATGATCGACGTGCGGCTCTTTCGCGACAAGCTGTTTGCCGCGGCGAACGCCGTGCAGGTCGTCAGTCAGGCCGGCCTACAGGGCGCGCTATTCCTACTGCCGCTGCTGCTCCAGGCGGAGCGCGGTCTCAGCCCGCTGCAGTCGGGGCTCACGACCTTCCCCCAGGCGATCGGCGTCATGCTGATGGTGCAGCCAGCCCAACGCATGTATCACCGCTTCGGCCCGCGGCGGATGATGATGGCGGGCATGATCGGCGCATCCGTTACGACGTTTGCGTTCCTGGCCGTCGACCTCGAGACGAGCCAGTGGTGGATCCGTCTGATCATGATCGTCCGCGGGGCGTCGTTCGCTCTCGCCTTCCTGCCCCTGCAGGTCGCGACGTTCGCGACGATCCGGCCGCAGGACACGGGCCGTGCGAGCGCGATCTTCAACTCCGGCCGGCAGCTGGCGGCCAGCTTCGGCGTCGCGCTGCTTGCGACCGCGTTGACGAACCGGCTCGCGCATCATGGCGCGGCACTGGGTGATGCGGCGACGAAGCACGGTGCATTGCTGGCGTTCCACGACGCGTTCTTCATCGCCGGCGTCCTCGCGATTTTCGGGATCGTCGCCGCCCTGCTGATCGACGATAAGCGGGCGGAATCGACGATGAACGGGCGAGGCGCACCAAGCGAGCAACAGCGCATACCTGAGCGCGAACCAGTGGCAGTGCATTGATACGCGGACTTCGACGAGGGATTGTGCGGCGAGAACGAAATTGCTCGCTGCTGCTGACAGCACGGTGGCAGGAACAGGTTTGTAGGATGTACTGCCGCACGGCTAGGTCGAGAACGCGGGACGCAGGGTCTCGATCATTCAGGCTTGGACCACGGCAACGGTGAAGAGAACGGGAGTAGCATGATGGGCCGAATCGAGTACAAGTACATCGTCGCGATCCTCGCGGTCTTCGCGATCTTCATGGAGCTACTCGACTCCACGATCGTCAACGTCGCCGTGCCCACGCTCGGACGTGACTTCAATGTCACGTCGGCATCGACGATCCAATGGGTGATCACGGGATACCTCCTAAGTCTTGCCGTCTTCATTCCCGTGAGTGGATGGGCGGGCGATCGGTTCGGGACGAAGAAGGTCTTCATGTTCGCGCTGACCGTGTTCACCAGCGCATCGCTGCTCTGCGCGCTCGCCTGGAACATCGAGTCGCTGATCGGCTTTCGCATCCTCCAGGGCGTCGGCGGCGGCATGCTCTCCCCCGTCGCGTTTACGACGCTGTGGCGCGCCTTCCCGCCCGAGGAGCGCTCGAAGGCCGCCGGCATCATGGTTGTTCCCGCTGCTGCCGCCCCCGCCAGCGGCCCGATCCTTGGCGGCCTGCTGCTGAAGTTCGCCTCGTGGGAATGGATCTTTCTCGTCAACGTGCCGATCGGGATCGGCGCGATCATCATCTCGGCGTTGTACCTGCGCGAGCACAAGGAGCCCGCACCCGGGCGCTTCGATCCGGCTGGCTTCGCGCTTTCGGCGAGCGGACTCGCATCGATCATGTATGCGTTGGCACAAGCCGGCGACCGCGGCTTCTCAGATGGACGCGTGTTGCTGTTCGGGCTGGCCGGCCTGGCACTCGTCGCGGCGTTCGTGATGGTGGAGCTACGCGTGCGGGCGCCGATGATCGACGTACGAATCCTGCGGGACGGGCTGTTCCGGGCGTGCAATCTCGCCTGGATCGTCACGAACTTTGGCTTCTCATCAACGATCTTTCTGCTTACGTTCGAGCTACAGGCGACGCGCGGCCTATCGGCGCTCGAAGCCGGGTTGACAACGTTCCCGATGGCGATCGGCGTCATGTTCATCGCCCAGCCGGCGAGCCGCGCCTACCGAACCATTGGGCCGAGGCGGATGATTGCCGTCGGACTGATGATCGGCGCGGCGACGTCGCTCGTCCTCTCGCGCGCCGATCTCGGCACGAACGAATGGCTGCTGCGCGCGCTGCTCCTCGGACGCGGCCTCGGCTTCGGACTGATTCTCGTGCCGCTGCAGGCCGCGACGTACGCGACGGTGCCACCGGCGCTCACCGGGCGCGCGACGGCGCTTTACAACGCGAGCAGTCAGCTGGCATCGAGCCTAGGTGTGGCGGTTGCGGCGGCGCTACTCACGAACAGGCTCGCGTACCACGGCGCCGTGCTGGGTAACCCGCAGACACGGGACGGCGCGCTGTCGGCATTCCAGGACGCGTTCCTGATTATGGGATTGATTGCCGTCGTCAGCGTGCTCGTGGCGATCTTGATCAGCGATCGCGCAGCGGCGCCGACGATGGATGTCGCTCGCGGCGGCGTGCGCGATCCCGATACCGAGCCCGTCGCAGTGCACTAGTGGTAGCTGTTCCTGTGTTGCGCGCTCGTACGCAGCCGCTCGCGCTACGCTGTCGGCATGAACGCACGCACGATCGCTGCTGTTTGGGCCGGCAAGGCCGCCGCCGCGAGCAGCCGTGCGTTCGGGCGTGGCGGTGGTACCGCCATCGCAGGTCTGGCCGCGCTACGGGTCGATCCGGGGTTCGTCGAGCGCCTCGCCGGGCAAGCTGGTCGCGGTGCTGTGGCGATTACTGGAACGAACGGCAAGACGACCACTTCATTGATGCTGAACCGGATCGCGACAGCGGCGATGCTGCGGCCGCTGCACAATCGCAGTGGCTCCAACCTTATTCGCGGGGTGGCCGCCATGCTCGTGGAGGAGGCCACGCTTGCCGGAGGCATTCCCGATGGGGAATGCCGGCTGGCGATCCTCGAGATCGATGAGGCGACGCTCCCGGAAATCGTGCGGGTCGTCGCACCGCACGTCATCGTCTTCACGAATCTGTTTCGCGATCAATTAGATAGGTACGGGGAGGTCGACACCGTGGCGAAGGCATGGGAGCGCGCCCTCGCCGCCGCATCGCCGTCAACAATCCTGGTGCTTAACGCCGACGATCCCGCTGTCGCGCATCTGGGCGGCAGCGCTCCCGGGCGCGTCGTGTACTACGGCGTAGACGACGCGAGTGCCGGCGGGCCGAGCGAGCAGCATGCGTCCGACTTCCGCACGTGCCTTCAGTGCGGGGACGAGCTGGCGTACGACGTCACGTTCTACGGCCACATTGGGCACTGGCGCTGCACCCATTGCGCAAACAAGCGTCCGACGCCGCAGATGAGCATGACGAGAGTCGCGCTGAACGGCGAAGCGACGTCGATGACTATTGCCCTCGCCGATGGCGACCTAACAATCGAGCTGCCGCTTTCAGGGCTGTACAACGCGTACAACGCGCTCGCCGCCGCTGCCGGCGCGATTGCGCTCGGAATACCCGCATCGTCGATCGTGACCGCGCTTGAGGGCTTCGCCGCGGCGTTTGGCCGGCAGGAACGCTTTCAGGTCGACGGCCGCGACGTACAAGTGCTGCTCGGCAAGAATCCCACCGGGCTCAACCAGGTGCTGCGGACGATCGCCGCGCGGCATGGGCCGAAGACACTGCTGTTCTTCCTCAATGACGGCATCGCAGACGGCCGCGATATCTCGTGGATCTGGGACGCTGACTACGAGTGTGTCCAATCAGAAACGAAGACAGTGATCGCCGCTGGCACGCGCGCCGAGGATCTCGCGTTGCGGCTGAAGTACGCCGGCTTCGGCGACGATGTGCCCGTGGAGCGCGAGACTGGCGCAGCCGTCGCGCGTGCCCTCGCCGCGACGCCCGCCGGCGGCACGCTGTATGTTGTGCCCACCTACACGGCCATGCTCGAGGTGCGTGAGCTGCTGGCGCGCGGCGGCGGCAAGCATCGCTTCTGGGAGGAAGAATGAGCACGCCCGTCCTTCGCGTCGCGCATCTGTATCCGCGGTTGATGAACATCTACGGCGACCGCGGCAACATCATGTGCTTGCGGCATCGCTGCGAGGCGCGCGGTATTGGGTTCGAGCTCACGGAGCTTGGGCTCAACGATCGCCTCGACGCGAAGGCACATGATCTGATCTTCGCCGGTGGGGCGCAGGATCGCGAGCAGCGCGTTGTCGCCGACGACCTGATCGCGACAAAGGCCGGAGCAGTGCGCGAGGCGGTCGAGGCCGATGTGCTGCTGCTCGCCGTGTGCGGCGCGTACCAGCTCTTCGGCCGTTTCTACCGCGAGGCCTCGGGCACTGAGTTGCAAGGCGTCGGGATCTTCGACCTGTACACCGAACATCCCGGCGATGACGTGCGTCGCTGCGTCGGGAACATCGTCATCGATTGGCAACCGGACGAAGCCCTTCGCGCGCAAACGCTCGTCGGCTTCGAGAATCACGGCGGCCGAACTCGGCTGGGCGGCGGCGTGCGCCCGCTCGGCCGGGTGCGCACCGGCTGCGGCAACAATGCCGAGGACGCCACCGAGGGCGCCGTGTACAGAAACGCGATCGGCACGTATATCCATGGCTCGCTGCTGCCGAAAAACCCCGCGCTCGCCGATCACATCATCCGCACGGCCCTGAGTCGGCGATATCCCGGCATCGCGCTTCCACCGATCGACGATCGTGCCGAGCAGCGGGCGCATACCGCCGCGCTCCGATTGCGGGCGTGAAGACAATCTAGCGCCGGACATTCGACCGGTTCGCCGGGCGCTGATGCCGCAGAAGTTGAGCCCCGATCCGTACAGAACCGCCCATGCCCGACCGCCGTTCTGTGCTCCTAGCCCGAGGATTGAGAAAAAGTTATTCGGAATGGCATCTCGGATGTTGACAGGATGCCAGCACTATGCCATTATAACGCCAGCGAACAGAGGGCTGACGCCAGCACCGCCCCACGTAAGACGGACGACAGGAACATTTATGGCCACGGAATTACGCACGGAACCGATCTTTGACGCGCTCAAGCAGCCGTTGGCGCTCATCGAAGGGGACGAGCGGCGTCGCGGAATCGAGACGTACATCGACGCCGCTCGCACGCCGCTCGAGCGCTCTGTGCATGACCTGCTATCAGAGCTCGCACAGGCGATCGACGAGAAGGTGTCGCAACACTACCGCGTGCGGCTGGCGTACCGCCCCGGCGGGCTTCAAGTAGAGGTCGACGAGAAGGCGGCGGGGCCAGGCGAAGAGCGGTTCTCGACGCTGGA
>JBBSDV010000054.1:0-16664 GCA_038240335.1 Dehalococcoidia bacterium
CCCAGCCTTCAGGAAACGCTCGCCCCGTTCGACTTCCCTCCCTATACCGACGACGTGCGCGCCGCTGTCGACGCGCACATCGCCGGTTGCGATCGGTGCAAATCGGCACGCGCCGCGATCGCTGCGCCGCTCGACGTGTTCGCCGCCTTCGCATCCGTCGCCGCACCGATGACGCTGAAGGGGGATGTCTGGAGCGATGTCGCCAAGGCATCAGCCGCTGCCGGTGCACTCGCTCGTCCCGGCGCGCGCCAGCCGCGCTCCGCGCTTCCATCCAATCCATATGCGACGCCCCTCCCGCGCGGAAGCGCCGCCGCGGCGGCCGGCGGCGTCGGCGCGGGCATCGCCGCAGTCGAGCTTGCTGGTGGCGCGAGGCCGCTGTTGGAGGGCGCTGGTCGCGGCGACTTCGGCGGCGGGGGTTATGATGGCGGCGGCGCAGATCCGACAACCGGCCCTAACGAAGGCTGGAACCAGAAGAATATCCTGCTCTTTCTCGGCGCCGCCGTCGGCTTGCTGATCATCGCGTTCGCCGGCGGTGCGATCATTGCCGGTGCGTTCGGCGGTCGCGGTGGCAGCAGCGGAAACGGCGTCACCGCCGGCTCACCATCGCCGACCGTGGCGAGCAAATCCGCCACCCGCACGACGACGCCAGGGATGACGATCACGCCTGGCGTCGCCGTCCAAACACCGACGCCGAACCTGACGCCGCCGCCGACGCCCGTGCCCGCTGACACGCCGACGGAGGAGCCGCCGACACCGGTGCCGCCGACCGTCGCGCCGCCGACGTTGCCGCCGCCGCCGACCGTCCCCGCGCGTACCGTCACGCCCGTGCCGCCGACGATCCGCCCCGCTGCGACACCGACGATCGCGGCCAGCACCCCCATTGCCGCAACGCCAACATTCACGCCTCCATGATCCGTAGCAGTTGGAGTTGAAGCGGGAATGCAGAGAGTCAAGCGCATCCTGGTGGAGGTCTCGCCGTGTCCCCGGAATTCTCGCATCGCGGGTTCACGTGAAGTGGAAGTGCAGGGCACGCTGTCGTGGGTCTGGGGGTGTCCCCCAGGCATCGTTCCTTATCTCTCAAAATCTTCAGGTATGCGCAAGCGGACACGGCGAATGAGGCGACGAAGCCGGGATCGATCTACGCCGTGCGCGTGCCCGTGTCGCTAGGTGCTATCCACTCGTGGGAGCCCTGCCCCTACACCTCGACGTACACGTCGTCGCCTTCGACGCGCGTCGCGTATGAGCCTACGCCGCGCTTCAGGAAGCCCGGGAAGCTCGCGTCCATCAGCAGCTTGTACCAGGCCGGGTGCGTCACCCACGAACAGATGCCGCCATCCGTGACATCGAACCGCGCGCCATGCAGCGGGCACTCGATGATCGTGCCGTCAATCTTGCCGTTGTGAAGATGGCCCCGGAGATGCGGGCAACGATCACCGATCGCATAAGCTTCGCCGTCGATATTGGCGAGCAGGATCTCCCTGCCCTTCGCGGTGACACCCTTGGCGGTGCCGGCCGGGATCTCGGACAGCCGTGCGACGCGTACGAACTCGGCCACGCTTCCTCCTCATATGGGCGATTGCCGGCGATTCTACCGAACGCCAACTTCACGCGCTACTGCGAACGACTCCGCAGGGCATGGCTACCTGTACCTGCCGGGACCTCGCGTCCGCCGCTCGCCGCGAGCAAAATGGCGACGCGTAGATCACTCATGGTCGAGCGGATCTCAGCATTCCGTCGACGTACCCATTCCGGGCGAGCACATGGGCACTTTCTTACCGGAGTCGAAACCGGGCACCGCGGACTGCGCTAGACTTGGATGTCACGCCTCTGTAATCCCATTCCGGGCGCAACGGCGGGTCGGGCAAGCATTGATCCAGCCGCACCCGCCACGCGAATCAGGACGAGGTGAGCAACAATCAAGCCACCGTGTCCGTTGTCTACTATGGAAGTCCAGCGCACATGCGTCCGCTTGCCGACGCGGCACGTGCATTGGGGAGACTGATTTTGTCCCTGCCCTTTAGACCATCCCGACTGCTGCTCCTTGCCGCCATGCTGGTCGTTGGCGCACTCGCCTACGCCGTGCCCCACAGCGCACCGAGCGCGAGCGCCGCCGCCAACGGAACCTGGACCGGAAAGTATTTCAACAACAAGACCGTCTCGGGAACATCGGTTCTGACGCGCAACGACGGGGCGAACACGATCCCGAGCGCGACGCCCACCCTCGACTTCTATTGGGAGGGGTCACCCGGCACCGGCGTCAACCCGGACGGCTGGAGCGTGCGCTGGACGCGGACGGACACGTACGCCGCCGGCACCTATCGGTTCACCGCGACGACCGACGACGGCACGCGCATCTATGTCGATAACGTGCTCGTCCTCGATGCGTGGTTCAATCAGCCGCCGACGACCTACATCGCCGACTACACGATCCCAGCGGGGTCTCATGTTCTGAAGGTCGAGTTCTACGACAACGACAACGCGGCGACGGCGCAAGTGACGGTGCAAGACGCCTCGACGCTAGCGCCGGGCTGGAACGCGCAGTACTTCAACAATCCGGATCTCACCGGTACGCCCGCCGTGACGCGCAACGACGGCCAGGACATTAACTTCGACTGGAACGTCGGTTCACCCGCGATCGGCATCCAGAGCGATAACTTCAGCGCCCGCTGGACGCGGCAATTGCCATTCAACGAGGGTGTCTATCAGTTCTTCGCCACGAGCGACGATGGTTCCCGCGTCTTCGTCGACGGCCAGTTGATCCTCGACTTCTGGGTCGATCAGGGTGGCGTCACCCACACCGCGAATAAACAGATGACGGCCGGCACGCACACGGTCGTCGTCGAGTATTACGAGGCTTTTGGCGGCGCCTCGATCCAGTTCGGACTTTCGTATCGCCCTGACCTCGGCGGCTTCGTCACTGATACCTTTGTCGGCGGCCTGCCCACGCCCTTCAGCGCGCCTTACAACGCGGCGACCGCGTTCGTCTTCGCTCCGGATGGCCGGATCTTCATCGCGTTGAAAGACGGCACGATAAAAGTGTTCAAGAACGGCGCGCTGTTGCCGACGCCGTTCTACGTCATCTCGCCCGTCAACAACTACGTTGATCGCGGCCTGCTCGGCCTCGCGCTCGATCCGAATTTTGCGACGAACGGATACGTGTACGCGGCCTTCACATGGGAAAGCAACGCGGCGGATCCTGCGGGGATCAAGACGGCGCAAATCATACGGCTGACGGCGAATGGCGACGTTGCGGCGTCGGGCAGCAAGATCGTCCTCGCGGGGAGCGTTACCGGTACCGCCGCAAAGCCCGCATGCAGCGACTACGCGGCGACGGCTGACTGTATTCCGTCGGACTACCTCAGTCATACCGTCGGCAACCTGAAGTTCGGGCCCGACGGCATGTTGTATGCCGCAATCGGCGACGGCGCGAGCTACGACAGCGTCGATGTGCGGGCACTCCGCGCGCAAGACGTCAGCAACTATGCGGGCAAGATCCTTCGCATCAACCCTGCGAACGGGCGCGGGCTCGCGGACAATCCGTTCTATAACGGCGACCTGACAGCGACGCGGTCGAAAGTATGGGCGTATGGGGTTCGAAACAATTTCCGGTACAACTTCAAGCCCGGAACCAACATCATCTTCAGCGGCGATGTCGGTTGGGGAACCTGGGAAGAGGTCAACGTCGTTACCCCGGGCGTGAATCTCGGCTGGCCGTGCTACGAAGGGGATTTCCAGCAGCCCGGGTACGCGTCCTACAGCACATGCCAGGCGCTCTACAGCGCGGGCGGCACGACGTTTGCGATCCACACCTACGAGCATCCGCCCACGTCCGCCGTCGTGGGCGGCAGTTTTACGGGCGCCAATAGCTACAGCTCGAAGTACCAGAACACGTACTTTTTCGGCGACTACGGACGCAACCAGATCAGCGTCCTCAAGGTTGATGCCTCGAACGCGCTCGTGCCGGGCAGCGTCGATACCTTTTCGAGCGCGGCGGACGGCCCGGTCGAAATCGAGACCGGACCTGACGGTGACATCTACTATCTTTCGATCAATAACGGCGAGATCAGGCACGTCCGGTTTATCGGCGACAACCGGCCGCCGATCGCTATCGCCTCGTCCGACAAGACGTCCGGGCTGACGCCCCTGACGGTGAACTTCTCGAGCGCTGGTTCCGGCGATCCGGATGCGGGCCAGGCCGTCACGTACGACTGGGACTTCGGCGACGGCACCGCCCACTCCGCCACCGCCAATCCGTCGCATCAGTACACGACGAACGGCAACCGCACAGCCACATTGACGGTTACCGACCCGTTCTTTCTGACGGCGCAGAGCACGATCGCGATTCAGGTCGGCAACTCGGCGCCCGTCGCGACGATCAGCGCGCCGGTGGACCTCTCGCACTACGACATCGGCGACACGATCACGTTCGCCGGCAGCGCCACCGATGCCCAGGACGGGAACTTGCCGGCGACGAGCCTGCAATGGAACGTTCTGCTCTATCACTGCTTCGATGCGTCATACACCAGCTGCCACACGCACCCGGTAACCTCCGCCGTGGGCGTTGCCGGCGGCTCCTTCGTCGCGGGGAACCACACCGATTACACCTACTACGAGGTGTTAATGACGGCGACCGACAGCGGCGGCCTCACCGGAACAAAGAAAGTGAAGATCGTCGCCAACACCGTCACCCTGGCGTTCGATTCGAACCGCGCCGGCATCCAGATCGCGGTTGACGACGGCAATTTCACGGTGCCGTTCAGCCAGGTGGTGCCGCGAAAGTCCACGCACTCCGTCTTTGCGACGTCGCCGCAGGTCGTTCCGTCCGGAACG
Source organism: Dehalococcoidia bacterium (assembly GCA_038240335.1). Taxonomy (GTDB): domain Bacteria; phylum Chloroflexota; class Dehalococcoidia; order DSTF01; family JACRBR01; genus JBBSDV01. Next base: position 4,831 of record JBBSDV010000054.1, read on the forward strand.
GTCTATTTCGGATCATGGTCCGACGGCGGCGCCCAGCAGCACAACATCACGGCAAACGCGGACGCATCGTACACGGTCACGTTCGGCGCGCAGCCGACGAACACCCCGACGGCGACGGCGACGGCAACGAACACTCCCGCGAATACCGCGACGCCGACGCCAACCGCGACCGCAACGAACACGCCGACACCCGTTGCGACGGCGACGCCGACCCCGACGCGCACCGCGACCGCCACCAATACATCGACCTCGACGCCGACCCGAACGCCGACGCCCACCCCCACCAACACCCCCGGCGGCCCGACCGATACGCCGACGCCGACAGCCACCGTGTGCGTCGGCGATAGCGACTGCGACGGGGTTGCCGACGCCGCGGACAACTGCCCGACGATCGCTAACGCCGACCAGGCGAACCGCAACAGCGAGATCATCACGCTGCCCGCATCGATCCCCTTCACCGACAATACGAACGCCCTGTCATCGGCGCTCGGTGATGTGTGCAACCCCGACGTTGATATGGACGGCCTCAACGCCGCCCAGGAGGCCGCGGCCGGCACCGACCCGTTCAATGCCGACACCGACGGCGACCACCAAATCGATAGTGCGGAGAGCACGTGCGGCAGCGACCCTCTCGTGAATACGAGCAAGGTCTCAGGAATTGACACGGATCACGACGGGCTGCCGGACGCCTGCGAGGCGCTCTATGGCACGAACCCCAACGTCGTCGATACGGACGGTGATGGCCTGTCCGATGGCGCCGAGGTGCTGCGTCTCGGCACAAATCCACTCGTCCGCGACACCGATGGTGACGGCTGCAACGACATGGCCGAGGCGGCGACGCTCGATGCAAACCGGACGGTAAACTCCGCAGACCTGGCGATCGATGCGGGGCACCTCGGACTGATGAACTCCGGTCTATACGTGCTCGACTTCGACGTCAACCGCGATGGTGCGATTAACTCGCTCGATCTGAGCCTTATCGCCGCTCATCTCGGCCCATGTAGTCCGTAGCCGTCGGCGCGTTGCGAACTGCCAGCGAGGCCGACTATCGCCCGCCAATGATCTCTTGCGCCCGCCGCAAGTCCTTGCGCAGCACCCAGATCTCGTAGGCCCACGCCGGCCCCATGCCGCCCGATTGCGCGCTCACCGGATCGCGATTCTTCACGAGCGCGCGCACGCCGTTCTCGTCAAGCATCTCCTTAAGGAACTGCGCCTCCGGTTCCCCCTCCGGTCGCGTCAGCAGCACCAACTCGTCCGGCGAGGGCAGCCGCTCGGGGCGCCCTGCATCCCGCAGAAACACGCGCGCGACGCGATCAATGAGGCTCATGCCGGTCGCCTGACGCGTTGTGCGGATGTGGTGGTGCTCATTGCGGTGAGTGTACGGGGTGGCGGAGGGGGAGGGATTCGAACCCTCGATCCCGGTTTCCCGGGATAAGCGCTTAGCAGGCGCCCGCACTAGGCCACTATGCGACCCCTCCGCGGCGATCCGCAGTCTATCATGACCACCGCAAGCTGCCGCCTTGACGCAGGCCCGCCTGCGCGAGAACCTACAGCCGATGCAGGAAGAGCAACTCGCCGCCTACCTCCGCTCTCGGCTTCCGGCGGCGAAGGACGTCGCCGTCTCGAACGTCGCCCGCATCCCCGGCGGCGCCTCGCGCGAAACGTGGATGTTCGACGCCGCCTGGATAGACGCCGGCCGCAAGGTGGAACGCCAGTTCATCGCCCGCCGCGACCCCACGGGCAGCCTTCTCGAAAGTAACAACGACCTCGAGTTCGAGATCTACACCGCTCTCAGTGGCAGCAGCATCCCAGCGCCCCGCGTCAGCTGGATCGAAACCGACGGCGCCGCCCTCGAGCGGCCGTTCTTCATCATGGAGCGCCTCCCCGGCGGCTCCGACGCGCGCACGCTCGTCACGTCGCCCGAGTTCGCCGCCGTGCGGCCCCGCATCGCCGAACAAAAGGCGCAGGTTCTCGCCGCCATCCATGCCTTCGATATCGACCGCTTGCCATCCCTCCACCGGCCGCCCGCCGCGGCCGCCAGTGCGCTCCACGAGGTCGAGCGCTGGGAACAAACGATGCGTCAGGACACGCTTGAGTCGCAGCCAGTGCTCGAATTCGCGTTCCACTGGCTGAAGCGCCACCTGCCGCCGCCACCCGAGCGCCTGGTGCTGGTGCACGGCGACTATCGCACCGGCAACTTCCTCTACGACCAGACCGGCATCACCGGCATCCTCGATTGGGAGATGGCGCACGCCGGCGATCCGATCGAGGATCTCGGCTGGCTCGTCATGAAATCGTGGCGCTGGGCCGGCGACGGTCGCGTAGGCGGCTTGTGCGACCGGGACGAGTTCATGCGCATGTACGAAGCCGCCGGTGGCGCTCCCGCCGATGCGGCGACCCTGAAGTTCTGGGAAGTCTTCTCGAACGTGAAGTTCGCCATCATCTTCATCACCGGCACCAAGGCGATCGTCGGCGGCAGGACGCCCGACCTGCTCCTCGCTGTCACAGCGTTCGTCAATCCCGGCCTCGAGGCCGAATTGCTGGAGTTGATTCGATGAGGCCGTACCCCGAGGAGGTCCTGCGGGCGATCCAGTCGGGCATCGTCGCCCATTTTGCGCCGGCGCTGACGACGAAGTACGGCCAGGCGCAGTTCGCCTTCTCGATGCTCCTCTTCGGCATCGTCGCCCGCGACTACGACAGCGCCGTGCCCGACCTCCTCGACGCGAACCGCGCCCTCCGCGACCTTCTCGCCGAAGCCGCGCTCGCCGTCGGCGAGATTGATTCCGGTACGACCGCCGCAGGAGCGAACGGCGTCGATGCGGCGGCTATCGCGTACGCCCGAGATCTGCTCGGCGCCCTGCCGGCGCAGGCTGCGACGCTGAGGCTCTCGGCACTGCGGGAGGAGCACGACGCGCTCCGTACTGTTGTCGCCCAACTTGCCCCGCTGATCGAGCCCGCTGGCGATCTGCCTCATCTCGCCCCGCTGGCACCCGCCCGCGAGCGCATGTACGCATGGTTTTCCGCCGACGCCCGTCGCCGCATCTTCCCGATCCTCACCGCCTGACGCGGGCGATGCTCCGCACAAAGTCGTTCGGCAGCCGCACAGCCCCGATTAGTGATATCGTCTATTCCCTGCATGGATCGACACGTCAGGGACCTCCAGGAAGGCGGCATAGCGATGAGCACGACGGATCCTCACACACCAGCAAACGCACTTGATAGCGCGGCCGATTTCGAGGGACACCGCTGGTTCGCGGCGATCTTCGATACGATGGGCCGGGCGGAGGAGCGCGGGTTGTTCGCCGGGATGCGGCAGCGGCTGCTCGCTGATCTCACGGGCGAGGTGCTGGAGATCGGCGCCGGCACCGGTGCGAACTTCATGCACTACCCGACCGGCGTGCATGTGACGGCGCTCGAGCCCGACCCGTACATGCTGAAGAAAGCGGCGGCGAAACTTGCGTCGCTCGGCCGCACCGACATCGTCCTCGAGCAGGCGCCTGCGGAACGGCTGCCCTTCGCCGACGCCACGTTCGACATCGTCGTCTCGACGCTCGTCCTCTGCACCGTGCGCGACGTCGCTCGCTCCCTCGCCGAGATGCGCCGGGTGCTGCGGCCGGGCGGCGAACTGCGTTTCATCGAGCACGTCCGCGGCAACGGCCTTGTCGGGCAGACACAGGACATCATCAAGCCGGTTTGGGGGTACTTCGGCGCGGGGTGCAACCCGAACCGCCGCACCGAAGAGGCTCTGCGCTCCGCCGGATTTGACCCGGCTGTGCGCGAGCGACGCAAGCTGATGGGCTTTGCGCCGCTGATCGCTGGCGCCGCGACGGTTCATGCCACCTGACCGCTGCCTCAACGTGATTACTCCTTCACAGAAGGACACAATCGCTAGCCAATTACCCCCGGACAAATCGCTGACCAACGACACCGACTGGACTCGATCTGCCGCGCGGGGGGACGCGCGATTACACTGAGGCGTGATCGAACAGATCCGCGCGACGTTGGCCGCGTACACGCCGGCGTACATCGCCGACGAGACGCTGGCCCGTGCCGCCGTACTGCTGCCGCTTTATGCGAGCGCCGGCGAGACGCACGTCGTCTTCACCGTGCGCTCCGAACTCGTCGAGCATCACAAGGGGCAGATCTCGTTCCCGGGCGGCGCTCACGACGCCGGTGATCCCGACCTGCGCTTCACCGCCGTTCGCGAGACGTGGGAGGAGATCGGCGTCGCCATCAATCACATCGAGATCATCGGCCAGCTCGATGAGATGATTACCATCTCCAACTTCCTCGTCCGCCCATTCGTCGGCATCATCACGGAGCCCGGCCCATATCCCTTCGTCCATAGCGAGATCGAAGTAGCGGAGATTCTCGAGGTTCCGCTGCTGCACCTGCAGAACGAGCTGCACGTCGTCGCCGAGCCGCGCACGTACCAGGGCCGCGAGATCGTGGCCTACTCCTACCGCTGGCACGACCATCTGATCTGGGGCGCCACGGCGCGCATCCTCAAACAGTTCCTCGACCTCGTCGCGGTGTAGGTGTGCGGTCGCAGGTGAGACGCGCTTGGGCAATCGGTTGTCGACAGAGCCGCCGGACTCGCGGGTTAGGCGTCCCCGGAAGATTCTCGGCTTGCGCTATGGATGACAACGCGTCGAACGGCTGCTTGGCCCGTTGGCGTGAAGCGGACCGGCCACAGTGGTTGTCACCCAGAGCGAGGCGAAGGGTCTTGTTCGGCCGCCGACCAACCTTCCGAGGTAGTCGTAATATTGCCTGATCGCTTGAGTCGCATCCTCGTCGCGCGAGGAGCGGCGTCGGCGCGCGGAGAAGATTCTTCGCTTGCGCTCGGAATGACAACCTTGTGACCAGGCCGCGCTGTTTGTCACCCAGAGCGAGGCGAAGGGTCTTGTTCGGCCGCCGACCAACCTTCCGAGGTAGTCGTAATATTGCCTGATCGCTTGAGTCGCATCGTCGTCGCGCGAGGAGCGGCGTCGGCGCGCGGAGAAGATTCTTTGCTTGCGCTCTGAATGACAGACCTTGCGACCAGGCCGCGCTGTTTGTCACCCAGAGCGAAGCGAAGGGGTCTTGTTCGGCAGGCCGGCAATCCTTCGGACCGGATCGGTAATGTGGGATGGGCGAAACGGAATCGCACGACTAGCGGGTTCGGCGTACAGACAAGATTCTTCGCTGGCGCTCTGAATGACAATCCGTTGGAGGCTCGCCGCGCCGGTTGCGCGTAGGCAACGAGTCGAATGTTGGGCAGGGGCACGTCCTCCTTCTCGCCTAAGGCGAGAACGTATGGGTTAGGGCGTCGTTGGCGGCCGGCGACCGGCGACCGCCGACCGACGACCGGCACACCCAGCCGACCGGCACCCAACTCCTGCGGACCAGCACCCAGCGACCAGGCACCCAGCCCCTACGCCGTCCGCGGCACGTCTTCCCAGAACAGATGCAGGTCGTTCGCCGTCCGCACGCGGCTGCCGCCGTCGCGCTTCGCGAGGTACATCGCTTGGTCCGCCAACTTCACGAGCGTTGCATAGTCCTGCGCATCGAACGGATACGTCGCAATGCCGACACTCAGGCCGACCCGCAGGTCGTCCGTCAGGCCGTCGTTCAGCGAGCGCATGTTCTCGATCAGTTGCTCCGCGCGGTCGAACGCCGTCTCGCGCGTCACGCTCGGCAGCACGACGACGAACTCATCCCCGCCATAGCGGCCGATCATGTCTCCCGGGCGCAGGCCGCGCTTCATCGCCGCCCCCGCTTGCCGCAGGATACGGTCGCCCGCGTCGTGGCCGAGCTCGTCGTTGATGCGCTTTAGCCGGTCCATGTCGCAGAACAGCACGCTCAGGTAGCCGCTGCTGCTCTTCGCCTTTCGCAGCTCCCGCAACGCTTCCTTTTCCAGATGGCCACGGTTCAGCAGCCCGGTCAGCCGGTCGATCCTCGCCGCCTTCTCGTTTCGGCTCAGAAGCTTCGCGTTCTCGACGTTCAGCTTCTCGATCTCCTCGACCTGCAGCGAACGGCTGTTCTCCTCCCGCGCCAGGTGCCCGACGCCGACGGAGACGAACAGCATGTACAGGCACCGCATCGCGAGCAGACCGAAATCATCGGGTGTCTGTTGCCAGGTAAACAGGAATGCAAAGGCATACGTCACGGCGTAAAACACACAGGCAATTACCGCCTGCCGCAGTTCGAAGCGCATCGCGACGGCCGTCGCCGAAAGAAAATACAGCGGAAAGAAGGGGCTGTGCGATCCGCCCGTCGCCGCGATGAACGCCGCGATCGCAATCGAATCGAGCGCCGCCGAGGCCAGGCTCGTCTGGAAGAAGCGCCAGCGCCGGTACGGCTCCAGCACCGCGATCGGTAGCCCGTAGAGGATCGAGAAGCCGATGAGCGCCCACGTGGCGCCCATGTGCATGTGGCTCGTATCGAGCACCGTCGCCAACAGCACGGCGTTGGTCACAACGATGCAGAGCCGCAGCCGCGCGATCAGCGACTCCATGCGCATCGAGCGCTCGCTCGCGGGCGGCAGCTCGAACAGCGCCGCGAGCACGGGCTTCGGCCGCACCGACTCCAGTGGTACACGCATACCGCTCGCCACGGCGCTCGTGGCGACCCCCTACACCGATATCATCGGCGCGCGTGGCACTCGACTGGCGGCCCGCACACTGCTGCTTTTCGTCGGAATGACGAGCAGCCATCGCCACTGAGCTCTCCATTCCGTCCTCACATGCACCCGCACGCCGTTCCCCATGAAGCTCCGGCACTGGGTGTGGAGCAACTGGGCGACGAAGGCCGCGCATGGGAGTGACGAACCTACAAATTGTCGCGGTTCGTAGAGCGTAAGAAGGTTGAGCGTGTAATAGTTCGCGCGTATCAACGCACCGCCACGCTATTTCGAATTCGTATCAACGCGGTGGAGAAATGACACGCCGACGCACTGGATTGCGGCGCAACTCGTGCTACAATCGGCTTTGCCATTCCTCCCCCCGCTTGGGCGCTTCTTACAACTTGTGTAACTAACTACGAGGGCACAATGGACGATCACATTGGCCACTTTCTGAACTTCATGTCGGTTGAGAAGGGTGCTTCCGGTAATACCGTCTCCGCATACAAAAACGACCTGCGCCAGTTCGACTCGTTCGTCACCAGCTTGCGCGGAAACGGCAAGACCCGCGACTGGGAGCAGCTCGACCGCGATCTCATCATCAACTACGTCCTCAGCCTGAAGCACAAGAACTATGCCGAGGCGACCGTCGCCCGAAAAGTTGCCGCGATCAAATCGTTCTTCCAATACATGCAGGCCGAAGGGACCATCCACGGCAACCCCGCCGAAAGTCTCGAGTCGCCGCGCGTCGGTCGCTCGCTGCCCAAGCCGCTCTCCGTCACCGAAGTCGATGAACTCCTCGAGCAGCCGCTCAAGCGCAAGACGCCTGAAGCCCGCCGCGATCGTGCAATGCTCGAGCTGCTGTACGCTACGGGTCTCCGCGTGACAGAGCTCGTCTCGCTCGACGTCGTCGACGTCCACATGGACGACCTCAAGCCCTACGTGCGCTGCATGGGCAAAGGCGCCAAGGAGCGCACGAATCCCATCCACGAGCAGGCGGCAGGTGCCGTAAACGACTACCTGAACGACGGCCGCGCCCTGCTCGTGAAGGACCGTGTCGAACCCGCCCTATTCGTCAACCGCCGGGGCGAGCGCCTGACCCGGCAGGGCTTCTGGCTCATCCTCAAGCAGTACGCCCGCGATGCGAACATTACGACGCCCGTGACCCCGCATACATTGCGGCACTCGTTTGCCACGCATATGCTGAGAGGCGGCGCTCCCCTCCGGAGCGTGCAGGAACTGCTGGGGCATGCCAATATCTCGACCACGCAGGTGTACACCCAGATCGCCAACGAGCACGTCCGCCAGGTCTACGAGAAGGCACATCCCCGCGCTCGCTAACCCTGCCCCGAGCAACGCCCGCTTCTCGCACGCACCCGTGTTCCTCCTATCCGTTGCATTGCTCGTTTCTGCCCTCGGTGCCGCCTGCAACGGCTCGAAGAAGACGCTTGCGCCAACACCCTCGCTTACCGCGACCGACCCAGTCTCTGCCTCAAGCACAACCGCCATCTCCGGCGCGACTTCGACATTCGCGGCAGCAACACCCACGTCCGGCAACGACCCCTTCGCCGGCCTCGGCAGCCAGATCGGCGTCCGCGCGAACCTCCCGCAGGCCGATCCGGTCGGTCTCGCCGCGAGCTATCGCCGCACCAACGGCCGCGCCCTCGCCGCAAAGCCCTTCGCTGGCGAGGCCAACGTCGGCGACTCACGGCCGTTCGACGTCGCCAAGATCACTGGCGGTGCGCTCGCGCACCAATCGCCGCCGGGCGTCGAGACGATCACGGCGACACTCCTTGCGAAGAGCGCCCACGCGTACTTCTACGAGGACGATGCCATCGCCGCCAACCCGGCCGACGTCCAGGCGGCCGCCGACGCCTTCGACGCAAAGACATGGCCCGCCATCACCGCCGCCTTCGGTACCCCCGACATCCCCGGCGTCGACGGCGATCCCCGCATCGTCGTGCTGCAGGCCGACCTTGGCGGCGCAGTCGGCGGCTACTACTCCGGCGATGACCAGTACCTGCGGCGTGTGCGACCCCTCAGCAACGAAGCCGAGATGGTCTACATGGACCGCAACCAGAAGCCGGGCGGCGCGTCGTTCAACGTCGTCCTCGCCCACGAGTTCCAGCACCTGATTCACGCTCACACCGACAATCTCGAGGAAGCCTGGGTCAACGAAGGACTGTCCGAAGACAGCTCGATGCTCGTTGGCGGCGCCGCCTCGACCATCAAGTCGTTCGCCGCGAAGCCCGCTACGCAGCTCAACTACTGGGACAGCGAGGGCAGCGGCCCCCACTACGGCGCCGGTGCCGCGTTCTTCCGCTACCTGACGAGCCGCTTCGGCGGCGACGCCTCGTACGGCGCGATCGCCCGCTCCCAGCGCGATGGCACTGCCGGCGTCGATCAGTTTCTGACGGAGCTCGGTCAGCCGCTCCGCTTCCGCGAGGTCTTCGCCGACTGGATCGCGGCAAACGTGCTGAATCAGGATTCCGGCCCGTACGGTAATCCTGGCCACCCTCTCGACCTGCGCATCGACAATCAGCTGGCGGTCGGCGATCCCCTGGACGGAGCGGCGCATCAATTCGGGACGGATTACTACAAACTGGCGAGCGTCGATAACCGCTCCTACCTGCTCCGCTTCCACGGCCAGACCCAGGTGCCCGTCCTGCCGCCGTCGGCGCTCGAACGCGGCCCCGTGCTCTGGTCGAACGCCGAGGATGGGCTGGATACGACGGCGACGTACGATCTCGACCTCGCGGGCGCCGTGAACCCAAAGCTCACATTCCAAACGTGGATCGACATCGAGCGTTGGTACGACTGGGGCTACGTCTCCGTTTCTACGGACGGCGGCCAAACCTGGCAGGCGCTCCCGGGCGACAACACGACGACGGACGATCCCGTCGCGCAGGCATACGGCCCCGGCTACTCCGGCGTGAGCGGCGGCGGCGCCGATCCGGCATGGCTCGCCGAGCGCGTCAGCCTGGCGCAGTTCACGGGGCAGAAGATCAAGCTGCGGTTCGAATACGTTACCGATGGCGGCACCCACCTCGAGGGCTGGGTGATTCGGTCCGTCAGCATCTCGACGGACTCCGGTTCGTCAGGGGTACTGCCCGCTCCGGACCTCAATGGCTTCGTCGTTGTGGACGCGCCGCTCGCGCAAACCTACATCGTCCGCCTCATCAAAACGATGAGTGACGGCAGCGTTGCCGTCGTGGATGCACCCCTCGATGCGACCGAATCCGGGGAGTTGAGATTTGATGGAACTGGCGTGGAGACCGCCGTCCTCGCCATCGCCGGCTCGACCGAAGGCACCAATCAGCTCGCCCCGTACACCGTCCAGCTCGCGCTTCCGTAGGCCGCAGCCGCGCGCTACCATCGCTCGTGACCACGACGACGCCGGGTGCCGCCGACACGGGTGCAGGCTTGCCGCAGCCGGCGCTGCTGCCGGGCTTCGGCGTACTGCTTTCCAAGGAGCTGCTCGAGGGGCGCCGCTCGAAGCGGATCATCCTCTTCGTCCTGATCATGACCGCGGCGCTGCTCCTCATACCGCTGGTCAGCTACGCCCGCGTTGCCCATGCTCCCGGCGATGGCTTCCAGCACGCTATCGGCAGCGAGTCGACGAACCGCATGCTCGGCACATGGGCGACGCTGGTCGGCTACCTCGGCTCACTCATGGTCATCGCCTCGACCGTCGACGCCATGTCACACGAACGCTCGATGGGCGTCACGGCGTGGATCCTGACCAAGCCTGTGTCCCGCGCGTCCTATCTCATGGCGAAATCCGCCGCCCACTCGCTCATCGCCTGCGGGACGCTCGTTCTCGTGCCGACGGTCGTCTGGCTTGCCGTTACCATCGCCCTCTTCGGCAGCGTCCCTGCTGGCCAGGTGCTTGGGGCCGTCGTCATCCTCTGGATCGAGATGGTCGTGCTGTCGTTTGTGATCATCGCTCTCGGCGTCCCGCTGCGCTCCGTAGCGCCGATCGCCGTCATCTCCCTCGCCGCCTGGTTCCTGCCGAACATCGTACCCGCCATCGCCAGCCTGCATTGGACGCGCTTCGTTCTTCCCTCATTCCTCCCCATCGCCGCCCTCAGTGCCGCCCTCGGCGAAAGCCAGAATTTCACCATCAGCGTCCCTCTCGCGTCGCTCGTGATCGCCGCCCTCGCCTTCATAGCCTCCGTCGTCTGGTTCGAGCGGCAGGAACTCTGAGAGACGTCGGAAGCTGGATGCCGGACGCCGGACGCCGGACGCCGGACGCCGGACGCCGGACGCCGGAGATCGGCGTAACGCCCGATCATCCTTAGATTGGCGCGACACGTCCTACGGCGGCGTTTCCAAGCCCGCCGCACGCTCGCGCAGCAGCATCAACACCTCGCATTGGCGAAGCGGCGGCCGTGCATTCGTGACATTTGGGCGCATATGAAACTGTTACAATTGGGGTGACGCCGGTCGAATCCCCGGCGGACGAGGAAAGAGGTTTACGAACAATGGCCGCAACTGCCAAGACTCTGCTGCTCATGGGGGTGCTCACCGGCCTCCTCGCGGGGTTGGGGTACCTGTTTTTGGGAGGCCTCACGGGGCTGATCTTCTTCGTGGTACTGGCCGGCATCTTCAATCTCGGCGCCTACTGGTTCAGCGACAAGCTTGCCCTCAGGATGGCGGGCGCCCGGGAGGTGACGCCGGAAGAGGCGCCGCGCCTGCACCGTATCGTCGAGGAAGTGACGTCGCTGACGACGCTGCCGAAGCCCAAGGTCTACATCGTCGATAACCCTTCGCCGAACGCCTTCGCCACCGGCCGCAATCCAACACACGCAGTGGTCGCGGCGACCACGGGCATCATGGATTTGCTCGACGACCGCGAGCTGAAGGGCGTCATCGCCCACGAACTGGGACACGTCGGCAACCGCGACATCCTGATCGGGGCCGTCGCAGCAATGCTCGCCGGCGCGATCGCCTGGGTGACGCAGAGCATGATGTTCGGGATGCTCTTCGGCGGCCGGCGCAATAACGAGAACACGCTCCTCGCGCTTGCGGCGATCGTGCTGATGCCGATCGCGGCGTCGATTATCCAGCTGTCGATCTCGCGGACACGGGAGTACGAAGCCGATCACACGGGCGCGAAGACGACGCACGACCCCGATGCGCTGGCCGACGCGCTGGCGAAGCTTGAGCAGGGCGTCGTGATGCGGCCGATGCAAGTCAACCCGGCGGCGGCCCACATGTACATCGTCAACCC
>JBBSDV010000055.1:0-16546 GCA_038240335.1 Dehalococcoidia bacterium
ACGGAGCTCGGCCGCTGGTACGCGGCGCAGGGCAATCTCGATGAGGCGCGGCACCAGTGGGTCGTTGGCGGCCAGCTCGAGGAGGCCGAGTCGGTACGGCTGCTCGGCGACTCATATCCCGCGGGCCAGGTGCCCGCCGAAGTGCAATCGCGACTCGCCGAGCTACTCAAGACATCCGGCAGCAGCGTCCAGAACGATCTCATCTCGGTCCTCTATTACCGCATGCGCTACGGCCGCCAATCGCCCTACTTCGCGCTGATACCCGCCGACTGGCAGCGCGCCGTCCCCCGCCCGTACGCCGAGCAGCAAGCAGCCCTCGCCCGCTGGCGCCAGGGCTAGCCAGCTCGCGCGAGTCCTTTGTCGCCACGAAGAATCGCGCGTGCGAAGGCGACTCGTCCGCTACGCTTCCACGATGAACGAGCACGACGCCGAACCCGGGCTCAGCCACATCGACCACGCCGGCCGCGCCCGCATGGTCGACGTGTCGGCGAAGGCCGATACGGCGCGCGAGGCGACCGCCCGCGGCCGCATCGTCATGCGCCGTGAGACGCTGGCGCTGATCCAACAGAACGGCGTGCCGAAGGGCGACGTGCTGGCCGTCGCGCAGATCGCCGGCATGATGGCCGCGAAGCGCACGCACGAGCTGATTCCGATGTGCCATCCGCTGCTCCTCACCGGCATCGGCGTCGTCCTCACACCCAACGAAGCCCGCAATTGCGTCGAGATCGAGGCCACTATCCGGACCACCGGCAAGACGGGCGTCGAGATGGAAGCGCTGACGGCAGTCAGCGTCGCCGCCCTGACAATTTACGACATGTGCAAAGCCGTCGACCGTGCGATGCGCATCGAGCAGATTCGCGTCACCCGTAAGTCCGGCGGCAAAACCGGCGACATCACGCTCGAGTAGGGAGGTCGCCTCCCGTCGATCGCCCTTCGGCGTCCCCACATCCCATCCCACCTCCCAACCCGTAGGGTTGACCGCTAGATTCGGCCAACCGTATGATGCGGGCGTAGCTCACGCAGGGCGCAATTAGTTCGTGAACTACGTTCAAGGGAGACGAAAACCAGAAAGAGAGGCTACCAATGGCCGCCATCCTGGGCGCCGTAATCGGCGTCATCGTAGGATTGGCGATCGGGGCTCTTCTAGGCTACGCAGCGAAGCGCAGCTCGACCCAGGATCAGGAGTTGGCCGCAAGTCAGGCGGCCGAGAAGCTCCTGAGGGACGCACAGGCAAAGGAAAAAGAGACCCTCCTCAACGCAAAAGAGGAGGCGATTCAGATCCGAGCTCAGGCCGAACAAGAAGGCAAGACGCGGCGGGACGAGGTCCTGCGGCTTGAGCAGCGTGTCGCTAACAGAGAAGAGACCCTCGATCGCAAGCTTGACGCGCTCGAGCGCCGAGAGAACGCATATGCCGAGAAGGAGCAGACCCTCGAAGCGACGCGCGTCGAAGTCGTCGAACTGCGCACTGCAAAGCTCGCCGAGATCGAGCGCGTTTCGGGCATGACGACGGCCGAAGCCAAGGCCCTGCTCCTGCAGGACCTCGAGGCCGAGATCCGCGAGGAGGCGAACCGCATCGTCCGCGTCCTCGAGGCAGAGGCGAAGGAAGAGGCCGACCGCCGCTCCCGCAGCATCCTCGCGACCACGATGCAGCGCCTGATGAACGACGTCGTCACCGAGACGACGGTGTCGGTCGTGCCGATCCCGAGCGACGACATGAAGGGCCGCATCATCGGTCGCGAGGGGCGAAACATCCGCGCCCTCGAATCGGCTACCGGCGTCGATCTAATCATCGACGACACGCCGGATGCGGTCACTCTCTCTGCCTTCGACCCCGTTCGCCGCGAGATCGCCCGCGTCGCCCTGACGAAGCTCGTCCTCGATGGCCGCATCCACCCCACCCGCATCGAAGAGGTTGTGGACAAGGCGAAGGGCGAGGTCGAGGCCGGCATCAAGGTCGCCGGCGAGCAAGCCGCCATCGAGGCCGGTTGTCCTGGCCTCCACCCCGAGATCCTGAAGACGCTCGGCCGCCTCAAGTACCGCACCTCCTACGGCCAGAACCAGATCAAGCATGCGGTCGAGGCGTCGTTCATCGCCGCGATGATGGCCGAGGAACTCGGCGCCGATGTCAATACGTGTCGCCGCGGCGCCCTGCTGCACGACCTCGGCAAGGCGATCGACCACGAAGTCGAGGGCACGCACGCCATGCTCGGCGGCGAACTCGCGCGGCGCTACAACGTCGCACCAGCCGTCGTTCACTGCATCGAGGCCCACCACGAGGAGATCGAGGTGGAATCGACCGAGGCCGTCATCGTCATGATCGCCGACGCGATCAGCGGCAGCCGCCCGGGCGCTCGGCGCGAGTCGCTGGAGTTTTACATCAAGCGCCTCGAGGCGCTCGAGAGCATCGCCAACAGCTTCAAGGGCGTCGAGAAGTCCTTCGCCATCCAGGCCGGCCGCGAGATCCGCATCATCGTCAAGCCAGACGAAATCGACGACCTCGATTCGATGCGCCTCGCCCGCGACGTCAGCAAGAAGATCGAAGAATCCATGGAGTACCCCGGCCAGATCAAGGTCACCGTAGTCCGCGAAACCCGCGCCAGCGAATACGCCCGGTAGCGGGCGCGGGAAGCCGGAAGCGAAAGCGGACGGTCGGACGTTAGAACCGCAACCAAACGGCTCGCCGGATTGAATTCGGTGTCAGAGGACAGGGACATGTGAACAACGCGCGCCGAAGTGGCGCGCGTTTGTTCTTGGATCCGTGATCTGGGTGCATCGAGTATTTAAGCGCGCCGCGAGCTTCGACGCGCGTTCTCTCTGTCGACTGCGTAACGACCGAGACACTGACGTCACCCGCAGCTATCCCGCTTCGCAGGCCGGCGCAGCCCAGCACTCGAGCGCCTCGCCGATCCGCCGCAGCCGGGCACCTGCGATGCGGGCGACCGCAGCGGTGATACGATGCGCCTCATCACGCATGAGGTCCTCGTGCTCCGGCATCGCCGCCGAACACGACTGGCACCCGTACTCAAATTCCTGCAGCTTCTCGCTGACATACAGCCGGTCGCGCATCACACCCTCCCTTGCGACTCGTCGCCGTGCAACGGCGCGCGTCTATACGCGGCGTGTGCGCGCGACGAACTTCTGCTCGTGATCGAGCAGCCAGCGCTTGCGGTCCATGCCGCCGCCGTACCCGGTGAGGCTACCGTTCGCGCCGATCACCCTGTGGCACGGCACGATCACGCCGATAGGATTGGCCCCGTTCGCCAGGCCGACCGCGCGCGATGCTTTCGGCGCACCAATCGCTGCCGCCAACGCGCCGTAGCTCGTCGTCGCGCCTACCGGAATGCGCCGCAGCGCTGCCCACACCTCGCGCTGAAACGTCGTGCCGGCCGTCTCGCACGCGACATCGTCGAGCGCCGCGCATTCGCCGTCGAAGTACGCCTCGATTTTGCGCCGCAGCTCCGGCGGCGCGGCGCCGGATTCGGTAACGGCGGTCGCGCCGTAGTGCGTGCGCAGCAGCCGCTGCTGCCGCGCCTCGTGGTCATCCCAGTCGAACCCCCGCAGCCGCCCATCGTCATCGACGACGATCGTCGCCGTGCCGATCGGCGTCGGCAGATGATCGATCGTCAATCGCATTTCCAACCTGCCATCACCTTTTGTCCTTTGGCGCGTCATCACTGTGCTCTCCATGGTCATCTTCGGTACCTCGTGACTCAAGAATGTCACATCGTCGGCCACACCAGCGGACATATCCGGACACGTCGCGAGCATGTCCGGATATGTCTGGTATCGCTCGCGCGGAATGGCGACAATGACTGCATGAACGACTCATTGACAGCCGTCCGCACCACCGGCATCTACTGTCGCAACACCTGTACGGGACGGCCGCTCGCGCGCAACACGACGATGTTCCCGTCGGCGGTGGCCGCCGAGGCCGCCGGCTTCCGGCCCTGCCTGCGCTGCCGTCCCGACCGCCTGCCGCCGTTCGTCGACGACGACTGCACCGGCGTCGTCGGCGCCGCTCTCACGCTGATCGCCGAGGGCGCGCTCGACCATGCATCGGAGGACGCGATCGCCGGACGGCTTGGCGTGACTGCGCGCCATCTGCGGCGCTTGTTCCACGAGCGCGTCGGCGCGACGCCGGCGCTCGTCGCCAGCTCGCGACGCGCCCATTTCGCTCGCCGCTTGCTCGATGAAACGGATCTTCGCGTCTCCGATATCGCCTACGCGGCCGGATTCTCGACGGTCCGCCAGATGAACCGCGTCGTCGCGTCCGTGTTCGCGTTTACGCCGACGGAGCTGCGCGAGAAGCGCCGCGACGCCGACCGCCCTCTTGCAGATGGCGGCCTGCCGTTGCGCATCGCCTACGCCGGCGCGCTCTGCTTCGGCGACCTGCTTGCCCATCGCGCGCCGCGCGCGATACCCGGCGTCGAGTGCGTCGAGCCCGGCGTCTATCGGCGCACAATCTCGACGTGCGGAGATCCGGGCGTCATTGAAGTGAGCGACACCGGCGACGGCAAGCACCTGCTCGTCACGGCGCACCTGCCCACACTGCAGGCGCTGATCGACGACGTCGCCCGCTGCCGCCGCATCTTCGGTCTCGACCGCGCGCCCGCCGAGAACACGCCGCTCGCGACGGATCCGCTGCTCGGCCCGATCGTTGCGCGCCGTCCCGGCCTGCGCGTTCCCGGCGCATGGGATCCGTTTGAGACCTCGGTTCGCGTCCTGCTCGGCCAGCAGGTTTCTGTCGCCGGGGCTACGACACTAGCCGGCCGGCTCGTCGACTCTCTCGGAACATCGGTGCCCGGCCTGACGGCGATGGGCCTGACGCACCTTTTCCCGCCCGCGGCACGGATCGCCGAAGCCAGCCTCGATCGTCTCCGCCGCATCGGCCTGCCGGCCGCCCGCGCCCAGGCGATCCGCGCTTTCGCCCGCGCATACGCCGGCGACACGCTGCATCTCGATGCCTGCATTCCCCTCGATGATCTCATCGAGTCCCTGATCGCGCTTCCCGGCATTGGTCCCTGGACGGCGCAGATGATCGCGATGCAAGCCGCTGGCCATCCCGATGCTTTCCCCGCCGGCGATCTCGGCCTCCGTCGCGCCGCCGCTCGCCTCACCGCCGCTCACCGCCCGCTCGATGACCGGGCCACCGAAGCGCTCGCCGAGGCCTGGCGCCCCCACCGCTCCCTCGCCGCCATGCACCTCTGGATGTCCGCGCGCTAGCACCTTCGCCCCGCCCCCAATGCAGCATCCCCCTTCGCGCAGTTCGCGTCCTCGCGGTGAATTCAAAGCACTTTCGACGTCGCGCATTTTGCCGCGTCCGCCCGGTGAATCCACAGCGTCGAGCGACGAAGAGTGCCTCCCTTGCCTGTCACCCTGAGCCTGTCGAAGGGTCTTGTTTGGGCGCCACGCACGACGCTCGATGCAGCCATCAATCGCCTGAGAAGGCGCGCTCGATCAGCATCCCCCTTCGGGCACTTCGCGTCTGCGCGGTGAGTTCGGAGGCACGTTCGACAGTCGTGCATTCTGCCGTGCCGCGCGAAGTCCCAGATCAGCCGTTCGTGTGCGACAATCGCCTTGAATCGTCCAGCTTGGCGCTCGACACGCATTGGCCGTGCGAAAACACGAAAAGTGCCAAACGATTACATAACGGACCGCGAACTAACTTCGGCACGCCTTGCCGTCGTCGTGCCGTAGACTGACCCTCGTGCGAATCTTGTGCATCGGCGACATTGTCGGGAAGCCCGGACGGCGCTGTGTCGCCGCCCTCGTACCGGCGCTGCGACGGGAGCTCGCGCTCGATGCCGTCATCGCCAACGGCGAGAACGCCGCCGCTGGCCGCGGGCTCACGGTCAGCACATCGAAGGACCTCTTCGCCGCCGAGATCGACGTCATCACGTCCGGCAACCACATCTGGGATCAGAAGGACATCATCCCCCTGCTCGATAGCGAAGCGCCAATCCTGCGGCCGGCGAACTACCCCGATGGCGCGCCCGGCCGCGGCCTGTGCCGCTTCGGGCCGCTCACAGTGATCAACCTCATGGGCCGCACCTTCATGTACGAGATCGATGATCCGTTTCGCGTCGCCGACCGCCTGCTCGCGTCCGTCGAGCCCGGGTCGCTCGTGCTCGTCGACATGCACGCCGAAGCGACGAGCGAAAAGATCGCCATGGGCTGGTACCTCAACGGCCGCGTTTCGGCGGTCGTCGGCACCCACACGCACGTGCCGACCGCCGACCAGCGCCTCCTGCCCGGCGGCACTGCCTTCGTCTCCGATCTCGGCATGTGTGGCCCGCGCGATTCGATCATCGGCGTCGAGATCGAGCCGGTGATCCGCAAGTTTCTCACCGGCATGCCGGCGCGCTTCACCGTCGCCGAGAAAACCAGCGTCGTCCAGTTCAACTCCGTCCTCATCGACATCGATGACGGGACGGGCCACGCGCGCTCGATCGAGCGCGTCGATCGCGAATGGAGCACCGATGCGCAGTAAGGGCGACTTCCACACGCACAGCACCGCATCCGACGGCCGCCTCAGCCCGACAGCAATCGTCGATCTGGCGGCCGAACAAGGCGTCCAGTACCACGCCCTCACCGACCACGACTCTACCGAAGGCATCGCCGAGGCCCGTATCGCGTCGACGAAGCACCCGGGCCACATGCTCATCCCCGGGGTCGAGATGGGCTCCGACATCGAGGGCTCCGAGATCCACATGCTCGGCCTCTACCTCGACCCCGCAGACGACAAGCTGCAGGCGATGCTCGCCGAGCTGCGCATCGGTCGCGTCGCCCGTGGGCAGGGCATCGTCGAGAAGCTCCGCGACATGGGCATCATGATCGAGTGGGATCGCGTGCAGGAGATCGCCGGCGAGGCGTCGGTCGGCCGGCCCCATGTCGCCGAGGCGCTGGTCGAGGCCGGCTACGTGAACAAAGTGGCGGACGCGTTCGACAAGTGGATCGGCCGCAACGGCCCCGCCTACGTCGAGCGAAAGCGCATGTCGCCGATCGAGTGCGTGGAGTGCATCGTCGACCGTGGCGGCCTCGCCTGCTGGGCGCACCCCGCGGAGCTCGGCCGCAACTGGGAGACCGTCGAGCCGATCCTGCGCGAGCTTAAGGCGGCGGGTATGCAGGCGATCGAGGTCTACTACAAGAACTACAAGCCGGAAACGATCGCGCGGCTCGCGGCCCTCGCCGATCAGTACGAACTGCTGCCGCTCGGTGGCAGCGACTACCATGGCATCTTCGGCAACGAAGAGTGCCTCCCCGGCGACATCCCCCTGCCGGACTCATCGATCGAGCGACTGCTCGCGCTGGCGCGTACCCTGCCGAATGCCGCGCTCGTCAGCTGATCGCACGAACCATCACAATATAGGTGCGTCAACGACCACAGTGTTTGTTACCCTGAGTCGTGCGAAGGGTCTCGTTGGAGTGCCGGGGTCGACCGCATCTGCCGGCGTTTATCCGGCCAGCGCAGCCACGACAAACCGTCAGCACGTTGACGCATGCCCAAATACGCGTCTCACCCACCGTGGTTGTCACCCTGAGCCGTGCCAAGGGTCTCGTTGGAGTGCCGACAACCGCCCGCATCTGCCGGCGTTTATCCGTCCATAGCAGTCGCGGCGGTCGGCGCTCCGCCCGACTAACGGTCGAACCGTCGATGACATAGCCTAAGCGCGTGAAGAATCCTGATCGCGCGCCGTCTGAGCCGCTCACCGAATATGCCGACGATGAAGCGGCAGCGCTCTACGACCTGCAATACGACGGATACGAGAACGATCTCGGGCTGTACGAGCAGTTCGCGCGGCGCGGCGACACGCCGTCGCTCGAGCTGTGTGTCGGGAGCGGGCGCGTGGCGTTGCACCTCGCGCGCTGCGGATTGTCGGTCGTCGGCGTCGATGCCTCGCCCCAAATGCTCGGGCGCATGGACGCGAAGCTCGACCCGGCGACGGCCGGATACGTGCGTGCGATCGAGGCGGACATGCGAGATCTCGATCTCGGCGAACGCTTCGATCTTGTGTATTGCGCGCTTGGCTCGTTCGCACTGTTACTGACCACGGCCGACCAGATCGCCGCACTGCGTAGCGTCGAGCGGCACCTGGCTCCCGGCGGGGTCTACGTGATGCAACTGCGTTCGCCCGTGCACACCGACTGGAGCATCGAGCCGACACCGCTGGTCATCGAGTGGCTGCGGCGCGATCCGGCAACGGGTGAGATGGTGCAGAAGATGTCGTCGCTCCGCGTCTCGCGCGAGCGGCAGAGCGAACTGCACACGATCATCTTCGATCGCATCGCACACGATGGTGTGGTGCGCCGTCGGACGCTCGAGGTAACACTTCGGCTGACCGCCCTGCCCGAGCTCGAGCTGTTGCTCGAGCGATCAGGCCTCCGTCTCGCGCACGTCTACGGCGACGTCGATCTCTCGCCCTACACCGACGACAGCGATACGATGGTCATCATCGCGGAGGCCGCGGATCCAACGTAATCGTTCGTTCGACGCGAAGGACCAGCGTCGAACATGAGCACCGAGAAGGTCGCGATCTGCCGGACACGGGCGCCGACGGACGGAAGAGCGCAAGCCATGCACGGCGCACGCAAAGGGGAGACTATTGCTGATCGCCCTCGACGCCATGGGAGGCGACCATGCACCCGCCGAGATCGTCGCCGGTGCGCTTCTTGCCCGTGCGGAGCTCGGCATCCAAGTGGCGCTTGTCGGTCCCAAGGATGTGATCGAGGCCGAGCTGCTGCGCCAGCGGCAGCCGGCGACGAGCTTCGAGATCACGAACGCCACCGAGGCGATCGGCATGGACGAGCACCCTGCCCAGGCCGTGCGCACCAAGCGCGATGCGTCGATCAATGTCGCAATGAGCATGGTCAAGCGGGGCGTTGCGGGGGCGTTCGTCTCCGCCGGCAACACCGGTGCCGTGATGGCGTCCGCGCTGATGACGCTCGGCCGCATCCCCGGCATCGAGCGCCCGGCGCTCGGCACCGTCGCCCCGTTTAGCGAATCCGGCGTCCTCGTGCTCGATGTTGGCGCCAACGCCGACGTGAAGCCGAACTACCTCGTGCAGTTCGCGCAGATGGGCGCGGTCTACGCCGAGCGCGTCCTCAATATCAAGAACCCGCGCGTGGCTCTCCTCAACATCGGCGGTGAAGAGACGAAGGGCAGTGAGCTGATCCAGGAGGTCTATGGCCGCCTTGGCAAGGCGGGTGTGAACTTCGTTGGCAACATCGAAGGCGGCGAGGTGCATCGCGGCAAGGCCGACGTCATCGTTACCGACGGTTTCACGGGAAACGTTGCCGTGAAAGTCACCGAGGGCGTCTCGGATTTCATCTTCCGCGAGCTGCGTTCATCGTTGACATCGAAGCTGCAGTACAAGCTCGCAGCGATGGTGCTGCGCCCGGCATTAGTGAAGATGCGCGACAAGATGGATCCGAACACGTACGGCGGCGTCCCATTGCTCGGCGTCAACGGCGTCGTCATGATCGCCCACGGCAACTCGGACGCCCGCGCCATCCGCAACGCTCTCCGTTTCGCGAACGAGGCCGCATCATCGGGCATGCTCGACAGCATCCGCATGACCGCGCACCGCGGGCGCTGATCACGTCAATTGGGTTTTCGGCGAGCCGGCCGCGAGCGTCGCGTCACCCCGACTCTGTAAGCGTGTACTCAAAGTCATATGAGTGCTGCGCGTCGACAATATTGATCGCCATGCTGCCGGTGAGTCCGGTGAGATCACCGTTTCCGGAATCCGGCACGACCGTGACACGTAGTTCCGGCGCGCCGCGCGTCATGATGCCGTTGTGCTGCAAGACGAACGCTCCGGTTCTGCCGTGTAGCGTGCCGGAGACCCGCTCCATCGCGACGTAGCCGCCGGAGCCCTCGACATCGCTCATCGCGGCCAGCATCTCCCCGGCGCTCGTCGCTTCCAGGTCGCCATGGAACTGCTTGTCGATGGACATGCGGCCGAGCTTTGCTTCGGGATGGTGCGGCTCAATCGGCGTCGTCGTGACGTCAAACGTGCCCATGGCGTGGGTCATGCTGAACCTCCTGTTTTTTCTGCACCCGTCGCGTGTATCTCAGCACGTACCCGTGACGCTTCTTACCTTCCGCGCTGACATACCGGAGTGCACCGCCTGCATTGTTCCTTGAGTGGCTGGCGGCGAGCAGCAACTTCTTCGATGCGCTAGCCGAATCTAGGCTAATGGCTCGCCGTCGGGAGTACGCGCTGGGAGATGAGCCTGAACAAGTTGGCAATGGCGAGATGACCCGCATCCGTCGGATGCACTGTATCGACCGATGGGTCAATGTAGCCCTTCTGTACCGGATTCTCCGTGCCGTCAGCGCCGTTGAATTCCGAATGCGCATCAGCGATCTGGACGCCGTGGGACTGGGCGAGCTCCCGCAGATGCTCGTTCATTTGGCTCAGGTAGGGCTCGAAGATGTAGAAAGAGCCCTCGGCCTGATTCAGCGCGGCGTCCGGATAGTAAACGTTCAGCAATGCAATGCTCGCTGCGTCGGTCTCGATCAGGCTTTGTATTTCCTCCACGATGGCGTCCATGTTTGCGTCAAAGAGCGAGACCATGCTTCTCAAGCAATCCTGATTGTCAGCTCCCCCACAGTAGCCGAAAGGGAACTGCCGATACGATTCCTTTGCATAGAAGAAGTCGTTCGTCCCCACTCCGACCGTGATGACGCGCGAGTGGGCGATAGCGCTTCGGTCTTCCGTGCGCGTCCTGATGTAGCTCAGTATCTTCGTCGATTTCGCGCCTGGCTCGGCCAGATTCACGACCGTCGTGCGTGCGTGGAAGTCTTCGTCGATGTAGCGTGCGTACCTCTGCACCCAACTATTGCTCGCCTTGCTGGCACCTGATCCACTGGTAATGGAGTCACCTAATGCCGTGTATTGCAGCACAGATCTTTCGCGGGGGGGGGGGCTTAAGGTGTTGACGAAGAAGAGAACTGCCAGCGCGCCTAGAAGGAGAATCCCAAGCAGGATGACGAGATCGCGAGTGCGCGTCGGCCCCAAGCGCCGCAGCACGTAGGTGGGCGTCAACCTGAGGTTACGGGCGCGGAGACGCATTCGCGGAAACTGCCGACAGAGGGCGGCACGGTTTCATGCGTGTTCCATGTGTCACGTCGTACCTCTCGCCTCGCGGCGCTGCGCGCCCTCAAATCGCGCCGGCATCGCGGAGCGAGACGATGTCGTCCCACGAATAGCCGGCCGCCAGCAGTATCTCCTCGGTGTGCTGCCCGAGCTCCGGCGCGGCGGGCGCCGCTTCGGCGGGCGTCTCGCTGAACTTCCATGGAAAGCCGACGATCTGCGTCGGCCCGTTCGTGGGATGGTCGACCGTGAGCACGTACTCGTTGGCGAGCGCCTGCGGGTCGCTGATTACATCCTCGTAGTCCTGAACGGGGCCGCAGATCATGTCGTGTGCCTCAAGGACCGCGATCCACTCGGCGGTCGTCTTGGCCAGGAACTTGTCGTCGAGCAGCGTGTAGAGCTGCGCGAGGTTCATCGCGCGCGCGAGGCCGTTCGAGAAGCGCTCGTCGTGCTCGAGTTCCGGCATCGCAACGGCGGCGCAGAACGCGGGCCAGCGATCGTCGCCGACGCCACCGACGACGGCCCAGCCGTCGGCGGTCTGGAACGTGCGCCAGATCGTCGGCAAGTAGCCGTGCCCGCGGCCGGCGCGTCGCTTGCGCCGGCCGAGAATGTATGTCTGAAGTTCCCACGCCTGAGCGGCGATCGCCGTGCCGAACAGCGACGTTTCGATCTTCTGCCCGACCCCCGTCTTCTCGCGGTGCAGCAATGCCGCGACGACGGCAAGAGCGAGGTTCATCGCGCCCATGTAGTCGGCGATCGCGGCGCCCGCCGGCAACGGACCGCCGTCCTCCTCCCCGGTCATCGACATCAGGCCGGAGCGCGCTTGCGCCGCGATGTCGAACGCCGGATGCGTCGTCTTCGGACCTTTGCTGCCCCAACCCGAGGCGTGGGCGTAAATGATTGCCGGGTTGATCGCGCGCGCCTCGTCGTAGCCGAGGTCCAGGCGCTCCATGACGCCGGGGCGGAAGTTGTGCACCATCACATCCGCATCCGGCAGTAGCTTGCGGACGATTTCGACACCAGCTTCGTGCTTGAGGTTCACCGTGAGACTTCGCTTGCCGCGGCTGTGCGCGAGATGGTACGCCGACACGCGGTGCTCGCCGTGCATCTGCAATAGCCGCCCAAGATCGCCGAACTTCGTCGGCTCGATCTTTATCACGTCGGCGCCCATGTCGGCCATTGTCAGCGTCGCCTGCGGCCCCTGCTGAAAGATCGTGAAGTCGAGCACGCGTACGCCCGCAAGTGGTCCCGCCATCGTCATCACCTCCGGTGGGAGGGTATCGCGTGCGGGCGGTTGGTGGCTCAGGTCCGTCGAGAGATCCACGACCGGACGACTGGTGGCCGAGAAGCATTAGAGGTGGCATGATCAACGTGTCGGGAATCACAGAAGTATTGCAGGGCTGCCGGTGATCCGTTACACATAGCTATCACACCGCCGCGCCATAGGTTTCCCGTTTTGAACGTGCTGTATGCCGCTGTTGAGATGAGTCCGCTCGCCAAGGTGGGTGGTCTCGGCGACGTTGCGGGCTCGCTCCCTCGCGCTCTGCGAGAGCGCGGCGCCGACGTCCGCGTCGCGCTGCCGATGCACGGCGGCATCGAGCGCTCGGCGCTCGACCTGCGGCATGTGCTGTCGAACGTCCACGTGCCGTGGCCGGCGGGCGATGAGCGCGTCGACGTATGGCAGGGCGAAGTGCGCGGCGTGCCGGTCTACCTGCTCGAGAACGCGCGTTACTTCGGCCGGCCGAACGTCTACGGCGAGGCCGACGACAAGGACCGCTTTCTGTTCTACTGCGACGCGCTGCTCGCGTGCGCCTCTCACCTCGGCTTCAAGCCGGACGTCATCCACACGCAGGACTGGCACGCAGCGTTCATGCTGACGCGGCTCGACGCGCAGCCGTCGCACGCATGGGCTGCGGCTGGCCGCGTCTATACGATTCACAACTTGGCGCTCCGTGCCGACTTCGACGGCGGCTTCGCGGTCCATTTCGGCATCGACACGCGGATGCAGGGGCGCGAGCGCGCGATCGCCAGCCTCGCTGCCGACGACGAACAAGCGGCGAGCGGCGCGGCGGACGGCGCACAGACGCTGACGACGGCCGAACGGCTGCATGCCGAGACGTGGGCCGCCGTGCCGGAAACGATCGCGTACAGCGCCATGGCGCAGGGCATCCTCCATGCCGATCGGATCAACACTGTCAGCGAGACCTACGCGCGGGAGATCATGACGCCGCAGTACGGCGCCGAACTCGACCCGCTGCTTCGCGCCCGTGCCGGCGGCGTCTCGGGCATCGTGAACGGCATCGACTACGAAGAGTTCAACCCGGCGACGGATCCGGCGATCGCGCAGCACTATTCGGCGGATAGGCTCGATGATCGAGCGGCGAACAAGCGCGCGTTGCAGGAGCAGGCCGGGTTGCCGGCGCGCGACGGTGCGCTGCTGTTAGGCGTGGTCACGCGGCTGGTTGCGCAGAAGGGCATCGATCTCGTCGCCGTCGCCTTCGACACGATGCTGGCGGTGCGCGACATGCAGCTCGTCGTGCTCGGTACGGGCGAGGACGAGCTGCAGCGGATGCTGCTGCAACTCGAAGAAAAGTATCCCGAGAAGGTCAAGGTCTGGCTCGACTTCAACCCGCCGCTCGGCCAGCAGATCTATGCCGGCGTCGACGCATTCCTGATGCCGTCGCGCTACGAGCCGTGCGGGCTGGGACAGCTGATCTCGCTGCGCTACGGCGCGGTGCCGGTCGTGCGGCGCACGGGCGGTCTCGCCGATACGGTGCAGAACGCCGATCTGCCGCTCCGCTCGGGCACCGGCTTCGTCTTCGACGCGCCGACGGCGCACGAACTGCAGTACGCCTGCGAGCGCGCCCTCGCGTCATTCGAGAACGCGGCGGGCTGGCGCGCCCTGCAGGAGCGCGGTATGTGGCAGGATTGGTCGTGGTCACGCGCGGCGGGACAGTACCTTGAGCTGTACGAGGCGGCGAGCGGCGATCGTGCGCGAGCCCGCGAACAAGCGGCGCAAGGCGCGGCGCGCGTATGAACGCGGGCGCGCTCTACGCCGGCATTGATCTCGGGGGCACGAAGATACTCGTGCTGATCGCGGACGCCGCAGGCCGCATCGTCGGGCAGGCGCGCGTTCCGACTCAGGCATCGCAGGGGCCGGAAGCCGTGATCGCGCGGATCGCCGAGACGACGTGCGCGGCCGTCGCCGAGGCGAAGGTCGAGATGACGCAGCTCCGCGCGGGCGGCGTCTCTGCGCCGGGGCCGGTCGATGCGATCAGCGGCGTTATCACCGATCCGCCGAATCTGCCGGGTTGGCACAACGTGCCGCTCGCGCGGGTCCTCTCGGAACGCCTCGGCGTGCCCACGCTCCTGGAGAACGATGCCAACTGCCAGGCCGTCGCTGAGCATCAGTTCGGCGCCGGTCGCGGCTACCGGCACATGATTTTCGTCACGATCAGCACCGGCATCGGCGGCGGCATCATCATCGAGAACGAACTTTACTCCGGTGCTTCCGGCGCCGCGGGCGAGGTCGGTCACGTCGGCGTGGCGGCGGATGGACCGTCGTGCGGCGCCGGGCACCCCGGCTGCCTCGAGGCATACGCATCGGGCACAGCCATCGCGGCGCGAGCGCGCCAGATGATTGCCGCGGGCCAGCTGCCGCGGACGGCGCGGCTCGCCGAGCACAACCCGCCGCTTTCCGCGGAGACCGTCTACCTGGCGGGCCAGCAGGGCGAGACGGAGGCGATGATGATCATCGAATCGGCCGGCCGCTACCTCGGCATAGGCCTGGGGACGATGATCAATGCCTTCAATCCGCAGGCCATCGTCATTGGCGGCGGTTTGGCGAATATGGGTGACGCCATCCTCGGGCCGGCGGTCGAGACGGCGCGGACGCGGGCATTCGCGCAGTCGTTTATGGACGTACGCATCGTTGAGGGGGAATTGGGGGAGAGGGCGGCCGCTCTGGGCGCGATCGCCGTCGCGAGAAATCGCGCCGAGCGAGAGCAAACTGGCGCGGCTTCGGGCGCGTAGCATCTCGGCATTCCCTAAGGGAATGCCGATACTTTCAGCGAGCGTCCCGCCCACAAGAGCAGCCGTCAAACGGCGGCGCTCCGGGGATGGTGGTGGTGGATGATCAACGTACGGAACCGCGGCACGAGCACGCTCTCGGCACCCTCGCTCCGGCGGCTGGTGCCGATCGGCGATAACCGCCGCGTCCTGCAACTGGCCGCCGTCGTCTTCCTGTGGCAGGCGGCCGTCGGGGTGTACTTCCTCTCCCTCGTGCAGCAGTACCTACCGCAGGCGCTCCACACGGGTCCGGCGTTTCCGGGCTACGCGATGGCCTGCTACGGCGTCGCAAAGTTCGGGTGGCAACCGGCGGCGGGCTGGATTGCCGACCACACGGGCCGCCGGATCACGATGGTGATCGGCATGGCGTTCAGCGTGCCGGTGCTCGTACTGATGATGGAAGTGCCGGATCAGCGGGCGTTCCTCGCCTTCTCGGCGCTGCTCGGTATCGGCGCGGCGACCATGTGGCCCGCGTTCATGGCGCATGTCGGCGATTCGACACCGCACGGTCGACGCACGCGGACGATGTCGCTGCTCAACATCGCCCAGATGACGGGCATTGGCGCGGGCACGCTCGCCGGCGTCCTCATGGTCGACTTCGTTACGTATGGCGGCGCGTTCTGGGTGTGCATCGTCTTCAACGTGCTCGCGCTGGCGATGGTGCTGCGCAGCATGCCCGCGCGCGACGCGGCATTGACGCCGAATTCGGACGCCGTCGCTGAGGCACCGCCGGCGATGCGTGTCGCTTCGCGATCGGACTCCAGAGAGCCGAATGCATGGTCGCCGGGCATCAAGATGCTCGCGGTGATCGTGCTGTTCCTGACGATCGGCACCAGCCTGCACACGCCGATGATCGGCGCTTACACTCACGACGTGCTGCGCGTAAAGATGTCGTTCCTGGCGCTGCTGTTCCCACTTCCGGCGCTGGTCGCGGGGATCGCGCTATGGCGCTTTGGCCACCTCGCAGACCGGTATGGCCGCGGCGTCTCCCTCGTCGGCGGCCTGTTCGTCGCATCACTCTCGATCTTCGCGTTGACGCTGACGCGGAGCCCGTTCATCGCCGTCAACCTCGTCGTCCTCGCCGGCCTCGCGTACGCGATCACGATCCCGGCATGGGGCGCGGCCGCGCTCGACGCGACCGACGTCGGCAGCCGCGGGCTGTGGCTCGGTGCGCTCAGCGCCGTACAGGGGCTCGGTGTCGCGGGCGGCCAGGCGCTCGGCGGCGTTATCGGCGGCGTCTGGGGTCCGCTTGCGCCGTTCAAGATCGCGGCGCTCATGCTCATGCTCGCGTTGGCGCTCATCGTCACGCAGCAGCGCGCGCACACGCGTCGCCGCGCGCCAGCGCCGATCGCCGTCCGGGTGGGCGAGTAGCTGCTTCG
>JBBSDV010000056.1:0-16353 GCA_038240335.1 Dehalococcoidia bacterium
AGTTGGCAGTTGCCAGTTGGTCGTCGCTAGCTAGTGATGGTGTCAGCTTGTGCGATTCGGCTTCTCACCTCCCACGTGCCGTCGCTTCCCCTTCGCGACTCCCGGCCTCCGGCCTCTGAGCTCCCGCTCCCTTTCGCTTCCCGCTTCCCTTAGGGACGCATCAACTCCGAAGGAGAAACTCCCACTACGGGCCTCCGCACCCTCAAGCGCGGGTAATCGCTGCCGATTCCTTACATACAGAAGAAAGAAAGTATGGAGGTAGGTCGCATGGCTCGTTACATCCCGCTCGCACTCGTCGCCCTCAACGTACTCGCCGCTGCCGCTGTGTCGGTCGCGCCTTGGATGTGGGGCTAGACACGCTCGGCGCAACCGAAGCGACAAACGCCCCCGCAATAGCGGGGGCGTTTTGCTTTCCCACGAACGCCGCGCCCGCCAGCGTTCCGGCGCCAGCCGACGAGCCTCGCGTGCGCGCACGCGGCGCTTATCCGCCCCTCGCCCGCGCCGATACTCCTACGCGTCCACCCGCAACGGGCATGCGCGTGAGGAGCGCCGGTTTGAGCATGACCTCGAGGGGCGCCTACAGCGCCTGTTTCGCAATTGGCCTCGCCACCGTGCAGCTTCTCGCCCTCCGGCTATCTCCGTCGCCGATCGCCGTCCGCGTGATCCTGCCGCTCACGATCGCCGCCGCACCGATCGCCCTGTGGCCGCATCGGCGGCACATCGGCACCTGGATCATGATCGTCGGACTGCTCGCGAACCTTGGCGTGATCCTCGCGAACGGCGGCCTGATGCCAATCGAGGAGCCGACCGTCGCCGCGGCGCTCGGGATCGAACGCGCATCGAGTTACCACCCCGGCGAGTGGATCGCCGGCTCGAAGGACGTACTGGTGCGGCCGGGCAGCGGGCGGGCGATCGCGCTCGGCGACAGCATCACGATCGGCAGCGCACGGCGCGGCGTCGTCGCCAGCCCAGGCGATATCGTCGTCTGGGAGGGCCTGCTCGTGTTCGCCGCCGAGGCCTCCATCGCCTGGCAGCGCCGGCGACGTCAGAACCGTCTGGATAGAAGCGGGGTGACGGAAGCACCCGAGGCGAATCTCGATCCTTCGTACTAGGGTGCTCGCTTCTGACGGTTCTTAGTTTTCGTGACGAGACTGCATCGTCGGCGTTGTCCGACCTGCTCGCCTCATTCGCCGTGTCTGCTCGCGCGTACCCGGATACAGATTATGGGACGAGCGAAGTTTCGGGGGACACCCCCGAACCCCCGGCAGAAGCGCTGCGCCGTCTGCACTCCCGCTTCATTTGACCGGCGTTCGAATCCACGCTCAGCGTCACACAGCGGGTCCTGCCGTTA
Organism: Dehalococcoidia bacterium; assembly: GCA_038240335.1. Classification (GTDB taxonomy): domain Bacteria; phylum Chloroflexota; class Dehalococcoidia; order DSTF01; family JACRBR01; genus JBBSDV01. Next base: position 1,352 of record JBBSDV010000056.1, read on the forward strand.
CGTTTCACAAGCACTGCGCTAACGCTCGCTCATCTCCGGCGCCCGAACCCGAGCCTCGTCCGGACATGCGTGAGCACGGAGCGTCACAGACGCGGGCGCGCCGTCGTCGACTTTGGCGACGTTGCCCCAGACGCCAAATCATCCGGACAGTGTCGAGAGAAACGAGAGCACGCGTTCCCAAAGCAGTTTTGCCGCGTCGCCGTCGTATTCCGCTTTCATCGACTCGTCGGTGAAGAGGTGGCCGGCGATTGGATACTCGTACAACTGAAACGCGGCACCGCTCGACCGCACCGTGTCTGCGAGGCTATCGACCCACGCCTGCTCGCGAAACGGGTCATCGACGCCGTAATGCACCTGCACTGGCGTCGAGGGCGGCCAGATAAGCGAGCCATCGCCGCCGAACTGCCCGAACATCGCGAGCGGGATCGCCGCGCCGAACAGGACGGCCGCCAGCGCGCCCGGGCGCTCCGCGGCGAGGTACTCGGCCAAACCGCCGCCATTCGAGAAGCCGGCATAGACCAGCGCCTGCGGCAGCCCGTCGACGGCGGCGCGCGCCCGCCGCAACAGCTCTGCGTATCCCAGCGCTTGCACGTACGCATCAGCCCGCTCGTAGTCGTCGAACACCACGCCGTCTTCATACAGATTCGGCGCGTGAACCGTGTGACCAGCGGCGCGCAGCCGATCCGCGGCGTAAGTGACGCCGGCGCGCACGCCGAGCACGCTGTGGAACAGAACGAGGTCGGCCATGCCCGATGATACCGCGACCATCGAGGATGGCGGCGGGCGGCGCGACCACGTGGTGCACCACCCGGCCGCCGGCGGCGACCTGCGATAGCGAGGGCAACGACTAACGCAGACCCACCTGCGCCATCGTACGGACGCGGTCTCACCGAGTTCTCGCCACGTTCCGTGGTGAGAACTGCACGGATCGCGTCGATCCACGCAACGCGGCGATCGCCGACCGCGGCGACGGACGTCGCTGCCTCGCCAAGCGTTGTTGGCGACGGAGGGCGGGACACCTCGCGCAAGGAGTGTGTCCGGGCCGAACGGCGTGCGGCGCACAGCACACTCGCCCCCAGCGATGAACCACCAATATCTCAGGGTTTGATCGACGCGAACACGGGATCACGCTGACGGCGGCAACGCGCGGCGGCGCGTTCAATGGGTTCGACACCAGATCGACGACACGCGTATCGGACGAAAGTAACACGCCCCATGAGCACGGCAACGCTGATCATTCCCGCCCGATCGCGCGGTATGGCGCATCTCCCCGATCTCCAGGATTTCTGCGCCACGCTTTCGACGTTCTTGCAGGAGAACGTCCGCCTCTGGATGGTCGAGGAGGCCGACTGGAAGGCCGCCGTGGACGAGTGCGATAGCTTCCAGCAGCTCGAGCTGATGGACCATCACGGCGAACCGATCATCGCGGCGCCGATGAGCGCCGCTCCGTTTACCTACCTCGACGATGGACGGCCCGACTGGGGGACGATGTGGCAGGGCTTCTGCGAACTGGCCCTGTACGGTGGTCCGCCCCACCGCGGCAGCGACGAGGCACTCGCGACACCCCGTGCGATGCCGGATGAGGTGGTCGAAGACGACATGATCGAGGAGACGATCAGGGGCATCGGCGAAACGACCGGCCTGGCGGCATCGCCGACCGCGGGCGGCTGGCTCGCCGTCGCCTGCGATTCAAAACGCATGGCGGCGTGGCTCAGCGCAGTGATCATTCTCGAGAACGTCGATGCGCGCTCGGAAGGCGCAATACTGTTCGTGCCCGGCGGCCATGGCTTCGAGTTGAAGGACCAGGTGAAGAGCGTCATCACCGTCGTCGCGAAATCGTTCCACTACTGGCAGGAGCACATCGCCAACGAAGCAGCGGGCGAGTCCCCCGCCCGCGCCGAAGCGCGCCGCGTGCTGCAGGGCGAAGTAATCGCCCGCCTCCGCCGCGCCAGCTAAGGTCTCCTCAGCTCGCTCGCCGGCCGGTGCGACATCGCGTCGCGATGGCGGTGCAGGTCATTCGACACCGAGCGGATAGGTCCGGAGACTGATTCTTAACGGATGCCCGAGGCTGGGCGCCGGACCCACGGCAATCGGTATCGCCGCCGGCTCCAACGACAACGCCCGACCCTACACCGGCCGCTCGGCGAAGTCGAGCGCGAGCACCGTCGCGTATTCGTCGATGCTCGACTCCGGCACCGTGATCGTCACCTCGCCGAGCGGATCCGGGTTAACCCACTGGTCGACGATCGAGCAGCGGCCGCGAAAGTCGAGCATCGTGCCGCTGCCGAGCGCGCGCACCGAGCGCAGGCGCTTGATCCGCACGCCGCGCACGGTGACGGACGTGTACGGCCGCATCAGGAGATGGAGGTAAGTGATGCCGTCCTTCTGCGTCGAAGGGCCGTAGAACTGCCACGGCTCGAGACCGGGCTTCGTGTCGAGAATGCTCTCGCGGTGCTTCGCCATCCAGCCCTCGATCACCTCGATGCGCTCGGCCAGCTCCGGTTGCAGGCGCCCGTCGCCCATCGGGCTGACGTTGAGGAGGAGGTTGCCGCCGCGACCCGCGATCTCGCAGAGCGAGTGGATGAGCCGCCGCGCCGACTTGAAGTGCGTGTCGGCCGTGTTGTAGCCCCAGCTCTCGTTGATCGTCATGCAGGCTTCCCACGGCCGCGACGGCGGCAGCGCGGGCACGAACTGCTCAGGCGTGTCGAAATCGCCGGCGCCCGGCAGCCGGTCGTTGATCAGCAGCTCCGGCTGCAACTCGAGCATCATCTTGCGCAGCTCGTGAACGCGCCACTGGTCGGCGCTGCGCTCCCACCCGCCATCGAACCAGACGAGATCGATCTTGCCGTAGTTCGTCAACAGCTCCCGCATCTGCCCGAACATCGCGTCGACGAAGCGCGGCCAGCGCTCCGGATCGATCGCCTTCCCGGCGGGGAACTGGTACGGCTGATCGGCCTGGGTGAAGGCCGGGTAGTCCGGGTGATGCCAGTCGATCAGCGAGAAGTAAAAGCCGATGCGAATGCCCTCGGCCCGCATCGCGTCGACGAACTCGCGCACAATGTCGCGGGCATATGGCGAGTGCATCACCGAGTAGTCGGTGTGCTTCGTGTCGAACATCGCGTAGCCGTCGTGATGCTTCGTCGTGATCACGGCGTAGCGCATGCCCGCCCGCTTCGCCATCTTCGCCCACGCCCGCGGGTCGTACGCCTGCGGGTCGAACGTCGCGGCGCTCGCGTGGTACTCCTCGACCGGGACCGTGGAGCAAAGCGGCAGCGCGAACACCGCGCCGACAAGCGGCCACGAGAGCTCGATCCCCTGCTGGCTGCTGTGCCCCCAGTGCACGAACATCCCGAACCGCGCCGTATCAAACCACGTCATGCCGAATAGTCTACTGGTGATTGGTGATTGGTGACTCACAGAGCACGAGGGTCCGATCCACAGATGGCGAGAGCGAACACAGATATGTGAGCCGCACACCTCGTCCGTGAACTACGAAGATCGACCGCGATCCCCCCATCTGATACAACGGCTGCGGAGCCATCAATGCAGCGTCACGCAACGAAAATCGGCATCGTCCTCATCGCCGTGCTGATCGCGATCATCGTGCTGCTCGTCGTCCGCGCCGATCGGGCCGATGCGCCGACGCCCGCCGACGGCGAGCCGACGTCGCCCCCATCCACGCACAAGGGCCCGCGCTCGATCGCCGAGGAGAACGCGCTGCCCGGCGATGCCGGCTGGAAGATCGATCGGCCGGCGCTGATCGGCGAGATCGCGGCCTACGCCGGGCAGACGAGCATCGATCGCGGCGGCTCGCTCGACCTATTCGTCAGCACGATGGCCGATGGCGCAAAGTACGAGGCGGATGTCTTTCGCATGGGCTGGTACGGCGGCGCCGGCGGCCGGCTCGTAAAGTCAATCAAGAACATCGAGGGCGAGAACCAGGGGCGCTGGGATCCGTTGCGCGGCGTTCAGGACTGCAAGACCTGCAAGGTCGATCCGGCGACACTCGAGATCGAGGCGCACTGGAAACGCAGCCTGCAGATCAAGACCGGCGACGACTGGGTGAGCGGCTACTATGTTGTCAAGCTGCACGAGCTGAAGACCGACACGAGCGCGTACGCCATCTTCGTACTTCGCGACGACGCGTCGATGGCGCCGATGATCGTGCAGGCGTCGACGAATACGTGGCAGGCGTACAACGCCTGGGGCGACGCCAGCCTCTACGGCTCGTTCGGCGCCGACCGCCGCTATGTCGAGAAGACGCGGCGCGCCTACCGAGTGTCGTACGACCGGCCGTACGACGTGGACATCAACGGCGAGAAGCAGTATGGCGCCGGCGAATTCCTTCGCTGGGAATATAACTTCGTCCGCTGGTCCGAGCAGATGGGCTACGACATGACGTACACGACGAACGTCGACGTCTCGCAGAACGGCGACGCGATCAAGAAGCACCGTATGTTCGTCTCGCTCGGCCACGATGAGTACTGGACGAAGCAGCAGCGCGACGCCGTCGAGGGCGCGCGCGATGCCGGTGTCAATATCGCCTTCCTTGGAGGCAACGAGGCCTACTGGCAGGGCCGCCTGGAGCCCGACGGCAACGGCGATGCGGCGCGCGTGCTCACGGTCTACAAGGACGCGACGCTCGACCCGAAGGCGCGCGATAATCCGAAGGAGACGACCGTGCTCTTCCGCGACCCGCCTGTGAGCCGGCCGCAGAGCATGCTCTCCGGCCTCGCGTACGGATCGAACACGCAGCCCGACTACATCGCCTGGCGCGCCGCGAACACCGATTCGTGGATCTTTGACGGCAGCGGCGTCGCCCAGGGCGATGCCTTCCCCGGCATCGTCGGCTATGAGTACGACCACGCCGCCGTGCCCGACGAACGGCCGGACAACCTCACCGTCGTCGGCAGCTCCTCCGTCAACGGCTTTCTCGGCAGCGACACGTCGCTCTCGGTGACGTACGCCGCGGCGAATGGCGCCGTCGTCTTCTCGGCCGGCACAATCGCCTGGTCGTGGGGGCTCGATGACTACGGCCACGAATCGCGCGGCGCATTCGCCGCCCCGCCGCTGCAAAAGGTCACCGGAAACATCATCGACCGCATGACGCAGCCGCGCGTCGCGCGGTAGGCGACTCCGGCAAGAAGGCTGGAGTGCGGAGGGCGCAGCGCCTCTGCCGGCCTGCTCGCTGTGGAGAGTCGGGGGTGTCCCTCAGACTTCTTCTCTACTTAAACAAAGCACCCGTGTCCGCTCTCGCGTACCCGGCGAACCGGCGACGAAGCCGGAATCAGGCTGATCCCGCGCTCGCGCCCAGCGGGGTCACGCCATCCTCGTTCGTTGTGCACGGGCGATCCAGATTCCAGCAGCCAGCTTCCGGCATCGACCTCGACGCTACAGCACCCTCACGCCCGCACCCGCGACCACGCGGCCGACGACCGCGCCCGGCAATCCGTCCGCATGGAGCCGCTCGACCATCGCCTCCGCGGCGGCCGGTGGTAGCGCGATGAGCAGCCCGCCCGACGTCTGCGGATCGAACAGCAGATGCCCGAGCGCTGCGTCGACGCCATCCGCGATCTCGACGTCGGTGCCGACGCCCTCGCGGTTGCGCCCCGCGCCGCCGGTGACGATGCCGCGGGCGGCATACCCGAGCGCACCAGGCAGCGCCGGCACGGCCGGCGCCATGATCTCGAGCCGCACGCCGCTCGCCCGCGCCATCTCGCGCGCGTGACCGAGCAGCCCGAAGCCCGTCACGTCGGTCATCGCGTACGCGCCGGCTTCGCGCGCGAGATGCGATGCATGCCGGTTCAGCATCAGCATGCTCGCGATCGCCGCGGCCGCGTGATCGGCAGCGTCGTCGCCGGCGCGCGCGGCCGTGAGCACGATGCCCGTGCCGAGCGGCTTCGTCAACACGAGCGCATCGCCGGCCATCGCGCCGCCCTTCCGGAAGACGCGATTGGGATGCACTGTGCCGGTGACGGCGAGCCCGTACTTCGGCTCGGCGTCGTACAACGTGTGGCCGCCGGCGATGACGCCGCCCGCCTCGGCGACCTTCTCCGCACCGCCGAGCAGGATGCGGCCGAGGATGGCCGGATCGAGGTCCTCCGGAAAGCCGACGATGTTGAGCGCGAGCAGCACCTCGCCACCCATCGCGTAGATGTCGCTCATCGCGTTCGCAGCGGCGATGGCGCCGAACAGGTACGGATCGTCGACGACAGGCGGAAAGAAATCCACCGTCTGGACGATCGCGAGATCATCGCTGAGGCGATACACGGCGGCATCATCCGGCCCGGAAAGTCCGACGAGCAGGTCGGGAAATTTCGCGGCGTCGAACGTGTCAGTGATCGGGCGCAGAACCTGCGCGAGCGTGCTCATGCCCGCCTTGCCGGCTCAACCGGCGCAGGAAGCCAGGCTCGTCAGGCGGATATCGTCTCGCGTCACAGTGCATCACCCCCTTTCGGTTGGAGTGCTGGCAGTATGCGGCGGTGGGTTGGCCACCGGAAGTAGGTGGTGGTTCGGGGCTGATGTTGGCTGTGGAGGGTTTGGAGCTTGAGGGTGGAGACGGGTCCTGGCCCGCGAGCAGGGGTTCGGGGTGTCCCTCAGGAACCGACTTTCATTTTCTAGCTGTACGAGGCGACCAAGTCTGGCAATGCCGACGGTGCCAAGCGGCAGTGCAGAAGGCGCAGCGCCTCTGCCGGGGGTTCGGGGGTGTCCCCCGAAGACTCCCTCTCATTTTCAAAGTCTGTATCCGGGTACGCGCGAGCGGATACGGCGGATGAGCCAAAGAAGTCGCACAACGCCGACGTTGAATTCTGGTCAGGAAGCTAAAGAAACGTTACCAGCGCAGGATTAGCGCAGCTCGATGCGGGGGCGGTTGAGGCCGGCTTCGAGGGCGTAGGCGAAGGACTCCATGAGGCCGGTCGCGGTGTTCGCCAGCAGGCGGTCGCGGAGGCCGCGGTGGGGGCGCGCGTAGGTCACCTTGCGTTCGCTTAGGTTGGCCATCTTCTGCGCAAGATCGATCGCGGTGTCGAGGTCGCCGAGTTCGTCGATGAGGCCGTTCTCCTTCGCCTGCTCGGCGGTGAAGATCTCGCCCGTCGCGAGCTCGCGGATGCGCTCGTTCGGCATTTTGCGCTCCTCGGCCACGAGGCTCACGAAGCGATTGTAGAAGCTGTCGATGAGAGCCTGCTCCTTCGTGCGCTCTTCGGGCGTCGGCTCGCGGAAGTTCGAGAACATGTCCTTCAGCCGGCCGGACTTCGTAACCTCCATGCGAACGCCGATCTTGTCGAGCAGGTCGTACAGCATCGGGCGCATCGAGATGACGCCGATCGAGCCGACGATGGCCATCGGTACGGCCGTGATGCTCGCGGCCGCGCAGGCGACCATGTAACCGCCGGAAGCGCAGGTGCCGCGGACGAACGCGACGACCGGCTTCTTCGCGGCCACCTTGGCGACAGAGCGATACATGTACTCCGAGGCGCCGGCGCCGCCGCCGGGGCAGTCGATATCGATCACGAGCGCGCGGATGTGCTTGTTCTCCTCGACAGCCTTCAGCATGCGCACCCATTCGGTCGTGCGCGTCGGCGAGCCGATGGCGCCGAAGAGTTCGGTGACGGCGATGCGATCGGGGTTGAGGTTGAGTACCTTCGCGAGCATGTGTGGAATCCTGTGATTGGTGATTGGTGATGTGGGTGGCTTGAGTGTAACAGCCGGTCTTCGTTCGACGCGGATCGGCCGCCGCCGGAGATCAACGAGGTGGGCGAGTCAAGAGCTCAGCTGTCGAGCCACGGATTAACGTCGCGGAAGCTTGCGGCGGCGTCGAGGAACGAGAATGTTCCTTGATCCCGCATCTCGGTGCCGGCACGGAGCAGCGCGCCGATGGCGGTGCGCGCGAGGGCGCCGCCGACGCTGATTCGTTTGACGCCGAGGGCCGCGAGATCGGCGACGGAGAGCGACATGCCGGGCATGCCGACGAGCACGTTCACGGGCCGATCGACGGATGACACCATCGCGCCGATCTCCTCCCGTGTCGTGAGGCCGGGAGCGTAGAGGACGGCGGCGCCGGCCTCCTGGAACGCTTGGAGCCGGCGGATCGTGTCCGCGAGATCGCGGCGGCCGTGGAGGAAGTTCTCGGCGCGGGCGGTCAGCATGAAGGGAAACGGCAATGCGCCGGTCGCGGCGGCGGCGGCGCGAACACGCTCAACGGCGAGATCGAACGCATAGATCGGCGCGTCGCGGTCGCCGCTTGCATCCTCGATCGATGCGCCCGCCACGCCGAGCGCGGCGACCTCACGGAACGTGCCTGCGACCGTCGCGGGATCGTCGCCGAATGCCCTGGCGAGATCGACGCTGACCGGCACATCGACGCCGGCGACGAGCGCCTGCACATGGGCCATCGTGGCTTCGCGCGAGACGGTGTTGTCGCGCTTCCCCAGCGAGTATGCGAAGCCGGAGCTCGTCGTCGCCAGCGCCTCGAAGCCGAGTCCGGCGAGCACGCGCGCGGAGCCGACATCCCAGGGGTTCGGGATCACAAATGCGCCGGGACGCACGTGGAGCGCTTGGAATGCCTCGGCCAACTCCGCTTGCGTGCGCATGGAGGTGCTCCATCTCCCTGGTCGATATGCAACTTAGTGTAAGCCTCGCCGGGTCGGGCACGAAATAACGATTCGAACGTTGCGCCGACTCGCTGCTGGGTGCCGCCGGCAACCCGGCCGTTGGGCGCAACGCGAGTCGGAACTACGCGCGTGCTGCGAGCACGTCGCGGTACAGCGCCTCTGTGGCGAGGGCGGTAGCGCGCCAGGTGAAGTGCTGGAGGACGCGCTCGACGCCGCGTTGCCCCATCTCGCGGCAGCGATCGGGGGAGGCGAGGAGGTCGCCGATTGCGGCGGCGAGCGCGGCAGCGTCACCGGCGGGGACGATGCAGCCAGTCTCGCCGTCAGACACGACTTCGGGCAGTGCACCGCCGTCGCTCGCGATGACGGGTGTCCCGCAGGCCATCGCCTCCGCGGCGGGCAGTCCGAAGCCCTCGTACAGCGACGGCGACACGAGGACCTGTGCCCGCCGATACCAGGTTGCGAGCGCGCGCTCACTCACGCGCCCCACGATGGTGACGCGATCGCCGATGCCGAGACGCGCGATCTCGGCCGGCGCGACGCGCGGAGCGGTCGATGGCCCGCCGACGAGGTAGAGGTGCGCGTTCGACCCCACGGGCAGCGTCGCCATGGCGCGGAGCAGGTAGATGATGCCCTTGTTGTAGTCCTCGGAGTTGCCGACGAAGAGCAGCGCGCCGGGTTCCGTGGTGTCATCGTCCCCGGGATGGAACGACCCGATGTCGACGCCGTCGTAGATCGGATGCATCAGCGCCGGCGGCAGCGACCAGAGGCGCTCGATCAGCGCCGCGGATGCTTGCGAGCCCGAGATCAGTGCGTCGAGTCGACGCGCGACGATGTGCTGCATGTGCCACGGATACCAGGCGATGCGCTTCACCCGTTCGGGCAGCGAGCGCACCTCGCGGAGGCCGTTCGCCAGATCGACGTCGAGCGGGTGGTGGACGTTGGCCACGACGGCCCGATCACGGAGCAGTCGCGCCCCGAGCACTCCGTAGCTAAGGCACTGGTTGTCGTGGACGATGTCGAACGCGCCATAGGTGGCCTCGAGTTCGGTGAGCTTGACAAGCGCGCGGAGGCTGAACACGGTGATTAGCGACGAGAACGTGAAGCGCGTCGTTGCGAACTCGAGGAAGTTCAGCGGCGGGAAGTGGCTCAGCGGGCTGCGCGCGAAGTACGCGCGCCGGTCGAGGAGCATCGACTGGAAGCTGTGCGTTTCGATGCGATGCTCGTGGACCGCGGCATCGAGCACCGCGTAGGGCGGCGCCGAGATGACGTGCACTTCGTGGCCGAGGCGGGCGAGCTCGCGTGTGATGTTCGCGAGGTACACGCCCTGGCCGCCGGACTCCATCGACCCGTGGTACATGAGGAAGCAGATGCGGATGGCGCCCTCCGTGCGTGGTGCTATGCGGAGGTAATTTAGCGGGCCACGGAGTGAGGCGGGGTGCGTGGAGGCCGGATGGTGGAGAGCGTGTCACCCAGAGCGGAGCGAAGGGTCTTGTCCGACCGCTGCCGGTGCTTGGAGTACATCGCAGCTCGTGCGATTGTGCAGGCTCTGATCGCGGGCGGAGCGTGAGAGGCGCTGTGGCAACGCTGGACGGCGTTAGCGGCGAGATGCTTCGCTGGCGCTCTGCATGAGAAGGTTTCTTAGGAGCGGTTGACGATGCGCTCGATGGTGACGGCGATCTCTTCGCCGGCGCGGGGGTAAACCGACTTGTGCTGCAACTCGTACAGGACGAGCCAGGTCTGCTCGAGCAAGGCGAGCGCGCCGCCCCAGTCTTCGTTGCTGACAAATTGATTGATGAAGAGCGCGTCGTGCTCTTCGAGGGGGATGTTGATCGACTGGAGATCGAGCGCCTTCATCTTGAGGATGCCGTTGTAGAGCTTCTCGCAGAACTGGATCACGGTGATGCCGTCGTACGGCTCGACCTTGGCAAGCGGTCGGATCGCGTCGCGCAGGAGCAGCGCATCAACCAGGGTCACTTCGACGCAGCCGAACTGTCGCATTACATGCCTCCAGTGATCGGATTGTCCGGTAGGTAGCCGCGCCACCAATCCTTCATCTCCGTCTCGGCGCGCTCGGCGGGCAGCTCGATCTCACGATAGAACTGGCGATGCTCGGGGTCGTACTGCACGTCCGGCTCAGCGATCATCCAATCGCGATAGAGGTGATTCCACTCGATGCACAGCTTGCGCTTGAGCCGCAGGGGCAGGTCGATCATCGAGATTGGCCGTTCCTTGAAGCGGCCGGCGTGCTGCTCGATGAAGCGCCGCCGGTTTTGCGGGTTCGCGCTGACGCCGCGGCGCGTCACGTAGCCGCCGATGTTCACCTCTTCGGTGATCGCGGCGTCGCTGCCGAGCCACTCGGCGTATGCGAGCGCCTGCGGCCGAAGCACCTCGATGTCGATCGCGTGCTGGTAGCCGGCGACGCGGCGCACCGCCTCGTCATCGGAGAGCCGGCCGCAAAAGACGCAGTCGTCCGAGACGACGGCGGGCTCGCGCCACGGCGTGTTCCAGTCGATCTGGATCGCTTCCGGGCCGATGCGCTGCTGCGCGGCGCGAAACGGGTGGCCGAGAAAGAAGCCGGCATACCGCTGCGCGACGAGCGTGTGCGTGTCCGCAAACGACTGCGGCGGATCGATGGGCGTCCGCACCAACGACGGCATCACGGCCGCGAGAACTTCTCGGCGTCGCGGCGCTGCGACGGGCAGAGCCGCTCCGGGTTGTAGTGGCGCTCCGGGTTGAACCGAGGCTCTTCGCGGGCGGGCGCATCGGTCTTCGTGGGGGTGGTCGTTGGTGCTGGCATGACTCGATCCTCTTTGCCTGAACCGTGGCGCGTTTCGCTGCTTCCAGATAACCAGAATCGACGTGATGCAAATGGTTCGGCTTGACCCAGTTTCATCTAAGTTTCGTCGCATTGTCGGGGTGGTAAGGCGTCGGAAGCGGGACGTGAGAAGCGGAGGCGGGAGGTGGGACGGCGGTGGAGGTGAGAGGCGTGGAGGGGTGACGAGATGCACGAAGCGGCAAGTGGGCCGCCCGACGCGTTCGCGGGAGGCGGACCGCGGGAGTCGCAAGCCGACATGTCGGGGAGGAGCTATGCGACAGAGGTGTTCGTTCGAGAGCGTCGCCTTACATGTTTTCCGAAGCATAATCCAAACGCACGACAGCACCCAATGACCGCGGACGCCGCCATTTAACATCGAGTTCCAATCCCCGGGCCGACGGTCGGCCAACACGCGAAACTGCGGCGTCGGGAACTACGGATAGTGGATCGTCGAGAGCTGGACGACTTCGAAGGCGCTGCCGGGGACGGCCTTGAGCTGGTTGAGGTCGTTGTCGTCCCAGCGGGGATCGGCGGCACCGGTGATGAACCAGCTCGAGCCCTGATCAGCGACGATCATGCCGTACGTCTTCAGCGCATCGAGAACGACGCGCGCCTCGCCGTGGTACGGCGTGACGTCGAAGTTCGCCTTGAGCCGCAGCTTCGCGCCGTACGGCGGGCGCGCGGCGCTGGTGCTCGTGCCGTAGTGCGTTGCGGGATCGATCCAGGCTCGCTGTACCGTGTTCACGGTGAAGCGCACGGCGTGGTTGATGTGGCCGGCCTGCACCTCGTCGTAGCGCACGAGGCCGGGGAGGATCGGCAGGCCGGCGGCGTCCGCGGAGGTCCACGACTGCGGCCGCAGCGCGTTCGACGCAAGATCAAAGATGGCGCCGGATGCTGCGTTCCAGCCGCCGCCGGTCGCCTGCGTGCCAAACATCTCGAACAGCTTGCACGTGCCCTGCTGGAGCGCGAGCACATGCGCGTCGCTGCCTTGCTCGACCGGCGCGGTGAGCGGTATCGGATACGGCCCGGGATCGCTCTCGTCGCCGTATGCGGTGAAGTTGATCGGCACGAGCGGCTGCGATTGCGGCACGACGACGTACGGAATGCCATAGGCGCCGCCGCCGCCGAAGTCGGCGTGAAGGAAACCGCTCGCGCCGATGCTGCCGATGTACGTCGCGGAGTTCGTATCGACGGGAATCCGGGAGATGTCCTGGTTCCAAAGGTTGTTCGCGGGGAACATCTGGCATCCGCCGAGCGACGGCGGGGCAGCGGCACTCGGCGTCGCCGTCGGTGCGATGGTTGCCGTCGGCGTGGCCACAGCGACAATCGTCTCGTTTCGCGGGATCGAGAGCACCGGCGTGCCTGCCGGGAGTGCGAGCCCGCCGCTGAGGTCGCCGGTGGTCGACGCAGCGTCTCCACCACCCACGGCCCCGGTGTCGGGCGCGATCGCCGGAGCGAGGGATCGCGTATCGCCGGTACCGGGGGAGATGGTGTTCTTTGCGCTCGTTGGCGGGCCGCCTGTTGCGGCCGGGCCGGCGCCACTCCCGCTCGCAGCTCCTGAGCCGCGGTCGACGGACACAGCCGGTGCGGTGGCGCCTCCTGAGTCGAGAACGCCGATGGAGTTCCGTGCGGGCGGCGAGGATGCGTGGTCGCCATCGGATAGCGGCGGCGAGCCGTTCATCGTCGCTACGGGCGGACGCGGCTGCGGGCTCGCGGCGGGGATCGGCGACGAGCTGCGGGCGCAGCCAGCCAGCGCGAACGCAGCGAGCAGCATCGCGGCGATGGACGCACGCCGCCGCGAGGCTGGCCGCGAAGAGCCCCGGCGCTGATGATCGATCATCCTCATCCCCTCGCTCGTGCTTGCGGTCGCAACTAACGACGACGCTGCTGCATCGCCCCAATGCGCACTAGCTCGCAGCGCGAGTACCCCGTGCATCAGATCTCGGCCGAGGAAGCGCGATCTGATGCTGCGGCGGGCCGGCACGCTTCTGAGGATTCTCAGTTACGAGATTCCTGTGACCAAGGACATCTCGATTCCCACTGCAGTCGAGGTAAAGCGGGAGTGCCAAGAGCGCAGCGCCTCTGCCGTGGGTTGGGGCTCCCCAACTCTCTCTCTTAAAATGCATTCCGTACGCCCAAGCGGACACGGCGTATATGAGTTGAGTAAGTCGGACGGCGCCGACGATGATCCACGTACACGAACCAACAAAAAGCATAAGTGAAGGACACACCGCCGGAGCACCGCCGGCGGCGCTGCCACGGCTACAGCGCGGCATGCGTCTCACAATACGGCTAACGCGCCGCGGCGAAACGCGATAATCTCGCTGCATGGTGCTCAGCGACCGCACAATCAAGGAGGAGATCGCGAAGGGACGAATCGCGATCGACCCGCTCGATCCGGACGACATCCAGCCGGCGAGCGTCGACGTGCACATCGACTGTGTGTTCCGCGTCTTCAAGGTGAGCAGCCGGCCTTACATCGACGTGCGCGAACCGATGGACGACCTGACGGACGAGGTGATCATCGACGGCGAGCGGCCGTTCTTCATCCACCCCGGCGAGTTCGTGCTCGCGAGCACGCTTGAGGTGCTGACGCTACCAGATGACATCCTGTCGCAGGTCGAAGGCAAGAGTTCGCTCGGCCGGATTGGACTGCTGATCCACGCGACGGCCGGATTCGTCGATCCCGGCTGGCACGGCAAGCTGACGCTCGAGCTCTCGAACGTGGCGAAGATGCCGATCGCGCTGCACTTCGGCATGAAGATCGGCCAGCTGAGCTTCATGCGCATGTCGACGCCCGTCGACCGGCCGTACGGCAGCGCTTCGCTGCGCAGCAAGTACCAGGGGCAGATGTCGCCGACGCCGAGCCGCGCCTACACCGAGTTCACGCCGAAGCCGGGTTCGTGACCGAACCACCGCGTGCGCCGTTTCGCGCCGTGCTGTTCGATATGGATGGCGTGCTGACCGACAGCGAGCCGGCGTTTCACGCCGCGGTTAACGACATCCTCGCGCGCTACGGCCACACGATCTCGCTGCACGATTACGAGCAGTTCATCGGCTCGGCGACGCCGGCGATGTGGACCGGCATGATCGCGCGCTTCTCGATGCAGGTGACGCTCGATGCCATTCTTGTGGAGTATGAGCCGGTGCTGATGGCGCGCCTGCGGCAGCCGCGGCCGCCGCTTCCCGGCGCGCGCGAGCTGCTCGACGAGCTGTGCGCTCGCGGCGTGCCAATGGCGCTCTGCACGGCCTCGTACCAGCGCTGGGTCGAGGCGATCCTGCCCGGCGCGGGGCTCGACGGGCTGTTCGACGTGCTCTCGACGGCAGACATGGTGGCGGCGACGAAACCAGAGCCTGCACCGTACCTGCTCGCTGCATCGAAGCTCGGGTTTTCCGCGGCGGAGTGCGTCGCCGTGGAGGACAGCGTCAACGGCCTCACATCGGCGCTGGCGGCGGGCACGCACGTCGTGCAGGTGCGGGCGACGGCCACCGCCGCGCCGCCGATGCCCGGCGTCGCGCTCGTCATCGCATCGCTGCACGAGTTTCCGCGGCAGCTGGTGATCGCCGGCGACGGCGAT
>JBBSDV010000057.1:0-16319 GCA_038240335.1 Dehalococcoidia bacterium
CATCACCAGCTTCACGTACGACTTCGTCTCGCCGAACTCCAGCTCTTCGACAAACAGATCCACGTCGTCGCCGCTCGCGTCGAGCGCGTTTGATGCCGTGCCCGGGCCTCCGTTGTATGCCGCGAGCGCCTCGTACGGGTTTCCATCGAACGACTCGAGCTGCGATGCCAGGTAGTTCGCGCCGATGCGAAGATTCAGCTTCGGCTGGAAGAGATCGCCGGCGACGAACCCTCCGACGCCGAGCTCGTCGGCAATCGTCGAACCGGTGCCCGGCACGACCTGCGTCAGGCCCAGCGCTCCGGCGCCCGAGCCGGCATCGGCGTCGTACAGGCTCTCCTGCCGCACGAGCGCGAGCAGCAGCAGCGGCGGGACACCCTGCTCCTTCGCCGCATCGAACGCGAGATCCCCGTACGCCATCGGATAGGCGACTCGGAGCAGGTCATCCGGCGAAATCGACTGTGGCGGCAGCGCGGCGATCAGCTTCGTCGCCGCCCGCGCTGCCAGGCTGGCGTGGCCGGCCTCCTGCAGTCGTCGCGTCACGTGAAACAGCACGTCGACGTTGGCCGGGGCCGCCGCCGGGATGAGCGAACGGAACACCGCCGTCGATTGGGAGCGCAATCCCACCACATCGAGCGAGTCCGCCATCGCCCAGCGAGGGTCGGCGTCGATGACAGCTTGTTGCGGCGCCGTCGTCGCTGGAATGCTGCCCGTGATGCCCGTCACGTACGCCGCGATCTTCGACCACTCCGGCGTATCGTCGGTGCGTGGCGACTTGCCGTCGTCGCCGATGTTCTTGCCGAGGAGCACTTCGGCGCGCAACGCGTAGAAGTCACCGCGGGCAGCCGGATCGGCAGCGAGCTGCTCGAGCACCGGCCTTCCCAGTGGGTCGTTTGCGGCGACGAGCGCGCGTCCTTGCCAGAGGCGCGCGCGCAGCGCGTCACCACCCGTCGCCGAGGGCACGATCTGCGACCAGGTCGTAAACGCGCCGCCATAGTTCTTCGCTTTGTATCGCACGAGCCCGCGCCGGAACTCGGCGTCGCTGCGCCAGGTCGATTGCGGATAGCCGGCGACGAGCGTCTGGTACAGCGACGCCGCCTCGTCGAGCCGCCCAGCGCCCTCGAGCAGCCGCGCCCGCCACCACAGCGCATCGTCGGCGCGGCTCGATTGCGCGTCGAACTCGTACGCATGGCCATAGTCGATGATGGCCGCCGGCTTGTCGCCAGCTCGTTCATCGAGCGCACCGAGGTAGTACGACGAGTCGGCGGGCGAATCGCCGGCCGCGACCGCCCGTAGGAACGCCGCGCGCGCGTCGTCGTTGCGGTGCGCAAGATAGTCGACCACGCCGCGGTCAAACTCGCCGACCGGCACCGCCGCAACGTTGAGCTGTTCGAGCAGGTCGACAGCTGGCCCGCTGCCGGGAAAGCTCTTGACGACGAGCAGATAGTCATCGACCCAGGCGGGGTCGCCGAGGCGCTTCCGCACGGCGCCGGCCCGCGCGCTCGCGGAGGCGACATCGCCGCTCTCGGTCTTGGCGCGGTCGTACCAAACGAGCGCGGCCGGATCGTTGCGCCCCTGCTCGTACGCCCTGCCCATGCTCAGCGTGAACGACGCCGTGAACGACGGCAGCAGCGTCGTGTCCGCCAGCACTCCCGCGGCGGCTTGCTCCGCGTCGGGCGCGCGGCCGAGGCGAGCGAGCAGCTTCGCCCGCTCGATGCGCGCGAAGCCGAACAGCGGCCCGCCGGCGGCGATGTAGGCGTCATAGGCGGCAAGGGAGCCTGTCTCGTCACGGAGGTCGTCGAGCGTCGATGCGAGCATGTATTGCGCCTCGCTGCCGCCAGCGCTGTCTCCGGCAACGGCGAGATACGCCTCGAGCACCGGCTTCGCTTCGGCCGGCCGGCTCAGTCGGACAAGCAGCCGCGCCTGCGCGAGGCGCGCGTCCTGCTGCTGCTGACCCTTCTTCTGCACCGCGATCGCGCCGAAGACGCGCGCGGCGCCGGCGAAGTCGCCCTCGTAGCGGAGACGCTCGCCGAGCTTCGGATCGGCGGGCAGCGCGGTCGGCGTCGGCGATGGCGGGACCGCTGTCGGGCTAACGGGAGTGAGCGTCGGTGGCGGCGCCGTCGCGGCGATCGTAGCGGCGTCTCCCGTCGGTCTCGCTAGCGGCTTCTTCGAGCCGCTGCAGCCGGCAGCGAACGTCGCGAATAGCGCGATCGACAGCACGACCAGGGCGACCTGCGAAACGGCGCGCGGATAAGGATCACGCATGGGCGATCAGCGGGTGGACGCTGCCTGCCGCATCCGGGCCTGAAGGGAGGATGTTCGTTTTGACAGGGTTCGGAGTCGAATGTTACCTTCAAAAACGGCGGCCTCACAACTCTGGTTGGGTAATGAACCTCTTTCGACTGACCATCATCGACGCGGCCGGAGGCGTCAGCTTTGTCGCCCACGGCGAGGCGCTGCCCGCGCTGTTGCGCTCGTGCACCGCCGATCCAGGGACGCTGACGGACCTGCTTGCCGGCGCCGCGCCGTACTATGCCGGCCTCGGCGAGCATGTGGCGAACGGCCTGGCGATGTTCGACGAGCGCAACGTGCCGGGGAACTACGCCGCCGTCCATGCGGCCCTCGCGCAGGCGCGCCCCGACGAGTCACCGCTCTTTCGCGTCGTCGACGAAGTGACACGCGAGGCAAGCCTGCGCCCCGTGCAGGCGGGTGGCGTCGTCTTCAACCTCATCGACAAGCGAATCATCACGCTACAGAACGGCTACCAGGCGATCACCCGCAACGGCCGCGGCGAGATCTTCGACGGCCAGCGGATGACCGGCAACACGTTCATCTACCGGCTGCCGAAGCGGTGGGCCTTAGTGCCGTAGGCGAATTCGCCGTAGACAGTCGTCGTTCGTCGGAGCACGCTTCGAGGCTGTATCGGCGGTTCTCCATGTTGGTAATCGTCGACGTCGGCGCAATTCAATTCTCGCAACGAGCCTTGGTGCCCGTCACGGAGCGCGCCAGCGAAAGGTCTCGATCGGCCGACCCAGAATGTCCGCCTCCTCCGCCCCACCGGTTAGCAAGCAGCGAAGCATGATCCCTGTGACCCAGAGCGCCAGCGAAGGGTCTTCTTCGACCGCCCCCGAATGTCCGCCTCGCCGCCGTCCATCGGCTAGCAAGCAGCGAACCACCGTCCTTGTCACCCAGAGCGCCATCGAAGGGTCTTCTTCGACCCCCCCGAATGCCCCGCCCTCGCCGCCGTCACAGGCTAGCACCGTCAAGCGCACCTTCGCGCCCTTCGCGTCTTCGCCGTGAAACCCCCTACTCGTCAATCTCCCGAAAATAACAACTCTTCGCACCCGTGTGACACACCGCGTCGCCAACCATCTTCACCCGAATCAACAGCGAGTTGAGCTCGCAGTCCGCCTTCATCGAGCGCACCTCGAGGAAGTCGCCGCTCGTCGCCCCCTTGTGCCAGATCTCCTTCCGGCTCCGGCTCCAGAACACGACCTGGCCCTTCTGCTTCGTCATCTCGAACGTCTCGGGCGTCATATAGCCCAGCATCAGCATCGCGTCCGTCTCGTCGTCCTGAATCACGGCCGGGATCAGGCCCTGTGGGTTGAAATTCAGCATCGCTGCCTATGTCTCCTTTTGACTCGCATCGCGCGTTCTCGCCCCGCGAGCCCGCGATCGCGCACCCCTCGCTCGGTCCGGCCGACGCGCCTGTTGGGTCTGAGAGCTGCTGTGGTGATTCGGCGACAGGGCTACATTCGAACCGGCACGCCCTGCGCCTGCATATGCCGCTTCGTCGCCCCGATCGAATATTCACCGAAGTGAAAAATGCTGGCCGCGAGCACCGCGTCGGCCTTGCCCTCGATGACCGCATCGACCATGTGCTGGGGACTGCCGCAGCCGCCGCTCGCGATCACCGGCACCTCGACGGCCTCGCTGATCGCCCGCGTCAGAGGCAGATCATAGCCGTCCTTGTGGCCGTCCGCGTCCATGCTGGTCAGCAACAACTCCCCCGCGCCCAGCGCGACCACCTGCTTCGCCCATTCGACGGCATCGAGCCCTGTCGCCCGCCGACCGCCGTGCGTGAACACCTCCCACTTGCCGCGGCCAACGCTCTTCGCATCGATCGCGACGACGATGCACTGCGCCCCGAAACGCTGCGAGCAAACACCCACGAGCTTCGGATCGGCGACCGCAGCGCTGTTGAGCGAGACCTTATCGGCGCCGAGTTCGAGCATCACCCGCACGTCGAGGTCGCTCCGAACGCCGCCGCCGACGGTAAACGGGATGAAGACCTCGTCCGCAGTGCGCGCCACCATGTCATAGGTCGTCGAGCGGTTGTCGCTCGATGCCGTGATATCCAGAAACACGAGCTCGTCGGCACCCTCCGCGTCGTAGAGCTTCGCGAGCGCGACAGGATCGCCCGCATCCCGCAACTCGACAAACGAGATGCCCTTAACGACGCGCCCGTTGTCAACGTCGAAGCACGGAATAATCCGCTTGGTCAGCATGGTGCTGCATGGTAACACGGCCCGCTAAGCGGGAAGCCGGACGCGAGAAACAAAAGCGAGTGCGGAGAGCGCAGCGGCTCTGCGGGCCCCGCCGTGGACGGGGAGCGTACACGAGTTCGGGGGTGCCCCCGAACATTCGCGCCGCCAGTCAAGCCGGGAGTGTAGAGCGCGCAGCGCACTCTGCGGGGGTCTGGGGTTCCCCCAGGACCTTCTTCCTCCGCCTCACAACTGTTCCGAGTACGCGAGAGCGGACACGGCGAATGATGCGAAGAAGTCGAATAACGCGGAGGCCGACTCGTCACGAAACCTGACGAACCGTTACGACGCCTCATGCCGCCACCCGGTCGGAGTTCGTCGCATGCCCGTGCAATGCTGTACCGACGCCGCCCTTGGATCGCCACAGTCGTAGCCATGCATCGACTCAATCTAGGCGACATGCGGATTCGCGCCGCCGAACGGGCAAGAGTGCCAAACGATTACATAAGAAACTCGGCTGCCTCGCTCGTTCGACTTCCAAGGCGCCGCGGCGGGGACGGCGAGTTCCGAACAGCGATCGCCGGAAGGCCAAAAGTGCTAAACGATTACATAACGATACAAGCCCGCTCGCGCCCGCTTTCGACCGTCGTCGCGAACCGAGAATGATGGCTCAGCCGCCACCAACGGAAGCAGCGGTCAGCGACAAGCTGCCATCAGCCGAACCGGCCCGTCACGTACGCCTCCGTGCGCTCGTCGCTCGGCCGTGTGAAGATGGCGTTCGAGTCGGCGAATTCGACCAGCCGCCCCTGCCTGTCCTCCCCCGCCAGCATGAACGCGGTGAAGTCAGAGGCGCGCGCCGCCTGCTGCATGTTGTGCGTGACGATGACGATTGTGTACTCCCGCGCCAGTTCCCGCATCAAGTCTTCGATGACCAGCGTGGCGATCGGATCAAGCGCGCTGCACGGCTCGTCCATCAAGAGCACCTCCGGCCGCACCGCGATGCACCGCGCGATGCACAGCCGCTGTTGCTGGCCGCCGGAGAGCGCGATCGCCGGCGTGTTCAGCTTGTCGCGCACCTCCTGCCACAATCCCGCCTTTCGCAGCGCCCACTCGATCAGCGCCTCGAGCTCGCTGCCCCGGTGGCCGATCAGCTTGGCGCCCGCCGCAACATTGCCCTTGATCGAAAGCGTCGGGAACGGATTCGGCCGCTGGAAGACCATGCCGACCCGCTGCCGGATCTCCGACGCATCGATATCGCGGCCGTAAATGTCCTCGCCGTCGAGCAGCACGCGCCCCTCGACGCGCGCGTCGCGGACAACCTCGTGCATCCGGTTCAGGCAACGCAGCAGCGTCGACTTGCCGCACCCCGACGGCCCGATGATCGCCGTCACCTTGTGCGTCGCTACCCGCAGGTTCACATCGGCGATCGCGATCTTCGCGCCGTACCGCGCCGTCAGCCCTTCCGCGACAATCATCGCCTCAGGGATCTCCGCGCCGGTCTGCGATGCCGGCGCTCGCGGCTGCGGTGCGTTCATCGCGCCCGCCGCGACAGCGCCAGCCGGCCGCCGATGCTCAGCAGCAAGACCATCGCAACGAGCACGAGCGAGCCCGCCCATGCCTGCTCATGCTGATACGCGAAAGGACCCGTCGCATAGGTAAAGACGCGCAGAGGAAGGGCATCGATCGGCCGGAAGACGCTCGTGCTATAGAAGTTATTGCCAAGCGCCGTGAACAGCAGCGGCGCTGCCTCGCCCGCGACGCGCGCCGCCGCCAGCACGACGCCCGTCATGATGCCGCCCGACGCCGCCGGCAACACAACGCTGATGATCGTCCGCCATTTCGGCACGCCGAGCGCGTACGCCGCCTCCCGCGTGATCTGCGGCACGAGGAGCAGCATCTCTTCCGTTACGCGGCTGACGATCGGCAGCATGATCAACGCCAGTCCGACGCCGCCCGCGAAGGCGCTGAACTTGCCCATCCGCAGGACGATGGCCGTGTACACAAAGATGCCGATCGTGATCGACGGCACGCCGGCGAGCACGTCGACGACGAACCGCACGACAAATCCGAACCGGTTCCGCCCGTACTCGGCCAGGAAGATACCCGTCGCGATCGCCGCTGGCAGCCCCATCAGCAGCGCCAGGCCAAGCAGCACGAATGTGCCGACAATCGAGCTTTTGATCCCGCCGCCCGCGACCCCCGTCGGTCCCGGATTCTTGACAAAGAGATCGAGATTGAGCGCCGGCAGCCCCTTGACGAGCAGAAACAGCAGTATGGCCAGAAGCGGCACGATCACGCCGATGCCGGCTGCGACGATCGCCGACGTCGCGATCGCGTTCGTAACGCGCCGCTGCCGCCGATTCTTGCCGGGACGCCTCGGCGGCGCTGCCGGCGACGGCGCAGACGCAATCACTCGATCACCGTCGTGATCTGGCCCTTCGTCACGCGCCAGACCAGCAGCCGCGCGATCGCATTGACGACGAGCGTGATCAACAGCAGCAGCAGACCGATGTAGATCAGCGCCGCGAGGTGCATATCGTTCTCGACCTCGCGAAATTGGTTCGCGATCACGCTCGCCATCGTGTACGCCGGCGAAAAGATCGAGTCCGGCACGTTCGTGTTGTTGCCGATCACGAGCGCCACCGCCAGCGTCTCGCCGATCGCCCGCGCCAGCCCGAGGATCGCCGCGCCGAGAACGCCGGAACGCGCGTACGGCAGCACCGCGATGCGGATCATCTCCCACCGCGTCGCGCCCAGCGCCAGGATCCCTTCGCGCTGCGAACGCGGCACCGCCGCGATCACGTCGCGCGAGATGGCGACGATCGTCGGCAGGATCATGATCGTGAGGATCAACACCGCCGCAAAGATGCCGACGGCGAGCGGCGGCCCGTGTACGTACGGCAGCCACGAGAAGTAGTCGAGGATCAGGGGACCCGCCGTATGCTGAATCCACGGACCGAGGACAAACACTCCCCACAGTCCGTACACGACGCTCGGAATCGCCGCCAGCAGCTCGACCATGTACGACACCGGCACCCGGATCCATCGCGGCGCGAACTCGACGAGAAACAGCGCCGCTCCGACGCCGACGACCGTGCCGAAGACCAGCGCCAACAGCGATGTGATCAGCGTGCCGGCGATGAACGGCAGCGCGCCGAACTGCTGCTTCGGCGGGTTCCATTCCGTCGACCAGATGAACGGCAGGCCGAATCGATGGATCGCCGGCCACGCGCCGCGCGTCAATTCATAGAGGATGGCGACGACGAGCAGCAGAACACCGACGGCGAACGCCGACACGATCACCCGGAACGCCTGCTCGCGCGGGTCAGCGCGGCCGAGGATGCTTCGCGAATCGCGCGCCCGGCGCGGCTCTTGTGCGTCGGAAACCTGCATCAGTACCTGCGGCGTGCGCATGGCGGCGGGCATCGTACATGTCCCGCCGCTAGCGCGTGTACGTACTCGTACTTACTTGAGGAGCGGCTGCCCACCCGACGTGATGTCCGTCGTCAACGTCTTCTCGACCATCTTCACGACCGGCGCCGGCAGCGGCGCGTAATTCAATTCCGTCGTCGTCTTCTGTCCATCGTGGATCGCCCACCAAAGCAGATCGACGAGCGCCTTGCCCTTGGCTGCGTTCGGCTGATCCTTGTAGAGCAGGATATACGTGAAACTCGCTATCGGATATGCACCCTTCGCCGGCGAGTCCACGATGCTGACACGGTAGTCCGCTGGTATCGAGACGCCGGTCGCTGCGAGCGATGTGCTGTCGACCGTCGGCGTGACATAGTCGCCGGACTTCGTCTTGATCTCCGCCACTGGCAGGTTGTTGCTCTTCGCATAGAGAAGCTCGACGTAGCCGATGGAGTTCTTGTTCTGCTTCACCTGTTGCGTGACGCCGTCGTTGCCCTGACCGCCGATGCCCGTTGGCCACTGCGGGTTCTTGCTCGTGCCGGGGCCGCTCGCCCAGTCCGTGCTCACCTTCGTAAGATAGTCGGTGAAGACAAAGCTCGTGCCGCTTCCATCGGCGCGGTGAACGACGACGATCTCGGCCGATGGTAACGTGACGCCGCTGTTCTGGCCCGCGATCGCCGCGTCGTTCCACTTCGTGATCTTGCCGAGAAAGATCTGCGCGAGCGTCGGGCCGTCCAGCTTGAGCGGCGCCGACACACCATCCAGGCTGTACGTGATGACGACGGCCCCGAGTGTCGTCGGCACGTGTTGGATGCCCGGCGCCTTGGACAGCTCGTCGTCCGACATCGGCGCGTCGCTCGCGCCGAAGTCGACCGTCTTCTCGGTGATCTGCTTGATGCCGCCGCCGGAGCCGATCGACTGATAGTTCACTTCGACGCCGGGCGCCACGGACGATTTGTAATCGGAGAACCAGCGCGTGTAGAGCGGATTCGGGAACGTCGCGCCCGCACCGGTCAGTTGCGCGCTGTCACCCTTGCCAACGTCCGACGGAATGCTGCTTCCAGTCGTGCTGGTCTGGCTGCCCGTCGTCGTGGATCCCGCCGCCGCCGTCGTCGCCTTCGTGGCGGCAGCCGTCGGCTGCTTCGCCACCGCCGTCGCGGTCTTGTCCTTATCGCTCGTGCTCGTGCCGCACGCCGATAGCAGCAGGGCCGCGCCGGTTGCCGCAATCGCGATTAGCGCGAAGAGCGTTCTGCCCTTCATCTTCGAAACAATCACCCTGTACGTTCTCCTTCTTTGCTTCAAGCACTCCACCCAACCTCCTCCTCAAGATGGTTGGCATTCGATCCGAGCGTACCCACGTCGCGTTAACAGGGGGTTAATAGGCATTAATGGCGAGATCAACCGGCACGACGATCCCAGAGCTGTGCCACCACCCATAGGAACCCCGGTCGTTCAGAAGCGCAATCCCTCGTCGGGCCGACAATGCGCTCAGGTGCATTAGTAGCGCGCCGCGCGAGCTGCAACGAGGCGATCGAGCCAGAGTTGGGCATGCTGCACTTCGAACGTGGCGGCGGCGCGCCCCAGATGCGCACGAGCGCCCTCGAGATCACCTCGCGCTTCCGCGACATCCGCCAGCCCCACATGGCACAGCGCGCGGTCGACGGTGCAGCGCTCGCGCTCGCACCATGCTTCGCCATCGCCAAGCACCTGCGCAGCTTCGTCGATGCGGCCGAGGCGCAGCAGTACCATCCCGCGCGCCGGAGCGAGCGCGCGTCCCTGCAATGTCGAGTACTTCGCGGCCGCGCCTGGCTTCGTCTCGAACGCAGCCGCGACATCGCCGACGAGCCGATCGTCGCCGAGCGCCACGATGCAGTCGGCCAGCGCCGGCGATTCCATCCACAGCGCCGAGTCATCGCGCCGTGCGATCTCGTGCCACGATTGCAACTCATGCCGCGCGGCATCCTCGTTGCCCGCGCGATACAGAACACCGGCAGCCCCACCGTGCGTCTGCGACATCGCCGTCGGCGCCCTACCCGCCCGCTCGGGATTCACCATCATCGCGACTGCGGAGCGCGTGTCGCC
Source organism: Dehalococcoidia bacterium (assembly GCA_038240335.1). GTDB lineage: Bacteria > Chloroflexota > Dehalococcoidia > DSTF01 > JACRBR01 > JBBSDV01. Next base: position 9,975 of record JBBSDV010000057.1, read on the forward strand.
TCCCAGCTCGATCATCCAGAGCCGGTACAGGTCGGCGCGAAAGTCGGTATTCGTCTCGAGCTGCGAGAGGAGCGCTTCGCAGCCGATGAAGTCGCCGCGCGCGAACGGCACGCCGGCCGCGTCGACCAGTCCTAGTTGCTGAGTAAATCGGAGGTGCACCCCGCGAGCATAGTCAGCCGTTCGTAGAGCGAGGGCATACCCGCCGTCGAGATCGCCCATCTCGAGCGCTGTGAAGCCGGCGGCGCGGAGTGTCGCTGCCGCGTCGTCGTGCTGCTTGTACGCCACCCATTGTTCGTGCGTGCCGAGTTGCATGCGCACGAAGTCAGCCGGTCGCCCATCAGCGTACGCATTCCATGCGTCTGCGCCGGCGCGCGCGAGCAGCAGATCGCCGAACTGATGTTGTTCGGCAATCGCCATCGCTTCGTCAAACTTCGAAGCGGAATCGCCCTCCCTCCAGCGAAATCGCATCAGCAGCCGGGCGCGCAGGTACGGATCCGCATCGCCCAGTGCATCGAGCGCGTCCTGCGTCATCGCCGCTTGCCGATCAGGCGGCCCCCAGATGCGCAGGATCTCGAGCGTCGCGCGCGCCATGCCGGTGCCGTCGCCCCGTTCGCGGTACAGCGCGATCGCACGGCGCAGCGTGCGCCAGGCCATGCTCGCTTCGGACATGTTCCAGTAGCAACGACCGAGCGCCGTCAGCAGCGCCGCCTCGTCCTCCTCGCCCTCGGCGGCGACGATGCTCGAGAGCGCCGCCTCGTACGCGCGCACGGCGTCGTCCCAGAGCGTCGCCGCTTCCGCCCGCTCTCCGGCCTGGCGATGAAGCCGCGCTGCGCTGTTGTCGGATGGTGTCATGCCACGTTTGCCGTTCTCGAGCTTCCCGGCGGATGATCGACGGCGAGGGCGTCCGGAAGTTGATTTGCAGGGCCGAACGGGGTTGGACGTCGACCGTTGTTGGTTCGGACGGCAGAGTACCGCGCGGCAGTCCGTATTTACAGCTGGTTTACGTGTGACATGCGATTCGTTGACATCAACGGACTACGCTCGGTGTATGCATCAAATCACGACGAACGGACCTTCGAGATGATCCGCCGCATGCCGCGACGCGAGACTACGTGGTCTGGTTCGGATCATGCGGGAGCTCGCACTGCTCTCGGCCGGCTGCCCGCCCGCAAACCGTTGCGTCTTGCGGCAATCGTGCTCGCGACGATGCTTTTGCTCGCGTTCCCGGCCGCGCTCGCGCTCGCCGCGGTCGTCGGCGACAGCAATGGACCGTTGTGCAATGAAAGCCGGAGCGCGTGCTGCGCCATGGCGACGGCCGGCGATCCGTCTCCCGTGACGTGCACGGACTTCGCTCCATAGCGTATTCGCCAGTCGCTATGTGTGGTGCCGCGCATATGCGCGCTTTTCAACACAATGGGGAAGGCTGAGATCCCGCGTCGAGCTTCCAGCTACGTCGTTCACATCAGTTAGCGCAGCACACCGGCGAGCGATGCGCAGCGCTGGTCTGCCTCTCGCACGAGCGCATCGCGATCCATTCCGCTCGAACGCTCGCCCGCGCGAAACGCGATCGTGACGACGACGACGCCATGCCGGGTCACTGCCAGGTCGCGAGACGCGCGTCCTCCGATGGGCCGGTCGATAGCGTTTGCATGCGACGAGCGCAGCGCCCAACGCGGCAGAATGCCGACGTGCTGGCGGACGACGTCTCCGCTCTCCTCGTGGCTCAGCCTTACATCGAGATCGGCAATGAACACCGATCGCACGTCGTTCGCAATGTCCGGATCGGGAGACCCACCCGCATTTGGATCGAGCCGCCATCCCGGAGCCATGTCGTCCGGAGCAATCAGCGCCGGTCGCAACAGCAGCTCCGTCATCGCCGAACGCAAGCGATCGCCGTCCGAATCGCGCTCTTCGGCGATATGCGCTGCAGTACGCCCGTCGGCGAGCGTCTGCAGGGCGAACAAGAGGGGAAGCGTGTTAGGGATCGTAAGCACCTGGGACCGTCTCCTCCCGCGAAAAATGTATACCAAGACCATAACAGCCAAGGCGTGTGCCGTTACATACCCATTCTGGACGTGTCTCCAACCGCTCTGGTGTTGGCGAAATGCCAGCACCGCTGCTGACCGCCAGTGCTTTCGATAGGACGACTGGTGCACGAATCGGAACGCTTTGTCCGCTCGATAGCCGCCTCGCCGTTCCCACCGGTTACGCTTACGGTCATGAGCGTCACCGCCGTGCTGCTGCTGTCGTGCAGCGATCAGAAGGGTCTCGTCGCAGCTGTCTCCGACTTCCTGTACCGGCACGACGGCAATATCGTCCATGCCGATCAGCACACCGACATCGAGGAGGCTGTCTTCCTCCAGCGCGTCGAATGGGAGCTTTCGGGCTTCGCGATCGAGCGTGGCGATATCCAGGCAGCGTTCGCACCGATCGCCGAGCGCTTCGGAATGACATGGAGTCTGCGCTTCTCGGACTACGTGCCGCGAGTCGCGCTCCTCGTGTCGAGCATGCAGCACTGCATGTACGACATCCTGGCGCGCTGGCGGTTGGGAGAATTACGCGCGGAGATCCCGCTCGTCATCAGCAACCATGACGACGCGCGCGCAATCGTCGCCGAGTTCGGGCCGCAGTACGCACACCTGCCAATCGCCAAGGGCGAGAAGGCGGCGCAGGAAGCGAGCATCGTCGAGCAGCTCGAAGCGCATCGCATCGACCTCGTGATCCTCGCCCGGTACATGCAGATCCTCAGCGACGACGTCGTGCGCCGCTACCCAGAGCGCATCATCAACATCCATCACTCGTTTCTGCCGGCCTTCGCCGGCGCCCGGCCCTATCACCAGGCGCACGAACGCGGCGTCAAGATCATTGGCGCCACGGCACACTATGCAACGGCAGCGCTCGATCAGGGACCTATCATCGACCAGGATGTGGCGCGCGTGAGCCACCGCGACTCCGTCACCGATCTTGTGCGCAAGGGACGCGATCTCGAACGCGTCGTCCTTGCCCGCGCCGTCGATCTGCACCTGCGCAACCGCATCCTGGTGTACGGCAACAAGACGGTCGTCTTCGACTAGGACGACGGCCATCCTCGGGCGTTGCGAAGCCGCGTGCCGGAGAAGTGCAACGTTGTCTCGGTGATCCGCTGCCAGAGTCCCTGTAGCGACGGCGTGATCCGTAATTCAATGTGTGCGTCGGCGAGAGACGAGAGCAGATCGGTCATCGGCTCGACATTCCGCGGCTCGACGGCGAGCCTGCTCACGTAATGGCCACTGTCATCGTCGCGCGCGAAGGAGAAGGTCTCCGGCGGCATGTCATAGCGGTAGAGCACCGTGCGTCGCACGCGGTCGAGCCACGTTGCTTCGATGGCGATGACCATCTTCGCGTCGACGCCCGCGAACCAGCGTTCGCGATCGGCAGCACTCGTGTCGCCACCGGGCCAGAAGCATGCCCGGGGACAGTCGCGCGGGAAGTAATACATCGGTGCGTGCCATTCGTCGATTGCCCAGACCAGTGGCGTCTCATCGTCGCCCGCCGACGTGGCCGGTGCAACCAGAGACGCTATGCGTGGTGGCGGGCGAGGTTCGAACCGCTCGATGCCGGCTTCTTCGCTGAAGTGGTACAAGCGCATGAGTCAGTGTACGAGCGAACGAACGGACCTCGGCGTTTGCCTGAACCGGTGCTTTCTACCCTGAGAGGCCTCGCCCGTGTCGGGTTGTTCGCGGGCGGCAACCAATCTGCTTCGGACGCGGATCGTGCGTGATGCATTGACATAGCCGCACCTGGAACGACATTCACGTCCAAATCTATTGACGCTAAGTTCTTTCGTCGCCTACACTCGCTCTCATCCGCGGCCTAGATCGGGAACAACATAACGGCCGCCGTCTGGTCACTAGCTGTCTCAAGGAGGAACCTACCGTGACGTTGGAGGACAAGACGTTAACGTGCCGCGACTGCACGAGCACATTTGTGTTCACAGCGGGAGAGCAGGGCTTCTACGTCGAAAAGGGGCTGCTCAACGAGCCGCAGCGCTGCCCGGCCTGCCGCAACAACCGTCGCCGCGAGCGTACGGCGTCGGGCAATCGCGATATGACGACCGTGACGTGCGCGGGCTGCGGCGGCGACGCAAGCGTTCCGTTCGTGCCGCGGCTGGACCGTCCCGTCTATTGCAGCCCCTGCTTCGAGCAAGAACGCACACCCATCGCAAGCTGACGACGGTGATGCTTCTCCGACTGCTTGATTTCAGATGCCGGCGTGGGCACTTCAGGCCGCATGCATGCGGGATGTCGGGAACGCCGCGAGTCCGGCGCCCGTCTCATCCGGATCCGGCTACGCGCTAGTCCGCGGCGGGACGTCTGGGCGGTGGCCTTCGATCCACTCCTCACCGTCGTCCCAGACTTCCTTCTTCCAGATCGGAACGATCTGCTTGATCCGGTCGACGGCGAAGTGACAGGCCTCGAAGGCCGCGGCACGGTGTGCGGAGGAGACCGCGACGAGCAGGCTCGTCTCACCGATCTCGAGCCGGCCGACACGGTGCAGGACGCCGATCCCGGTGATCGCGTACGTCGCATGCACTTCCTCGGCAACCTGCCGCATCTTCTTGATCGCCATCTCAGGGTAGACATCGTATTCGAGGTAGCGAACGTTGCGGCCCATATTCTCGTTCCGCACGACGCCGTAGAACAACGCGATCGCGCCACTTTCATCGCGGCCCACGGCCGCTACGAGCCGCGCCGGGTCGAGCGCGTCGGCCGTGATCTCGAACATCAGCCGCCGCTCACGGGTGGGATGAGGGCGACGTGATCGCCGTCGTGGAGCACGTGCTCGCCGGGCACGTACTCCTCGCCGACCGCGCACACGAGCGTCGGCAGAAACGCTTGGACCAGCGGATACTCCTCGCCGAGCTTGTTCCGCAACTGTTCAATCGTCGCGCCTTCCGGCAGTTGCATCTCGAGATCCCGCTCGCCGATCAGCTGATGGAGACCGGCGAAGAGACGGACATTTGCAGTAATCATCGCCCATTGTAGCGAGTGCGATCGCGATCGCCTCGGCGTTGTAGATGTCCTTACTTTGGAGCGACAGGCATCGAGACGAGACGCCTTCGTGGCCTTGACAGGAACTCGACGGGCGTATAATCTACCATTAGGTTAATTAACCACGAGGTTACCCAGGATGACGAGCGACAGACTCGACGCCACGTTCTCCGCGCTCGCCGATCCGACGCGCCGGGCCATTCTCGCGCGGCTGGCGGCGGGCGAGGCCTCTGTGACGGAGATCGCCACGCCGTTCGCGATGAGCCTGCCGGCGGTGTCCAAGCACCTCAAGGTGCTCGAGCGTGCGGGCCTGATCGCGCGCGGGCGTGACGCCCAGTGGCGGCCCTGCCGGCTCGCGCCGGAGCCGCTGAGGGGCGTCGCCGACTGGGTGGCGAACTATCGCCAATTTTGGGAGCAGAGCCTCGATCGGCTCGAAGCGTATTTGAAGGAAGTGCAAGAGCACGAAGCGGAAGGAGCAACGGGTGAGTGAGAAAACCAGTAGTACAACGGTGACACAGCCTACGGAACGGGACCTTGTCATGTCGCGCGTGTTCGATGCGCCACAAGAAATGGTCTTCAAGGCATTCTCGAATTGCGCCGCGCTAATGCAGTGGTGGGGACCGCGGCTCTGGCCGACGAAGTTCTGCGAGATCGACTTCCGGCCCGGCGGCGTCTGGCGTTACTGCATGCGCGGCCCCGCCGGCGAGGAGGCGTGGGGAAAGGCGACGTACCGCGATATTGTTTCGCCCGAGCGCATCGCGTTCGTCGACGCTTTCACCGACGCGGACGGGAACGAGACCCCCGGCATGGCCCAAGCGCAGGTCGTAGTGGAGTTTGCGGAATACGACGGTAAGACACGGCTGACGACGCGCGCGACATATGCATCGCCGGCGGATCTCAAGTCGGTGCTCGATATGGGCATGGTCGACGGGATGACCGAGACGTGGGATCGACTCGAGGAGTTTCTGGCGAAGCACGCGTGAGGTAGTGCTTCAAGCCAATGCGAGGAGAATAGGAAGCGCAATCATGACAACAGAAAGCACAAGCGATCGGCCACACGGCGAGATTTTGATTTCGCGAACCTTCGATGCTCCGCGAGCGCTCGTGTTCGCCGCGTGGACCGACCCGGTGCAACTTACCCAGTGGTGGGGTCCGGCGGGCTTCACGACCCCCGTCTGCGAGGTGGACGTGCGGCCTGGTGGTCGGATGCACATCGTGATGCGCGATCCGAGCGGCGCTGACTATCCGATGATCGGCGTCTTTCGCGAGGTCGTACCGTCAGAGCGAATCGTCTTCACGTGGCAGGCTCTCGACG
>JBBSDV010000058.1:0-16295 GCA_038240335.1 Dehalococcoidia bacterium
CTCGATATCCTCTTTCAGGGCGATAAGAAGCTGCTCAACGTCTACCATGTGGTCGTCGTCAATCCGGACAAGCACGACAAGGTCAACGTCATTGGCGCGCGCGCCTTCGCGGCGTGGATCACGCGGCCGGACACGCAGAAGTTCATCGGCCAGTTCGGCGTCGACAAGTTCGGCGAACCGCTATTCTTCCCGGACGCCGGCAGCGCAGAGCCGGCGGGATAGGCCGCCATGGATCTCATCGGCAACGGGCTCAAAGAAGCGTTCCGTCTCCTGCTCCACAACGACGGCGACGTGTACGAGATCGCCCTCCGCTCCGTCTACGTCTCCGGCGTTGCCACGGCGCTCAGCCTGATTCTCGGTATCGGCCTCGGGGCCACGCTCGCCTTCCGGCAGTTCCGCGGCAGGTTCGTTGCGTTGACGCTCGTCAATACGGGCATGGGGCTGCCGCCGGTCGTCGTTGGCCTCGTCATCGCGATCCTGTTGTGGCGGAGCGGGCCGTTCGGCGGTCTCGGCTGGATCTACACGACACGGGCGATGATCATCGCCCAGATCGTGATCGCGACGCCGGTGATCACGGGCTTCACCGCCGCCGCGCTGGCGTCGCTTCAGCCGCGGCTACGGTTGCAGGTATACGCCCTCGGCGCGTCGCGCCTGCAGATGCTCTGGATCTTGCTTCAGGAGGTGCGCCTGCCGCTGCTCGCCGCGATCATGGCGGGCTTCGGGGCGGCGATCTCAGAGGTCGGGGCGTCGGTAATGGTCGGCGGCAACATCTCCGGGCACACGCGCGTGCTGACCGGCGCGGTGCTGCTCGAGCAGAGTCGCGGCAACTTCGGCGCGGCGCTGGCGCTCGGCATCATCCTGCTCGCGATGATGATCGCCGTGAATGCGCTCTTCACGTGGGTGCAGCTCGGCGTCCGGCGCGACCGGCAGCGCGCCGATCGCACCGCCGATGCGGGGCAGGCGCTGCCGCTCGTCCAGCCGTGGCTACAGCGCTGAACCAGATCCGGCTCTCGGTGCGAGGCCTCGTCGTGCGGCGCGGCGGTCGCACGATCGTCGAGGTGCCGGCGCTCGATGTCGCCGACGGCGAAGTGCTCGCCATCATCGGGCCGAATGGCGCCGGCAAGAGCACGCTGCTGCTGCATCTCGCAATGCTCGAACGGCCGACTGCGGGCGAGCTGCGTTTCGACGGCGAGCCGGTCCGCGGCCACGCGCTGGCGCTGCGCCGACGGACCGCCGTGGTGTTTCAGGAACCGCTGTTGCTCGACCGCACGGTGCTCTCGAATGTCGAGACGGGGATGCGGCTGCGCGGCGTCGGCCGCGGGGAGCGGCGGGCGCGTGCCGAGCGGTGGCTGACGCGATTCGGCGTCGGGGCGCTGGCCGAGCGATCATCGCGCACGCTCTCCGGAGGCGAGGCGCAGCGGGTGAGCCTCGCCCGTGCCTTCGCGCTGGAGCCGGAGCTACTGCTGCTCGACGAGCCGTTCTCGGCGCTCGACGCGCCGACGCGTGCGGCGCTGACGGAGGATTTCGCCGCCGTGCTCGCCGAGTCACGGCGCACCGTCGTCCTCGTCACGCACGACCATGATGAGGCTGCTCGTCTCGCCGATCGCGTCGCCGTGATGATCGACGGCCGGCTACGGCAAATCGGCGCGCCGGCAACCGTCTTCGGCGCGCCGGGCGATGCCGGCGTCGCCGCCTTCGTCGGCGTCGAGAACGTCGTGCCCGCGGTGTTCGTCTCACGCGCGGACGGATTGTTCACGGTCAGCGCTGCCGGTCATCTGATCGAGACGGTCACAGAAACGCATGGCGAGTTCCGAGACGCGCTCGTCTGCCTGCGGCCGGAGGACATCAGCATCGCCCCTGCGGGACACGACTGGTCGGACAGCGCGCGGAACCGCATCCCAGGAACCGTTCGGCGGATCGTGCCGAGCGGCGCCGACGCACGCGTGGAGATCGACTGCGGCTTCACGCTGACGGCTCGCATCACGCGGCGTTCGGTCGACGATCTCGGGCTCGCTCCGGGCAGCGCAGTCGTGGCGACGTTCAAGGCGACGGCGGTGCACCTGATTCGTCGCTCGTGAGGATGTTAACAGTTGGTTCCAATGAGCTAACGAAGCCGATCTGGGGCGAATTGCTGCTATGATGGTATAGCGGTGACGCATTCGTGCTATTGGCCACCGCTATTCCCCAGAACGACAGGAGTCGCCCATGCCCACTCGCACAGCCTCACGCGGCAACGCGTCCACCGGTTCACGAGGTAAGACCAGCGCCGCCGCGCCGAAGACGGATTCGCGCTCGAATTCGGCAAAAAACGGTGTCGCGAGCAACGGTCGCGCGGCTGCGCAACGCGACGGCGCGTCGCCAAAACCGAGCGGCTCCGCGCCGAAACCGGCGAACGGGACGAGCACGCTCTCGGTTACCGATAACCGCACCGGCAAATCGTATGAGGTGCCGATCACGGACGGCACGGTGCGCGCGATGGACTTCCGGCAGATGAAGACGGGCGCCGACGATTTCGGCCTGATGACGTACGACCCGGCATTCACGAACACGGCATCGTGCCGCAGCGCGATCACGTACATCGACGGCGACAAGGGCATCCTCGAGTACCGCGGCTATCCGATCGAGCAGCTCGCCGAAAAAAGCACGTATCTCGAAACGGCGTACCTGCTCGTCCATGGCGACTTGCCGGACAAGGCGCAACTGGCCGAGTGGACGCACAACATCACCTTTCACACGATGGTGCACGAGAACATCAAGAAGTTCGTCGATGGCTTCAACTACGACTCACACCCGATGGGCATGCTGATCGGCACGGTAGCCGCCTTCTCGACGTACTACCCCGACGCCAAGCATGTCGATGATCCGGCGTCGCGAGAGCTGCAGACGTGGCGGCTGATCGCGAAGATGCCGACGATTGCCGCATTCGCTTACCGGCACAGCCGCGGCCTGCCGTTCGTCTACCCGGACAACGACCTCTCGTTCCCCGGCAACTTCCTCAGCATGCTGTGGAAGATGTCGGAGACGACGAACTACCGGCCCGACCCCGTGCTCGAACGGGCGATCGATGTGCTCTTCATCCTGCACGCCGATCACGAGCAGAACTGCAGCGCCAACGCGATGCGCTCCGTCGGCAGCTCGCGGCCCGATCCGTACTCGGCGACGGCGGCAGCGGCAGCCGCGCTTTACGGCCCGCTGCACGGCGGCGCGAACGAAGAAGTGCTGCGCATGCTCGAGGAGATCGGCGACAAGAAGCGCGTGCCGGAGTTCCTGAAAAAGTTCAAGAACGGCGAAGGGCGGCTGATGGGCTTCGGCCACCGCGTCTACAAGAACTACGACCCGCGCGCGAAGATCATCAAGCGCACCGCGGACGAAGTCTTCGATCTCGTCGGCCGCAACCCGCTGCTCGACATCGCCATGGAGCTCGAGCGGATCGCGCTCGAGGACGAATACTTCGTCAGCCGAAAGCTCTACCCGAACGTCGATTTCTACTCGGGCATCATCTATCAGGCGCTCGGCTTCCCAATGGAGATGTTCCCGGTGCTCTTCGCCATCCCGCGCACGGCGGGCTGGATATCGCAGTGGCGCGAGATGATCACGGACGACGAGCAGAAGATCGCCCGGCCGCGCCAAATCTACACCGGCGACCGCAAGCGCGACTACGTAGCGCTCGGCAAGCGCTGATCTGCCGGCCGCCACCGGAAGGGCAAGCGCGCGCCGTGCGATTGGCTCGGAATGCGTCTCGATGGTAGGATTGCGCACCCTTGGTGAGCGCAGAAAGCGGGTGTGCGGTGGCAGAACTCAACTTCGAGAAGGTGATCTACGAGAAGCGCGGCCGCATCGCGCTCGTGACGATCAACCGGCCCGCCGTGATGAACGCAATCGATCCGCAGACGTCGGCGGAGCTGCATGAGGCGTTTTCCGACTTCCGTGACGACGAGAACGTCTGGGTTGCCGTCCTCACGGGCGCCGGCGAGAAGGCGTTCTCCGCTGGCAACGACCTCGTCGCGATGTCGAAGATGCAGCAGGAGGGGTTCAACTCCGTGAGCGCCGCCTATTCGAAGGCGCCATTCGGCGGGATCACGCGCAACTTCGAGTGCTACAAGCCGATCATCGCCGCGATCAACGGCTATTGCCTCGCCGGCGGTTTGGAGATCGCGCTGTCGTGCGACGTGCGTATCGCCGCCGAGCACGCCGTGTTCGGGCTACCAGAAGTGACGCGCGCGATCATTCCGGGTGCAGGCGGCACGCAGCGACTGCCGCGCGTCATTCCCTTCGGCAGCGCGCTCGAACTGATCCTCACCGGCGGCAAGTTCGACGTGCAGTGGGCGTTCCGCAACGGCCTCGTCAACCACGTCGTGCCTGCGGATCAAGTCATGCCGCGCGCGCTCGCCATGGCGGAGGCGATCTGCGAGAACGGCCCGCTGGCCGTGCGGCTGGCGAAAGAAGCGGCCGTGAAGGGCTTGACGATGCCGATCGCGGAAGGGCTTCATTTCGAGAACGAGCAGTCGCGGAAGGTGCTCGTCTCAGAGGACGCTCGCGAAGGCCCGCTCGCCTTCGCCCAGAAGCGCAAGCCCGCCTACAAGGGGAAGTAGTCTCCTGGTCGTTACTCGCCGGTCGCTCGCTGCGTCGTCGCTCTCTTGTTTGCTGATAGTCACATTCGTCGACTGAACAATGTTCCGTCGTCGACGGCGGCGCCTTCGAAAGCCCTCCCCTTGATGTCTCACCTCTCACCTCGCGCGCCCCACGCGCCGCTTCCCGCTTCTCACGCGCGGGGAGCGATCCGCCACGGGGGATTGAGCCGGTTCTCGCCGGCCCGATAGAGGCAAAGCTCGTGGCCGTCAGGGTCGAAAAGCCGCGCTTCTCGCCAGAGATAGGACATGTCCTCCGGGTTCGTAGCGAACACGATCCCCGACGACTTCAGCGCCTCGACGGTTTCGTCGAGCTGGTCGCACTCGAAGTAGAGCGTGGCCATTCCAACCGCAGGGGGTGGTGCGATGGGCGGCACTTCGACCGATAGCGTCGCGTCGCCCTCGGGCAACATGAACCGCGCGTATCGCGGCGGCGAGTCAACGATCTGCTCGAGCCCGAGCGCGAGGTAGAACGCCTTCGAGCGTTCGAAATCCGAGACCATGAGCGTGATGTGATTTAACCGCATGCGGCGCGCCTCCCACCAGCATGATGCCGCAGGCGCACGCGCTGCGCATCGTACGGAGGCTGTAGCTCCCTACATCGATCGGACGAGAGTACTGGTTCTCGAACGCCCGAGCGGGCGTTTGGACTCGAATTGCCAGCGGCAGCGAGACGCTGACATTCTGCCCGCATCCAGGGTGCGTGATCGAGCTGTGTCCAGTGTCGCTGTGGAGTTCCGCGACGGGGACGACCGCGCCCCCGACCGAGCGGTCCCGAGCCTATGCCGCGGACGGCTGCTTGGCGATCACGATGCAGTATTCGGCGAGCACTTCGAGGGCAGTCGACTTCTATCGGGCCATCGGGTTCGCGGTGGAGAGCCTTGGCGAGCGGTACTCGGAGGTCGAGCGCGTCCGGTGCCGGCTCGAACTTCCGCCGCAGTGAGTCCGTGAGCAGTCGGCGCGAAACACTGACCGGCTCTGCTGGAAGCCAACCAGCATAAGAACTCTCGTCGGCAAAGCTCTACGCGCGCGCCGATGGAGAAGGTCGCGGCGGCGGACTGAAGAGCGACGGGACGCTCGCCTCGCACCATTCACTCATGGTGTCTGCTCGCGGCTGGTGTTTAATTGCGCTTCGGGGTTAACGACGTTGACCGGGGAGCCTGCAGCATAGGCGTTGATCTGGTCGAAGATGTCGGAGAACTGTATTTCCCATTCGTCTAGCGACACATACCCGATGTGCGGCGTACAGGTGACGTTGTTCATCGCCAGCAGCGGGTGCGTCTTGTCGACTAGGGGCTCGTCCTCGTACACGTCGAGCGCAGCCATGCCAGGCCGGCCAGCCTGCAGCGCGGAGACGAGCGCGCCCGGCTCGATAAGGCCAGCGCGACTCGTGTTTACCAGGAGCGACGTAGGCTTCATGCGCCGAAGATCATCTGCCGTCACGATCCCGCTCGTCGCGTCAACAAGACGCATGTGCAACGAAACGACATCGCACGCCCCGAAAAAGCTCTCCTTGCTTACCGCGACCTCGTAACCATCTTCAACGGCTCGGTCCAACGAAACCTCGCGCGCCAAGATCAAGATGTTCATGCCAAACGCCCGTCCATACCGCGCGACGACCGTTCCAATCCGGCCATAGCCGTAGATCCCGAGCGTCTTGCCGGCCAGCGTACTGCCGATCCCCGACTGCCATGTACCGGCCCGCAGAGACGCCACTTGCTGCGGAATCTGTCTGACCGCGGCGAGCACCAGCGCCCACGTCAATTCCGCAGTCGCGTACGATGGTGTGGCGCCATGCAAGTTCGACGAGACCACGATGCCCAGTCGCGTACACGTATCGACGTCGATGTGTGGATAGACGCTTCGTTGGCTGATGATGCGCAGCGTGGGCAAGCGCACAAGGAGTGGCGTCCGAATCTCCGTACGCTCACGAATCAGTACCAACGCTTCGCACCCGCTTAACCGGTTGGCAAGCGTGTCGACATCTTGAACATGATCCGTCCATACGGTGACGTCGTGGCCGCCGAGCTTGGCGAAGCACGCAAGCGTCCGAACCGTATCGAAGTAATCGTCGAGGATGGCGACTTTCGTGTGGCACGCTCCGAGCTCGCACACTGAGCAGGTTATTGAAGTTTACCTCAGCCGTTCCACCAGCGATTCCGTGGTCCCTCGCAAAACGCCGCTGCATCACGAAACGTTGGACGACTGTTCAGATCAGAAGATGCAGCGGCGCGTACGCATCCGCTCCTCACCAGCGACTGCAACCGGTATTATCGTCGCACGAAGCTGCGAGAGGAGTCGCAAAGATGGCCGACGCGGTGCGATCGCGCCAGGGGTACCTGGTCATCGCCGACATCTCCGGCTATACCGCCTTCCTAACGGCGACCGAGCTCGAACACGCCCAGTCCATCATCGAGGAGCTGATCGCGCTCATTCGCAACCGTCTGGTCCCGGCACTCCGCTTCGTCAAGCTGGAAGGCGACGCGGTGTTTTGCTATGCGCATGACGACGCGTTTGCCGACGGCGAGCGACTGGTAGAGTTGCTCGAAGTCTGTTACTGCGATTTCTCGAACCTGCTCTTCAACATGGCGCGCGCCACAACCTGTCAGTGCGTCGCTTGCGCGTCGATTGGGTCGCTCGGCCTCAAGTTCGTAGTGCATTTCGGCACCTTCGTCGTGCAACGAAACAAGGCTGGCGAGGACCTGGCCGGGCCGGACGTCATCCTGGTGCATCGGCTGCTCAAGAATGGGATCACCGGCCAGACGGGCATCGCTGCCTATGCCTTCTTTACGGACGCATGCCTCGGGCGGCTTCCGCCTTCGTTCAATCTTCGGCGCTACACCGAAACGATCGAGCCGTTCGCCCCAACGTCTGGCGGTGTGCATGATCTGGCACCCGTGTTGCGAGAGATGCGCGATGCGCGACGTGAATACGTCACCGCCGACGACGCGGACTGGTCAGCCAGCATTGCCGTGCGCCACCCGCCGTCCGTCGTCTGGCAGTACATCGTCAATCCAGAACAGCGGCTGCGTTGGGCCTGCGTCATGATGAACAAGACTCCGGATGCAGTGACGCCAAACTCGCGAGGGCGGAACGGCATCGGCACGAAAAGCCACTGCAATCACAGTCCTGCCGAAGCTCACCGCGAAATCATCGATTGGCGCCCGTTCAACTACTTCACGACCCGCGGTATGGCGCGGTTCCGGGGCGGGTTGATTCCCGCTCGGCCGATCATCGAGACATTCGAGCTCACGGCCCAGGACGATGGGAACTCGCTCCTCTCCTACCGGGTTCATTTTGTCGGTCGCAGCCGTGTTTCGACGCTGACGCTCAGAGCGGCTTTTCTACTTCTCCGTGGCGGCGTCCGCCATGGAGGCGACAAGCTACGCGACGCTGTCGAACAAGACCTCGGACGCGCGGCGGGCTAGTTGCATTCTCGAACGGACCCTGCCGCATTCGCGAAGATTGCTTGCACAACCAAAGGGGGCGCAGGGCATGCAGACCATCATCACTCGCTTAGGCTGGCTTGCGATGAGCGTGCCGGCTCTCCTGGTCCTGACAGCGGCATGCGGTGGGTCCAGTAGTCCGGCAGTGACGTCGACAGGCGGGCCGAACACCGCTACGGGGACTTCGGCGATCGTGACGAGCGCTCCGTCGCTGACGGGTGGCGGGCCGCAGGCCGCCCCCGTAGGTCTGATTGCGATTGGGCACTCGGGCCTGACCGGAGAGAACTCCGATCTCAGTAAACCGCGCATCGATGCGCCGGAGAACTCGTGGGCGACCGGAACGGCGCCCGGGCTGAACAGTATCTACCAGCGCCTGGTAGCAGTCCGACCAGAGACGGCGGGACACGTTGCGAACTTTGCCGAAGGCGGCTCGCGGGCATCCGCGCTGGCCGGACAGGCGAGCGCAGCGCTACACAAGGTTCCGGCGCCGGCCCTCGTGATCATCCAGACGATCGACAACGACATCCGCTGCGACGGCTCGGACGATGCGAGGATCGCCGACTTTGGCAAGGCAGTGGCGTCCGCCCTGGACGTCATCACGTCCGCATCTCCGGCATCCACGATCCTCGTCATGAGCCAGCCGGGCCGTCCGGAGAACGATGTCGCGGCCGTCGCGGCAGATCCCGCCCTGAAAGACCGCCTCAAGCCAGGAATGGGCATCTGTGACACGCTCAATCCAGCAGGGGCGTTCGTGCCCGAACACATTGCGACGTTGAGGAGTATCCTCGAGAAATACGAGGCCGAACAGTCACGCGCCTGCGCGCATGTTCCGCAGTGCCGCGACGACGGTGGCGAGGCGGCGACGAACTACACCACCTTCCTTGCCGACGCGTCTGACGACTCGGCCCACCTGACGGTGCAGGGCCTGGCACGCCTCGCGGAGACCATGTGGCCGGTAGGAGTGCGGGTGCTCGAACTCCAATGACGGACCCGTCGCTCGCACGATGGGTTGATGGTGACTTCCCGGAGCAGCGGACTTTTAGCCCATGGCCTCCGCCCGGATTGGCCGCGGTACCGGCTGATGCCCGGCAGCGCGCAAGGCGCCGCCGGGCATCAGCTGTTACTTCAGCGGGCGCACGGAATCGCAGCCGAAGATTCCAATGCCCGCCGTCGTGTTTCCAATGAGGCACGCGCGCGTGTCCGTGAGGTCGATGCCCGTCTGTTCCACCTCGTAATGCAACAGCATGTCGATGTCCTTGTCTTTGTCGACGTCCTGCATGTGCGCCATCCCGTGCTTCTCCGTGCAGTCGCGTTCGAGTGGAGCGTCGACGTCGCCGAAACATACGGAGGCGAAGCTCACGGTCGCCGGATTGAACGTATTCGTGCGCAGAATGGCGACCGAAGCGAGGCCGCCCGGCGTCAGGCTGATCGAATTCGGCACTCCACCGGGCTTAATGTCGATTTGCACCGGCAGGAAGACCCTCACGACCGCTGATGATGAGTTGTTCGCAGTGTTCGGATCCGTTGTCGTGGCCGTCACCGACGCGCTGTTGTTGAAAGTCCCGGGCTGCGAAGGTGTGACAGTCACCGTGGCTGTGACGCTCCCGCCGACGGGCACCGTGCCAATGGCGCACGAGAATGCATTGGGCGGCGTGACCGCGCATGATTGAGGCGCCGTCGTCTCGGTTCCGAGCGTCGTCGTAAAGGTCGGTGTACCCAGCGCGTACGTTGAACCGGCCAGCGCCGTGGTGAACGTATCCGAAAGCAGCGCGCCAGTGGGGAGGCCCGGGCTGGCGTTCGTAACGGTCACAGTGCAGGTGAATGGCGCGCCAGCCAACGCCACCTCGCCGTCATGCGAACATGACTTCGTGGTTGCGAGGTCGGCTGTGTCTTCAACGACCGGCTCCTCGGAGACGGTGAACCTCATTTCGTACTCGCCGTCCGCGGAAAAGTCATGCGTGCCGACGCCGTATCCCGTGATGTGTTCGGTCGAGCCCTCGTTGCACAGACTCTCGTCGCTCTCGACGAAGCACACGTCCAGCCGTGCAAAGTCGTCGTTCCTGCCTTTCTCGAACGTGACGGCCGCCGAGAGGTAGTAGCACGTCGCGTAGTTGATGGCGTTCCAGAAGTGATACAGCAGCGGAATGTCGAAGAGATCATCCGCGCAGTCCTGATCGTAGCCGCTGCTCCTGATGTGGAACGGCTTGCCGTCCTGCACCAGGAAGTCGTACGTCGGTCCGCTGAAGTTCAGCAGCCCGTTGCCGAGCAGTTCGTCGGAGTCGTAGTCGTTCAGCGTATTGTGGTCGATGCAGATGTCGTCGCCAAACGGGTTGGGGATGTAGATGTTGCAGGTTTCCACCCAGTGATCGGCGAGCCGCGACCACTCGTCGGGCGCCTTGTCCAGATTCACGTAGAAGAACGTGCACTCGCAGTCGCCGCCGAGCGAACCTTCGACTTCCTTGTCCGTGTGGAGATCCATCCGGTCCAGCTTGACCACGAAATGCCGGAGCGAGGCTGCGGGGTACACCCAGCCTGTATAGATCTTGCGGGCGTACACCTCGTCGCCGCTGACACCGGTCCCGGCGAGAGGCACGCGCACGTGCAGCTCCTTCGATCCGGTGATCGCACACGGGCTCGTCGAGTCTGCGACCGCGAGCTCGAGCTCGGGCGGGATACTGATCGTGTTCCCCGGCCCGTCCTCGAAGCTGAACGCCGGAACGGCGCTCGGCGACGGCTGGGGCGGCAGACACACCTCAAAATCAAAGTCGTTATCGATAGGCGTGACGAGGTGATCGTTGATGTCGTGCACAACGTCGAGCGTCGGCGTCTGTACGATCGTCTGGCCGTACTCGAGGATGTCCGTGATGATGCCGGCGCGACCGTGGATGTACAGATCGGTCGCCGTGACGGGCACCTGCGTCGTGCCGCTGCCGGGAAGCTCGTGCACCTGCTGCCGCATCGCCGCGATTGCGCGAGCGGGGTGAATCTCCGACCGGAAGTGGTCGACGCCATCGACCTTGGTGGCGTGGCCACAGTCAAAGACCCAGTTCCCTTCGGTCCAGACGCGGTCGCCGACGGCTGGCCACGCCCAGCGCGGGAAGAAGCGTTCGGGCTCGCCGCGCCCCGTCTCGAAGTTGCGCGTTCCGTGCTCCCACTCCATCTCGATGTCGGTCGGCGGCAGGAGATCCGCCGGGTCGATCTCCTCCTTCTCCTCGTTGGGCTCGTTCACACGCCCTAGGACCCCGGTATATTTGGGATCCACCTTGATGATCGTGTTTTGATCGTGCGTATCGTGCGTTGCCGGGAAGTCGATCGCCGCCGTCTTGCTGCGCTCGACGACGCCTTCCACCTCGCGGTAGCGGTCCGAGCGGTTGACCCAGACCCATCCTTCATCCGGGACATCGGCCTTGAGTTCAGGAGCCGTGATCCCGAACGGGGCCAACACGCCGGACAAGAGGACATCGAACAGCGGTCCGAAGATGCTGATGGCGAAGTCCTCGCACTGGCTGCTGGTCCCTTCGATGGGCCGCGGGAGGGGCACGTCAGCCCGGGCCGGACGGCTGTCCATCTTTGCGAGGGGGATTATCAACGCAGCCAACACGATGGCCGCAAGTGCGACGCGATGAACAAGGGTGCGCATGTGCTGACCTCCGGTGCCATGCGGGATACAATGTCGGATAGTACGGTCGCGGGAACTCGTGTCAATCGTGAGCGCAGAAAGTCGCGTGTCGCTCGTCGGCAAACGGGTACGGGTTGGACGCGTCAGGTGCGTCCCGCTGCCGCACCAGTGCGATCGCTGCGGGCCGAGGACGCGGACGTCCGCGGTCGTGCCGCTGTCGATGCCCCACCACTCTCCCAAGGTGTATAGACCCACACACGTGGACAGACGTTCGGGGACATGGTGGACACTTCTGGGAGAGGGGCGTATAGACGCCGATCGCATCAGCGCATCGCGATCGCGCTTCGTGGCGTCATCGGCGGATGATCCCGCATACTCTCGCCATGGAGCCGGAAGTCCGGTACTGCACGGCCAGCGACGGAATCCGCATCGCCTACACGGTGACGGGCGAAGGGCCGCCTCATCTCATCGCCTCGAATCCGATGACCTCACACGTACGCCTCCAATGGGCGCACCCAGTCTTGCGGCCCATGTTCGTGCAGTTCAGCGCTCAAAACACCTTGATTCAATTCGATCCGCGCGGCTCGGCTCTTTCCGACCGCGCGCACGCGCGCGACATCAACGACTACGTGTTGGACATCGAGGCGGTTGTGCGTCGCCTTGATCTCGGCGAATTTGTACTGAACGCCGGCGTCATGGCGGCCCCGCCCGCGATCGCATTCGCGGCTCGGCACTCGGAGCAAGTGCAACGCTTGGTACTCGCCGACGGCTTCGCCCGCTTCGCCGACCATATCGATAACGCGCAGATGCAAGCATTTGCCGCAGCGGCAGCGGCCGACTGGGAGATGGCCTCAGAGCTATACGGGACCATCGCGTACGGAGCCGGTCGTGAAGAATCTCGCTCACTGGGGGAGTTCGTTCGCGCGTGCGTCGGCCCAGACTACGTAGCGCACTTCTCTGTATTACGAACGATCGACGCGACGCCGTTCCTCGCTGCAGTCTCCGCGCCCACGATGGTGATGCATCACACCGGACTTCGCGTCGTCACCGTGGAAATGACGCGTGAACTCGTGTCAGGTTTGCGCGACGCGCGGCTGACCACCGTGGAGGGGGCCTGGGCCGACGATCCGGCCGGGATGGCGAAGCGCGCCGTGGATTTCCTGAGTGACGGCTGGACACAATATCGGCCTGCGCACGTCGACCGCCACGGCGGCGTTCGGACAATACTCTTCACTGATCTCGTGGGGCCGGTCTTTGATGCGGGCTGCGAGGATCACGGTCACGCCGAAGAGGTCGGCTGGCGTGAGTGATGAATCGACGAAGGACCGTATTGCACACAGCACGCAAGCTGCGCGTGCGTAAGTACGTCGAACGATACGCACCGGAACGTGGTCAAGAGGTCGCAACAACATGAACGTGCTCGTCGCTGGTGCCACCGGTTTCGTTGGCTCTCATCTTGTACCGGAACTGCTCGCGCGAGGGCACCGCGTTCGCTGCCTGACACGTGATCCAGGCCGTTCTCGCGGCCGGCTACCGGAGCAAGCTGAAGTCGTTCGCGGCGACGTTCACGACCCGGCATCGCTCGCCGACGCATTCGCGGGGGTTGACGCCGCGTACTACCTCGTGCATTCGATGGAGGGGAGCGAATTCGACTTCGAGGAGCGCGACCGCGACGGTGCGCGCCGGTTCGCGCACGCGGCCGAGAGTGCGCGCGTCAAGCGCGTCGTCTTTCTCGGCGGTCTTGGCGACGAGTCGTCGCAGCTGAGCGCGCATCTGCGGAGCCGCCAGGAAGTGGGCAACGTACTGCGATCGGGCGCCACGCCGGTGACAGAAATGCGTGCCGGCCTGATCATCGGCCCAGGCTCGGCGTCGTACATCATGCTGCAGCAACTCGTCGAGCGGTTGCCGGTGATGATCACGCCGCGTTGGGTGGAGACGCGAACGCAGCCCATCGCGATCAGCGACGTCATTCGCTACTTGGCCGCGGCGCTCGATGACTTATCGGACGCGGACGCGTTGTACGAGATCGGCGGCCCGGAGGTGATGACATACCGATCCATGATGATGCGGTACGCGCGTGCGCGCGGTCTCAGCCGGGTCATGTTTCCCGTCCCGGTGCTGACGCCGCGACTGTCGTCATACTGGGTCGATGTCATCACCGACGTCTCCGCCGCGCTTGCGAGGCCGCTCATCGAGGGGTTGCGCAGTGAGATGATCGTCCGGAACGACGCTGCCACGCGCGCGTTCGGTCCGCCGGAAGTCGGCTTCGAGCAGGCGATCGGGGTCGCCGAACGAGCGCGATCGGGCGGCCGTGAGTTACCTCTCGCGTGGCTCCGGCGGCTGCCGCGGCATCTGCTGGGTTTCGCGAACCGGCGCCTGCTGCCAGCCGTCCTCTCCGACGAACAGGTGCGCCGCTCATCCGTGGATCCCGCCGCGTTGTGGCGGAGTGCGATCGCGGTCGGCGGGCGGCAGGGTTACCCGATGCTCGATCCCCTGTGGCAGCTGCGCGGTTTGTTCGATCGGCTCGTCGGGGGACCGGGGATGAATCGCTCCGGACCACCGGCCGGGGAGGTGCAGGTCGGCGACCGTCTGGATTTCTGGAACGTCATCGAACTCGATGCCGGGCACCGTCTGCGCATGCACGCCCTGATGAAGGTCCCAGGCGAGGCAGAGCTTGAGCTCGCCGTCCATTCTGAGGACGGTAAGAGCGTCCTCGTGCAGACGGCGCGTTTCAGCCCCAGCGGCATCGCGGGAAGGCTCTACTGGTTCGCGCTGTATCCGATGCACCTGATCATCTTCTCCGGAATGGCGTCGCGGATCGTGAAGCGAGCGGAAGCGCATCGACAGCTTGGGGGCCATCGCCCCGAATGATCTGGCCATCTAGAGGAGGGAACGCGTGAACGACGTTCAGTCATCCAAACGATACAACCGGTTGCGCCTGTACAACCTCATCATGGGCGCACTACACCTCGTTCAAGGACTCACGATCCTTGCCCTAAGCAACGGCTTCTCCCTTGAAGTGCACGCCACCTTCATGACGAACGCCCCGGGGGCAGAACCGCCCGCAATTCGTCGCCTCTTCGATTTGCCGATCGGCCCGGCCGTGGCGTCGTTCGCGCTTCTCTCAGCGCTCGCCCACCTGGTCCTCGTGCTGCCGGGGGTGTTCTCGTGGTACCGCCGCAACTTGGAGCGGCGCCGCAACGACGCACGCTGGATCGAATATGCCGTCAGTTCTTCGATCATGATCGTGTTGATCGCCATGCTTACCGGCATCGGCGACATCGCGGCGCTGGTCGCGCTGTTCGGCGTCAACGCCTCGATGATCTTCTTCGGCCTGGTTCAGGAGCATACCGAGCGTCCCGGTGAGGGCAGCATGTTGCCGTTCTGGCTCGGGTGTATCGCCGGCACCGTCCCATGGGTCGCGATTGGAATTTACATCGTCAGCCCGGGGTCAGCCGCGAATCCACCTCCGTTCGTGTACGGCATCTTCATTTCGCTCTTCATCTTCTTCAATGTGTTCGCGCTCAACATGTGGCTGCAGTACCGGCGCATTGGGCCGTGGCGCGACTACATATTCGGTGAATCCGTCTACATTCTGCTGAGTTTGACAGCAAAGTCGGTGCTCGCGTGGCAGGTGTTCTTCCCGGCGCTCGCGAGCTGACCCCACTCAAGGACATAACGTTGCTCGAGCCGAGCCGCAGTCGCGACGTGCTGCCGACGGTCCAGTGTGCGAGGTCGCTCGCGCAGCTGTTAGGGCGACGCCCCGCTCACCCTCCGTATTTCGGTGCGACAACTGGTTGGCTCTGGAATAAGCAATCGCGCCGCGACTTCAACTGAACGTCGAAACTGGTTCGTGTCGGGCAGAGTTCCGGCGTAGAGACACAGAACAACAACAGATATTTGTTGGCGACTCCGAAGGGGATCGGACTTTCGATCAGCACCAACGTTACCATTCCGCCATCGTCTGGCAGGCCTTCCCCGGCGCGGATAGATTCACGACCAACACCTGGTCGCCTTTGGAGGCACCTCAGCGATTGTTCGGTTCCGATCGCCAGCGCCTCTTCTTCCACCTCGTCGTGCGGACGCCGCGGATCGAGCTTCGCCACGTGACCGACGCCCTACTTGAGCAGTGGACCGGCGTGGCGTCGGACGTCTAGGCTCTTCCCATCGGGTGCACGCACGCCATTTGCTCATAGCGATGGCGCCGGGAGGGCTTCCCTAGCGAAGCGCGGCTCCGTTCTTACATCAGTCTGTCAGTGCATGTGCCGCGCTGACGGCATCCGGCGTCGGCTCATGCAAGCTGCCGCCGGCCATCTCCTGCTGGAACGAACGCCCGCAGGGTTCGCCCACGGAGTACGAGAATGCACAAGACCGAATCCTTGAGGTGTTTCGGCCAGTGGAAAGCGCCGGCCAACTTCAAGATCGAGATGTTCGTGATCCGCGTCGGCGACTGGGGAGGACACCTTCTCGTGGAGTGCGACGATCCACTGGAAGTCCACAAGTTCTGCTCGATGTCGCCTGCATTCAGGTTCACAGCGCACTCGGTGGTCCCCGTCGAGGACGCAGTCCACGTGGAACCTAGAAGTAATGGCGTGGCGCGCC
>JBBSDV010000059.1:0-16221 GCA_038240335.1 Dehalococcoidia bacterium
CTACGGAGACAAGGTGACGTGGGTGCCGTGGCGCCGGCCGGGCTTCCAGCTCGGGCTGGATATCGCTGCGGTCAAGGCGTGCAACCCCGACTCAGTCGGCGTCATCCTGGGTGGCCATGGGATCACGGCCTGGGGCGACACGAGCGACGACGCGGAGTCGAACTCGTTGTGGATCATCGAAAAGGCGCAGGCGTACATCGACACGCACGGCCTTACTGCGCAGAAGGCCGTCTTAATGAGGCAGTACGTGCGTGGTGGGAGAGAGGCTCGACCGTGTCAACCTACGCGGCGGCCGAGCGACCCTTCGACCATACGATCGTATGCCAGACCCCACGGAGGACGCAGGAATCCGAGCGCGCGCACGTCCTCGAACCAGTTCCCCAGCGGCGATCGGCGATGGAACGAGCCGCCGCCGATCACCTTGCAGACGCGGCCCATCGCGCTCTCCGCCAGCTCTGCTATCGCCGTCTTGCCCTCCAGAACGCCGAGGGGCGTCGTGCCCTCGGGACCAGTCTCGACGGCGCGCACCATCCCCTCGTAAGCCTGCAGGATGAGCCAGTACTCCATCTCCGCCCGGGCCCACTCGATGCGCTCGTACGAACGCATCGAATCCTCCTTGCCGCGCAGCGCCTCCCGTGCGTTCGTGAACGCAACGTCGCAAATGCCGACGATGACGGCGGCGAACAGGCATCCGACGGAGCCGAACGAGGCCGCTAGTATCGGCTGAAGGCCGCCGCGCCAGGCGCACCGTGTGACGGGCAGAGCGTCGAACTGGAACGCGTGACTTTGCGTCGCCGTCATGCCATGTCCGTCCCACTCGGCGATGATCTTCATGCCATCGGAGCCGTCCCACGCGCGCCCGCGTGCATTGAAGTAGAAGATGTCAGGCGACGTCTCGCCCTCCGGCACGGCCGTCGTGATCATGAAGCTCGAGATGCCGGAGCCGCTGCCGAAGTGCTTCTGCCCAGACAGACGATAGCCTCCGGCGCCATCGAGGTTCGCCAGCGTCTTCGTTTTCGCGATATCGCCGCCGCTTCCAGGCTCCGAGGTGATCGTGCCCCACCAGTGCCCATCGCGCGCGGTGCCGAAGACCTCGGCACGCTGGCGATCCCACGCGCTCTGGTCGCCGCCTTCAGCACGCGACGACGCTAGCCAGAAGGCGAGCACGGCCGGATGCATCGAAGACACGAGCGCGACGGAAGAATCGCCGCCCGCGAGCGTGCGGAGCAGCTCGCAGATCATGCGCGTGGACTTCGACGCGGTCTCCCAGAGGCCGCCTTCCGACGCTGGCACACCCGTAAGCAGGAAGCCCGCCTGCGCCAATCGATCGAAGTCGGCGCGATCAAGCGCCCGCCGCTGCTGCCGCTCGCTTCGCTGGGCAGCGAACGCGGCTGCGATCTCGCGGACGTTGGCCTGCACTTCATCTGGCCGCATCGGAGCCTCCCTACGAACCCGGCATATGGTGGGACGATGCGCATCAGGCGTCAACCAACGACTGAGTTCCTAGCATCGAGCATATGCTGCACTATACGACCGTCCGACTGGAAGTCCGGTGTTCGACGCGAGAAACCTCGCCGCAGACCCTCGGACATTGCTCACAGTTTTTTGCTCACGTCCTTGTTGTGAACCAACGAAGACTGTTGTTGAATAACGCAACGTAACGCATGACTGTTGGTAGGAATTGGTACGTATCGTCGACTAATGACTCCAAACGAGACGCGCTGGGAATGATTGGTACGACTGGGCGAGCGGCCTTGCTCACGTTTTGCTCGCGTATCCCACGCGAGGATGCCGTTTCGGAACTCCCCCAACCGGGCTGAGACCAAGAGCATCTTGATGTGACGTAGCGACACAAACCCGGAGGCAACCGCAACGGTCGCGGACACCAACGAAGAAAAGGGCAGTCGGATCCGGAGTTAGTCCTCCTCAACGTCCGGACCACCGAACCCCGACGCGACGAACATCAACACCAGAAGTGCGCTCGGCGCTGCGACGACGATGGGCCAAGCTTGGTTGAAGACCGACGCCAGCACAAAGAAGATGGCGGCGTTCACCGCCAGCCCAGCGACCGCGGCGCGCGTGATCCAACCGAACCGCGACCAAGCGTACGCGGGACGCGGTTGCACTACGAACGCTGCCCTTGCTCCACGGAGTCGCCCCTGTCGACCAGCGCCGGCATCGCGCGGAGCACAAGCAGACCGACGATGCCGATGAGCGCCGAGCCGGCGAGGATCCCGAGCTTCGCATCGTCGACGAGGCCCGGCTCTGTAAACGCGAGCCCCGTGACGAAGAGTGAGACCGTGAATCCGATCCCCGCCACCATCGCCACCGCACCCAACTGACGCCAATGAACGTCATCGGGCAACGAGGCGAGCCCGAGCTTCACAGCGATGAACGAGAACAGCGTGATGCCGATTGGTTTCCCGAGGATGAGCCCTGCGGCGACGCCAAACGAGACCGGCGATGACGCCGCGTCGCGCACAACACCGCCATCGATCGCAATGCCGGCGTTGGCAAGCGCGAAGATCGGTATGATGACATAGCCGGTCCACGGATGTAGCGCATGCTCTAGCCGATCGAGCACCGACTGGCTTTCCCGCGTCAACTGCTCAAGGTCGCGTAGTGCGGCGCGGCTGAGCTCGGACCCTTCCCGCGTTCCCTTGCGCCGTCCGGTGCGGAAATCGACGACAAGGTCCAGAGCCGACCTCTCCAGCTCGCCATGCCCCATATAGGGATCGATCGGCGTCAACAGCGCCAGGACAACACCGGCGATCGTCGCGTGGACGCCGGATTCATGCATGGCAAGCCATGCGGAGAACGCGATCGCCACGTACACAACAACGTGCCTGACACCGAGCCGTCCGAGAACGTACGTGAGAGCGAACAGCGCGCCGGCAGCCGCCAGCCAGCCCAGCGCGAGGTCGCTGGTGTAGAACACCGCGATCACGGCGATAGCGCCGAGATCATCGGCAATGGCAAGCGCCAGCAGGAACACTTTGAGCGACAGCGGAACGCGCGATCCAGCAAGCGAGAGCACCCCCACGGCGAACGCGATATCCGTCGCCATCGGGATGCCCCAACCATGCTCGCCTTCGCGGCCGAGGTTGAACGCAAGGAAGATCAATGCGGGGATGATCATCCCGCCAAGGGCAGCAAGCACCGGCAGCGCCGCTTTACGAGGCGCGGCCAGCTCGCCACGAAGGACCTCACGCTTGATCTCCAACCCCGCGACGAAGAAAAAGACCGCCATGAGGCCATCATTTACCCATGAGCCGAGCGTCTCGTCGAGATTGACGGCGTTGAGATCGATCGTGATGCGTGCCGCCCACAGGTGGCCATAGCTTGCGCCGAAAGGCAGATTGGCCCAGATCAGTGCGACCGCTGTCGCTGCCAACAAAAGGACGCCTCCAGCCGTCTCGGTCTGGAGAAACTCCTGCAGGGGCCGAACCAGGGGCGCAATTGCCGGTTGTCGCTCGTCGCGCATCGTGATTTCATCCTGGGTCATCAGTACGGGCCGGTCGTGCAGCGACGTGCAAGCAATGAGATGGTTAGAAGCCCGAGACCCACGTACAACGGTAGCCGACGTGCGGGACTGTCTCGATCACAAACGAATGCGCGCCGCGAAGTTTGCGACGGAGACGAGCGATCAACACATCGATTGCCCGCGGTGCGGCGGCGGGATGCAGACCGGCACACGCGCGCAGCTCCTGTCGTGTCAACGCCTGGTCGGGCTTCGCGATCAACAAGAGCAGCAATTCAAACTCCGCGAATGTCGGAAGCACCCTGCGACCTGCAACCCGAACGAACCTGCCGCGGCGATCGACCTCGACGTCACCGCAAACAAGGAGGCGACCACCTGTTGAACGAGTTGGCGGGTCGCTCACCGAGGCCTCATGCGTCGAGGAGCGGTGGCGTACGGCGGGCAACACGAAACGCCAAACGTGACGCGAGCCTGCCGTACGCCGCATACTCCACAGCGGAATTAGACTGCGACGTCGCCGGACTCGCCGGTCCGAACCCGCGTGATCGACTCGATCGCGGACACCCAAATCTTGCCATCGCCGACGGCGCCCGTGCGCGCGTTCTCTGTAATCGACGCAACGATTTTTGCGGCATCAGCATCGCCCACGATTAATTCGAGTTTGATTTTCGGCAGCAGATCCACCGTGAACTCTTTGCCGCGCCATTGCTGCTTGACGCCGCGCTGACGTCCGTGCCCTCGCACCGACGAGATCGTAATGCCCGGGTACCCGACCTCCTCAAGCGCCGCCCGAACGACACCCAACTGCTCTTCGCGGATGACTGCTTCGATTTTCTTCATTACTCATCCTCACTCTTACTGTGCGCCCGACCGACTCTGCGACATAGACCGCCAGTTCCGCATCAAGAGGCGCCTCGATGGCAATCGTCAGCCACGCCCGGAGCGTGTCGTGCCGCGCGTCGAGCCCCGTGCGGTCGATGCCATCGTCGCGACGCGTGAAGTGTGCCGCCGTCTCCCGATGCGAGAGCAGGTGACGGCACAGGACACCAAAGAAGATCGTTGGTTACCACGTCGTCCCTTTGCGTTCACGCTGCGAACGAAGGTGTGCGTTCCTGCGCGCACCATCTCGACACAGTTGATTTGTTCAGCGGAGGCGGCCCAGCGCCAGGGGAGGAGTGAACCGCCTCCGCTATAGCTCGCCGATCGAAGCCGACGACGCTACCTCGTTAGATTGGGCGTACTACCCGCCGCCACCTCCGCCGCCACCCGCACCTGCCATAGCGGGGCGAGCTCCTCCCGGCGTCGGCATGGGCCACGCCCCCTTCGCAAACTCTTCATCCCAGTTGTACGCAACGCCGCCCATCTCCGGGATGTCGAGTCCTGCGACTTCGTCCTCTGGCTTGCTGCGGAATAGTCCCGCCGCCATGAGAATCTTGAAGAACACCCAGGACACGCCGAATGCCCAGGCGATAGCAACAGCCGCGCCGATGAGCTGGGCGCCGAGTTGTCCCCAGTCGCCGAACAACGCGCCCGTCGCTTGCGTCCCTCCGTAATTCGCTGTTCCGTCGGCGAAGATGCCGACCGAAATTACACCCCAAATGCCACAGACGCCATGGACGGAAATCGCCCCGACCGGGTCGTCGATCTTCATGACGTTCTCGAAGAACGACACGGCGTACACCACGAGGACGCCGGCGATCGCGCCGATGACAACGGCCGATGCCGGGCTAACGTAGCCGGACGGCGCGGTGATCGCCACCAACCCAGCGAGCAGACCGTTGATCATCATGCCGGCGTCAGGCTTGCCGCCCTTGATCCATGTGACGCACATCGTCGTGACCGAACCAGCCGCGCCTGCCAGCATCGTCACCGTAGCAACCATGCCGATGCGTAGGCTGCCGTTACCGGAAGCGCCGAAGGTGCTGCCCGGGTTGAACCCGAACCATCCAAACGCCAGGATAAACGTGCCCAGTGCCGCGAACATGATGTTGTGTCCCGGGATGGCGTTCGCACTGCCGTCCTTGTTGAACTTACCGATTCGCGGGCCCAGTACGATCGCGCCCGCGAGTGCCGTGAATCCACCCACCGCGTGCACGACGCCGCTGCCCGCAAAGTCGATGTAACCCGACCCGAAGCTTGGATCGTGCGAGCCCAGTTGAGAGAGCCAGCCACCGCCCCAGGCCCAGTTTGCGAAGACCGGATAGATCACCGCGCCGATGAAGATCGAGTAGATGACGAACCCGCTCCACTTCCAGCGCTCGGCAAGCGCCCCTGTCGGGATCGTCGCCGCCGTGTCCATAAAGACCATTTGGAAGAGAAAGAACGCGGCGATGCCAACGTCATACGACGACCCTGTGAGGAAGAACCCCTTGTGCCCGAGGATGCCCCAATCGACACCGCCGAGGGTTACGTTCCACTCGCTGTTGAGCTGGCCGAGTCCGCCGAGGTTGCCGACGCCGACGTTTCCGATTCCGCCGAAGGCGAACGCGAATCCGCAGGCGTAGAATGCCAGCATCCCCAGCCCGTACACCATGAAGTTGCTGAACATCACGTGCACGGCATTCTTCGCGCGACAGAACCCGGTCTCCACGAGTGCAAACCCGGCCTGCATGAACATGACCAGGAAGCCCGTGACGAGCAGCCATGTGAAGTTGACGCCCAGGCGGTTCTGGTTCACCAGGTCAGCGAGCTTCACGGCGAACGGCTCGTTCGTCTGCGCCGCCGCGAAGTCGTCCGCCGTCAGCGTTCCCGGTGCCACGCCGGCCAGGTCGGCGCCCACGCCAGTTCCGTTGCCGCTCGGATCGTGCGGTGGTGGTCCGGCGTCCTCGACCGGGGCCGTGTCCACCGGCGGCGTCTGAGCGTGTCCGGTCGACACTGGCATCATCGCAACAAACGCGAATGCCGCGATCGCCACCAGGAAGCCAATGACGCCTATCCAGCCTCGGTGACGGCGTAAGCTATCTTTCAAATCCGTTGCCAACTCCTCCTCCTTCTGCTCCGTCGCTGATGTTCTCACGCCTTCGCCGTCGACCCGCCGCGGATCCGGGCGCCTCCGTCTCCGCGCTTCACTCCGGACGGTGCCAGCAATCGCGAGAGCGCCTTCATCGCAGCACCGCGGTTCGCCCCCGTCACATGCAGCCGGAAGTTGCGCTGACCCTCCGCCCCCTCGAGGACGATCGAGCCACGCTCCTCCCGATACCCGGAGAAATCGGTCCATGACCGAAAGACGACTGTGTTGAGGCCGATGCCCTCTGAGGTGATCGTGTACTTCGCCGGGACCAGTAGCAGGCCGAGGACCGCCACGAACGCGATCAGCTCAAGCGGCCCGCCCAGCACACCGGCGACCACGAGGATGAGGATCATCCCGCCGATGAGGTACAGATTCGTCCGCTGCAACAGCATCCGTTCGCGTAGCCCTAGCGTGATCTGCCCGAGCAGCTTCCCCTCAACTTTCGCGCCAAACGGCATGTTCACCCGCATGAACGCGATGATGAACATCGGTACCAACAGCAACAGCACAATCATCGCGTCACCTCCACTTCAACTGACCCCTCGGCCTCGTCTTGGGACCGTCCAACTAAGCGGCGGATCCCGCCAAGCCTCGGCAGCGTCACGAGCTGGCGCGAGAACGAGTTCTTGCTTCGCCTCTCGATCGTCGCGAGCATCATCTCGGCCATCGCGCGGACATGCGGCGCGCCGCCGCCATCCTGCAGGCCCAGGGCGATCTCATGCCGCGCGTTGTCGAAGATGCCCAGACGAAGCCAGTACTCGGCCCGCTTCATGAGGACGATCAGGTCATTCGGCGCCAGGTCGCGCGCGAGATCGAGGCGCGCCCGAGCGTGCTCAGCCTCGCCTGCGTTCAAGAGAATGCCGCCCATGTAGGCGTGAGCGACGGCATTGTTGTTATCGAGCGCGAGGGCGGCTTCGATCTCGCGCCGCGCTCCACCGGCGCTGCCACGTCGCAGGTAAAGCGTCGCCAGTGCGACGTGAAGGTCGGCCGTCTCCGACTGCCCTATCGCTCGCTGGATCGTTGCGATCGCCTCTGCCAGCATCCCGCGCGTGACGAGCGATTCCGCCTCGACGATGGCGCCACCCGCGCGGGCATCGTCGGTAAGCGCCCCTCCGCACGCTCGGCAAAAGAGGTCGTGCGGTTCCCCGTGGTGCCCGCAAAGCGGACAAAACTCTGTCGGCATGGCAAGTAACCCCCTGACACGTCTTGCGATGCCTTGATTTTGCTCTAGAACGATTACGGCCGAATGTCGCCAACGTTAACTCAAGATGTCGTCTCGATTGCGCGCATGTTACGGCCGCTCCGAGCCGGCAGTGGCCGTCGGTTCTGCTGGGACGGACCATCAGCACCCGACGCGTCGCGACCGCCCGACGTCGAGCACCGCCAACCAGCGCCCGTATGACGGTGATGCTAATCTAGATGCCTTGCACCGCTCGACGGAATGCGACGACACGCGTGAATGCCAGGCGGACGAGGCGCGCGGTGAGCCGGCGTGACGGGCTGCTCGCTCTTCATCAGCACGGGAAGTCGCGAGGGAGATTCGCGCGCTCGGCCGGGAGACTGTTTGGGAGCAAGATCAGTCCGTAACGTCGGGTCAACGGCGAGTTCAACCAGCGCCTGAGCCGAGGGGCTAACATCGTCAAACGGCGCCGTCGACCGTTACGGTGCCGGGTAGGCGGGCAGGATGGCGAGCTGCCCGTGCTATACATCCACTCATCCGCGACACGCCGTTGCAAACCGGATGCCCGCAAGAAACTAGGTAGACCTCACCGCGAGGGAGCGACCGTGACCGATGTCGGCGACCTCCAGCAGATCTTGCCTGAACTGCTGCTTCTTAGCGCGGTAGTGGCAATCGCAGCTCAACACTTGCGCCTCCCCTACACGACCGCGCTCGCGGTTTCCGGCGTGGGCGTCGGTGCAATCTACGGCTATCACCCGGATCTGAGTCGGGATCTCATCCTGCTCGCATTCCTGCCACCGCTTCTATTTGAGGGCGCGCTCAACCTCGAACTCGACGAGTTAACGCGCCATTGGAAACAGATTGCGTTGCTCGCCCTGCCCGGGACGTTGCTCGCCGCCGGAACCATCGCCGTTGGACTGCACGTGGCACTCGGACTTACGTGGAGTACCGCGGTGCTGATCGGTGTCATCGTCGCACCGACGGATCCCGTGAGCGTCCTTGCGACCATGAAGGAGCACGGCATCTCCGGCGGATTGCGAGCGATCCTTGCAGGCGAATCCATCTTTAACGACGTCGTGGGCATTCTCCTATTTTCCCTCGCCCTTACCTGGGCGTTCCCGGCCGGCCACCCGGGCCAGGGTGCGATCCGAACCGCTGTAGAACTACTTGGGGAAGTAGGCGTCGGCGTCGCAGTGGGCGCTGGACTTGGACTGTTCACGCACCGGCTCATGGCGACGGTTGGGGATCACCTCATCGAGACGACGCTCTCTATCGTGTGCTGCTTTGGCGCATACGTCCTCGCGGACCGTCTTCACGGGAGTGGTGTCATCGCCGTCGTCGTCGGGGCGCTTTTGATCGGGAACTACGGGATACATGTGTCGATGTCGACCGCGTCTCGTGAGCGCGTCACGGACTTTTGGGAGGTCATCGCGTTCCTGACGAACTCGGCCGCCTTCGTCTTGATTGGGCTCTCATTCGAATCCTCGTCCGTTTTCGATGGAACGCTGCTGAAGGCCCTCGGAATCGTGTCAGCATCGATCCTCATCGGGCGTATGCTCATCGTCATGATGATCCTCCTGCCATCTACGGTTCTGCTAGACCGGAGAGAGTTCCCGTGGCAGTGGCTGCCCGCTGTCTTCTGGGGCGGCTTGCGGGGAACTATCCCGATCGCGCTGGTGCTCGGGCTCGCATCCGACGAGCGAACCGTCGGCGGCATCAATCTGGTGACACTCGTGTTCGCGGCGGTGCTGGTATCGCTGGTTGGCCAAGGTTTGACCTACGGTCCGCTCCTGAAATGGCTCGGGATCGGGAACGCCGCTCAAGCCGTTGGCGCCGACTCCACGTGACCGTTGAACCTCCGCTACGCTTCCGTAGTGACTCAATTTCGCCATCCATGCCGTTTTAAGAAGCACTCCGTGGAAGTACCAATTCCGCATCGAGTCATTCACGTAGATAGGTGATCGTACGTTGATCATGTCGCCGGCCCGGTTGCGCTACCGCAGAGCACGCTCATGACGATTCGACTCATGCGCATCGCGTGGGGATCCATCCGCGAGGGATTCTGGTTCGTGCCGAGTACCATGGCCGTCGTCGCGATCCTTGCGTCGCTGGCCTCCGTGCAACTCGATAAAGCGATCGGCGGTGGCTCCATCGCCGAGTCCACCTGGGGGTACTCCGGCGGGCCGGAAGGAGCGAGACTGATCCTCTCGACCATCGCCGGTTCAATGATCACCGTGGCCGGCGTTTCCTTTTCCATCACCGTGGCATCGCTAGCACTGGCTTCGTCTCAGTTCGGTCCGCGACTCCTCCGCAACTTCGTCCGGGACCTCGGCAATCAGGTGGTGCTCGGCACGTTCATCGCGACGTTTGTCTACTGCCTGCTCGTCTTGCGTACGGTGCGCGGCCCGGGAGACACGACGTTCGTCCCGTACATCTCACTTACGATTGGCCTGTTACTCGCCACCGCGAGCCTTGGCGTGCTGATCTACTTCGTCCATCACGTTTCATTCTCCATCCAGGCGACGACGATCATCGCGACCGCTGGCGATGATCTCGATCACGGGATCTCACGACTCTTCCCCGATGGGGCGGGTGGCGGCAATGATGAAGCTACCTCGGTGCCGCACATTCCGGATGATGCGAGCGTCGTGGCCGCGCCGCGTAGTGGGTACGTTCAGTCGATTGATCTTCAACGGCTCATGCGCCTGGCGACGAAGCATGATCTTCTCATTTATGTGGCCCTTCATCCCGGCGGCTTTGTCACGCGCGGCGACCGTCTCGCAGGCGTCAGCGGTAACGTGGACGCAGCCAGGAAGATTGGTGACGAGCTTGCGCAGTCATTTCTCCTTGGCGATCGCCGCACCCCTCTTCAAGACATCGAGTATTCCGTTGATCAACTCGTCGAGGTCGCGGTACGGGCGCTCTCGCCCGGAATCAACGATCCGTTTACCGCGTTGGGCTGCATCGACCGCCTCGGCGCGGCGCTGGTGCGACTGGTTCAGTGCGAGTTCCCGTCCCCCTACCGGTACGACGACGCCGGTCAGCTCCGAGTCGTGGCGCGACCAATACGCTTTGGCGGCATGCTCGACTCGGCGTTCAACCAGATCAGGCAGTACGGCCGGTCAAGCGCGGCCGTCACCATGCGGCTGATGGAGACGCTTGCCGTCATCGCCGAGCACACTGCGGACGAGGAGCGTCTCGGCCAGATTCGGCGACAGGCGATGATGATCGAACGAGGAAGCCGCGCCGGTCTCGGTGAACCGGAGGACTGGCAGGACGTCGATGCCCGATATCGTTCCGTTCTGGAAGCTCTCGGACGCACGACGACCGAATTCGAAGATCACTAGGCTCCGGCGCGACTGAGAAGCATACTCCCGCTTCCCGCCACTTATGCCAGCAGGGTCTCGAGAATCTTCCCCATCTCGGCCGCGTCACGTCCCGGCATGCCGATCAGTGGCAGGTCGACGCCAAGAGAGCGGCGCTCATCGAGCTCTTCCTTGCAGCGCTCGAGCGGCCCGACGACGGCCGTCTGGTCGAGCATACGATCGGAGACGCCGGCCGCCGCCGCCTTCGCGTCGCGCGCCGCCCAGCCTTCCTTGATCTTCGCTACCTCTTCCTCGAAGCCGTGCCGCTCGAGCATCTCGTAGTAGTACGACCCCATGCGTCCCACGTAGAATGCGATCGGCCCGCGCGCCGCGGCGCGAATCTTCTCCTCGCTGCCGGCATCGGTAATCTGCATCACGATCGCCGGCGCCACCGTCAGATCCGCGCGCGTCTTCCCTGCCTTCTTCGCGCCGACGAGCAATGTCTCGA
The DNA here is from genome assembly GCA_038240335.1 of Dehalococcoidia bacterium. Classification (GTDB taxonomy): domain Bacteria; phylum Chloroflexota; class Dehalococcoidia; order DSTF01; family JACRBR01; genus JBBSDV01. The sequence continues at coordinate 11,485 of JBBSDV010000059.1, forward strand.
TTCCGGAGGCGATCTTGTCTTTCGGCCAGTAGATCGGGATCCACCCGTCGGCGATCTCGCCCGTTTGTTCCATGCTCTTCGGCGTGATCGACGCGATATACGTCGGAATGTGCTCGCGCACCGTCGGGAACTGCATTGTGAAGCCACGCTCGAGCTTGAACACCTTGCCGTCGTAGTTGAGCTTTTCCTGCCGCATGATCATGTTGATGATCTCGATGTACTCGCGCAGCCGCGTCGCCGGCTTCTCGAACGGCACGCCGTGCCAGTGCTCAACGACGTTCGCGCCCGAGCTGCCGAGGCCGATGATCGCCCGGCCGTTCGAAAGCTCATCGAGGGTCCCGAACGTCATCGCCATTACGGCCGGTGTGCGGCTGAAGACATTGACGATCGCCGTGCCGAGCTGGATCTTCGTCGTACTCACGGCGAGGTGCGTGAGCATGCTGAAGGCATCCCGCCCCCACGCCTCCGCCACCCACGCCGATTCGACGCCAAGATCCTCCGCGATGCGGACGCGCTCGATGATCTCCGCCCGCTCCGCGGGGCTGCCCGCGAACCCAATCTGTATGCCAAGCCGCTTGCTCATCTCGCCTCCCTCGTGGCATCCGCGCGCCATTGCCAGTTGTCACCCACCGGTCATCAGTCACCAGTCACCAATCACCAATCACCAGTCACCAGTCACCAGTCACCAGTCAGTACGCAATCATCGGCGGCTACGGCCATACAGTCAACGCGACGCCTGCTACGATGCGCGATGCGGATCGAGGTATCCCCCGACGAAACTGGCGTCGCGAACTGCGCCGCTGACTTAATCGCCGCTGCCGTCGCCGCGAAGTCGCGCGCCAGCCTCGGATTGCCGACCGGCGTCACGCCGATTCGCACGTACGCGGAGCTCAACCGCCGCGTCCTCCGCACCGAGATCGACCTCAGAGAGGCGACGGGATACGCCATCGACGAGTTCGTCGGCGCCGCCACGGCAGCCCCCGGCACCAACGCCGCGTTCTACGCCGAGCATCTGCGGCTCCCGCTCCGCGCCCTCGACGTCCCCGACGCGAACGCCGCCGACCCCGACGCAGAGATCCGCGCCCTCGCGCGCCGTATCGCCGAGTGCGGCGGCTTCGATCTCTGCATGCTCGGCATCGGCGCAAATGGCCACATCGCCTTCAACGAGCCGGGCTCCACACGCGAGAGCCAGGCGCGCGTGGTCGAGCTGACACCCCCATCGCGAGCGGCACACGCGGGGAGCTTCGGCGGCATTGATCTCGTGCCACGCCGTGGCATGACGCTCGGCGTCGCCGACCTGCTCGCTTCGCGTGCCATCGTCGTGCTTGCGACGGGTGCCGGTAAGGCCGCCATGGTGCGAACCGCGATCGAGGATGCCGAATCATCCGACGTCCCCGCATCCTGGCTGCAATCACACGCCAACGTCACGTGGCTCATCGATGCCGATGCCGCTCGAAGGCTCAACTCGCGCTAGACCGACGCACGCTTGCCGCTCGCCGCGCGAGATGCAGCACACTGCCATTCGTCGCCATTACGCCGATCACAATCAGCGCCAGACCGGCGAACAAGTTGAGCCCGATCGTCTCGTCGAGCACCAGCCAGCCCAGCAGCGTCGCGACGATCGGGATCAGGTAGCTCACGACCGATACCTGCGTCGCCGTCACGCGCTGCACGAGGCTGAAGAAGATGATATAGGCCAGCCCCGACGACAGCAGCCCCAGCCCGAGCCACGACGCCGCCGCCTTCGCCGGGATATCGAATGAAGGCGCCCCGTCGAAGGCGACGGCCAGCGGCAGTGCGACCGCCGCGCCAATCACCATCTGCCCGGCGGCGAGCGCCAGCGGTGCTCCGCGCGCGTACCGCCGCGAGACGATCGTCGCCATCGCATAGCACGCCGACGCCGCGATGACTGCGAGTTGACCGATGGTATCCGAATCCGTGAAGTCGCCCAGGCTCGGCCCGATGACGACAACCGCGCCAACAAATCCGACGATCAGTCCGGCGATCTTCTCCGCCCCGGGCCGCTCCGCCCCAAGCGCCATCGCCAGCACGAGCGTGAACAGCGGCATCGTGCCGATGAGCGTCGCCGCCAGGCTGCTGCTGATGTGCTCCTGCGCAGAAGTAATCAGCGTGAACGGAATGACGTTGTTGAAGAGCGCCGTGAACACCAACGCCGGCCACACACCGCGCGCCGGCATCACGCGCGCTCGAGCCAACACGATCGGCACAAGCAGGCACGATGCGATGATCAACCGGCCGGCGACGACGGTAAGTGGCGGCACGCTCGCCACCACCTCCTCGTTGAACAGGAACGCGGCGCCCCAGAGAACGCTCAGCAGCAGCAGTGCAGCGGTGTCGCGCGGTCTCACGTTGGCGGCTCCCTCCGTCCCGAACTACGATCAGTGTGCGCCAAGCACGCGGCGCGCGATACGCAGCGACACACGAGAACAAGCAGGGCAATGACGCGAACCACTAGCGGCCTCTACGTCATCATCGACCCCGACGCCTGCGCCGGCCGCAGCGCACTCGATGTCGCGCGCCTGGCGCTCGAAGGCGGCACGCGGGCGATCCAATGGCGGGACAAGCGCCGCGACAAAGGCGAGCAACTTGCCGACGTGCGCGCCATCGCCCGCATCTGTCGCGAATACGATGTGCCGTTCATCGTCAACGACCACGCTGATCTCGCCCGCGCCGTCGGCGGCGACGGCTTGCATCTCGGCCAGACCGATCTGCCGATCGCAGCCGCGCGGCCCATCGTTGGCGCTGGCACGATCGTCGGAGTCTCGACAAACAACGCCGACGAGGCCCGGCTCGCCGAGGCCGCGGGTGCTGACTACGTGGCGATTGGCGCGATCTTTCCAACCGGCTCCAAGAGCATCACGCGCGCCGCCAGTCTCTCCCGCATCACCGAGGTGCGCGCCGCCGTGCGCGTTCCCGTCGTCGCTATCGGCGGCATCACGACGGCGAACGCCGCGAGCGTCATCGCCGCCGGTGCGGATGCCATCGCCGTGATCAGCGCCGTCTGCGCCGCGCCCGATCCGCGCGCCGCCGCCGCCGAACTAGCGGCGGCATTTCCCGTAGCGCCGCCGATTCGCGCGCCGTCATCCTCCGCGGCGCTGCCTTCACGGACGGATCCGCGACGCCGCATCGTCGATGCCTACCTCGATGCGCTCAACCGCCGCGATCGGGCGGCGTTCCTGGCGCTGTTCGCGCCCGACGCCGCGCAGCACGACCCGCTCGGCGAGCCGCCCCGCATCGGCCGCACCGCGATCGGTGCATGGTGGGACGCCGGCGTGACGATCTGGGACGAATTCCGGATCGAGGCGCGAAACATCTTCCTCGCCGGCAACGGTGCGGCCCTCGAATGGACGATTACCGAAGCACAGGCAGATCAGGAGCGTCGCTTCAGTGGCGTCGACATCATCACGATCGCCGGCAACGAGATCGCCTCCGTCCACGCCTATTGGGAACGCACCTCACTGCCCGACTTCGCGCCGACTCTCGCATAACGTCGTCGTGTCACAGTCGCGAGGACATCACCCGCGCCGCCTTCTTTCCTCACCGCGCCTCCAACCTCCAACACCCAACGTCTAAATCGTGTACACCCGCTCCTCCGGTCCCTTGAGCATGAGCGCCACCGGCGACGTCGCCCGCGGCTGCCAGAACGGCCCGACGAGGTTGTCATTCGTCCCCGACGCGATCGGCGTCACGACCTCGTCGTCCACCCGCAGCAGCGTCCCCGTTTCGCCGCACAGCAGGCCGTGCTCGCCCCCCGGATGCCAGCCGAAGCCCAGCAGCGGCGGTAGCCCTGCCAGGTCGCTGAACTGCACGCCGCTGCCCGTGTACTCGACGCGCTTGTTGTGTACGACACCGTCATTGCCGTACGTCGCGACGAGCACAGTCGCGTTCGGCTCCTTGGTCCCCGGTCGCCAGTCGATCGACAGCGCATCATCCTCATCGTCCGTCGCGAGGATCCCCTGCACATAGCGTCCGTCGCAGCGATACAGCATGTGCGGCCGCGGATATCCCGCGCGACGGCTCGCATAGCCACCGATCAGCGCGTACGCGCCGTCCGGCCGCCAGGCGATCGATCGCATCGTGTGCGCCCGATCCGCCGGCAGTTGCTGCAATCCGCCCGTCGCGGCTTCGAATCGCAGCACGACGCCCGCGTTGCCGACGAGCAACGCCGAAGCGCCGTCCGGCGACCACGCGATGCGGCGCAGATTTTCGTCCGTCACTCGCGGCAGCTCGCTAAACGAAGCCTTGCCGTCGTAGAGCAGCACAGCGCCGCGATTGCCGACTAACAGCGCCCGCTCGCCGTGCGGCGCCCACGCGACGCCGCGGAGATTGTGCGTGCTGTCGGTGGCGATCGCCTCAAAGCCAAAGCGCTCACCGTCGAATCGCAGCACGGCGCCACGATTGCCGACGATCAGCGCCGACCCCCCGTCCGGGCGCCACGCCGCCCAGCGCAGTGGCCGCGTCGTTGTCGCCTCCAGCGCCCGTACGGCACCGCCACGATCCTCGTAGACGTAGACGTTCGTCACAATCGCGAGTGTACGCATTCGTTCGCGATATTGCTTCGGCCGGGCAACCAACGCCCGCTCGTCGAGACTCTCGGCAATTTGCTCGACGGAGCATCGCTATCAGACCCCAACGTCCGATTGGCATGCATTAGCGCTTGTCGCTCGCTGGTCCTGCCCCGCGTTGACTTGCCGCGGCCGCGTCGATAGCATGGCC
>JBBSDV010000060.1:0-16084 GCA_038240335.1 Dehalococcoidia bacterium
GCGAGCGTGCGGTCGACTTCGCCCTTCCGGACAGCGTGGGCGGACTGGGCGATCGTCGGATAGGGTATGTGCTCGGCGTCCGGGTACGAGCGGAGTGCGGCGACCTCGCTATTGGTGCCGGCGGGGCCGAGGTACCCGACGCGGCGGACGGGCCCCACTAGAAGCTGCGGACGGGCGGCGGCGCCATGAGCGCGTCACGGAGCTGCTCTTCGCTCTCGTGCATGGTGACGGCGACGACCTCGTCTCCGGCGTGCAGGATCGTGTCCCCCGACGGCACCTTCGGTTGGCCGTCCTCGCCGACGACGAGCGAGATCATCGACTGGTACGGCAGCAGGATGCTCTTTACTGGCTGGCCGACGACACGCGCGTCCTCCGGGATGCGCACCTCGACGATTTCGAGTCCGGTGCCCTTGAGCTTGAGCAGCGGGATGAGATGATGCGTCGGCAGCTCCTGCTCGATGTGGGCCATGATCGCTGATGTCGCGCTGACGGTGATATCGACCTCGAGGCGGCGGAAGATCTCTTCGTTCTTCGGGTCGTTGATGCGAGCGACCGTGCGGGCAACGTTGAACCGCTGCTTCGCGACCTGGCAAGCGACGAGATTGGCGCCGTCGTCGCCCGTGACGGCGAGGATCATGTCGGCGCGGCCGGTGCCGGCCTTGTCGAGCACGGTGGCCTCGCAGCCGTCGCCCTCCATGACGATCTCACCGAGCTCGTCGGCAATCTCCTTCGCCTTCGCCGGATCAATTTCGATCACGAGCACTTCGTGATTGGCCTCGATCAGCTCCTTCGCGAGATGGAAGCCGACCTTACCGCCGCCGACGACGATGATGTACATGGTGTTCATGCGCTCGCCCCGTCCTGCAGCATGAATTCGGCGACGACGTCATTCGCCGCCTCGTCCGTGGGCGCTTCGATCATGCGCTTGAGGCGCCGTGCCTGGACGCGGGTGGGACTGATCGTGCGGATGCCCATGTTTCGGTACATCTCCTCGCGCAGCGGGTCGAAGACGCGGCAAGCGGCGACCTTGACGCCGAAGATGTGCTTGGCGATTTGCGCCGCCATCACGTTGCGGTTGTCGCCGCGCGTCGCGCTGACGAAGATGTCCGCGCGGTCGATGCCGATCCGGCGCAGCACGTCGACGTCCGTGCCATTGCCGACGTGCGTCGTCCCCTTGAACCCGTCGGGGAGAAAGCGAAATGCGGACGGGTCGATGTCGACGATGACGACCTCGTTGTCCTCGTTATCGAGGTCTACCGCCAGAGCCGCGCCAACGCGGCCGCAGCCCATGATCACTACGTTCATGTCACTCCCGCTTCGATCTTATTCTCGCACAGGATGGCGCCAGAGCCATACGTTGCACGGCGCCGCGCGAAGCACGTACTGCGTCAAGCGCCCCATCTGGTATTCGCCCGAAGGCGCCTTGTTCTCTGCGCCCATCAGGATCAGGTCGACATTGCGCTCCATCGCCTCGTCGACGATGGCGTGGCCGGCTTCGCGCGCTTGCAACAGCTCGCCATCAAGGCGGAAGTCGGCTTCGCTGGCGACGCGCTCGGCACGCATGAGGACGTCTTCGCCGGTAGCAGCCTCGGCGGAGAGATCGGCGTCAAGGGGAAGCGATCGCTTCACCTCGATGACGTGGACGGCGTAGACCTTGCCTTTGTTGCGCTTTGCGATGCTGCAGGCGAGCGACACGGCATCGAGGCTTGCGGCAGAGCCATCTACGGCGACGAGGATGGACCGCACGCCTGCCGTGGGGTCAGAAGAAGCCAAGTGTTGTACCTCGCACCCGCCGCGGCAGGTGATTGTCGCGGGCGTCCCGGCATTATAGGAACGGTCCCTTCTACCGGCAACCGATTTGGCGAGGCGGTTGGCTCGTCTGTCAACGGCGCGTCGAGCGATCGGATTGCGCTCGCTGACGGCCGCACGCGCGATGCGTGGTGTCATCTCGGGCGTCGGCCCTCGCGGGCCGCGCGACAAACCGTCTCGTCACTAATGGTGGATGCCTGTGTAGCGCGTCTCATGGAATCGTTTGGTACTTCTGGTGTTTTGTGCCCCGGCGCGGGTCGTGAGGGATCGTGAAGAATGGTGGCCACGACCAGTATGGCGAGACGGCCTGCGATCTCGGAGGCGATCGCCGCACTCCCGCGGCTTGTCCGGCGAGATGTCGGCGGCGGTATCGAACTCGTACGGGTATTCCCTTGATTCGGCGGTGTCTGCGGCGGCGAATCGGCGGCTCGATCCATTTGCTGCCGATACATCACTATCGCACGGATGGCTGCGCCGCTGCGCGTCATTCTCCGGCGACGAGAAAGGATCCGTGGTTGGCGAACAGCGAGACGCACGACCGGCGCTACCTGCAGTACCGGCTCCACGAGGAACTTGATCGTGGCAAGCGGTATGGCCGCGAGTTCTCGCTGCTGGTGTTCGAGATGGTGCCGTCGTCGGACGCGCTGCCGCCGCGGCGCAAGATGCGGCTCGCGCTGCAAGCGATCGCCGCGACCGTGCGGCCGTCTGATGTGATCGCCGAAGCCTACGAGGACACGGTGGCGGTACTGCTCGTTGAGACGGGCGCGCGCGGGGCGAAGGATGCGCTGATGCGGATCCGGAACCGGATCGTGGGCTCGGCCGGTACCTGGCAGGTGAGCCTGTACTACTTCCCGCAGCAGGGGGAGATGATCGCCGCACTGCCGCTCCTCACGGCGGCATAGACGCGCGCGGACTTCCATTGCCGGTGGGCGGAAGCAGTCACGAACCAGGCCGCGCATGAGACCACGATCTGATCCGCGCTTCGCGTCAGGCGCCGGCCTCGGGCATGCCGAGGGTGCTTGCGGGCGGCTTCGGCGCGGGCTGCGCCGCGTTCCGTTGGCTCGCGGCGAGCGGCAGCGTGAACGCGAATGTGGTGCCGCTGCTGGCGTTTGACTCGGCGCGGATCTCGCCACCGTGCGCGCGCACGATCTCGCGCGAGATCGCGAGACCGAGGCCGGTGCCGCTGCCCGCGGTCTCGTCGCTGCTTCGGTAGAAGCGGTCGAAGACGTTCGGCAGAGCGGCCGCCGCGATCCCCGCGCCGGCGTCCGTCACGTAGATTTCGACAAAGCCGCGACTCGCGGGGCGCGTACCGATCTCGATGCGGCTGCCGGCGGCGCTGTGGCGAAGCCCGTTGTCGATCAGGTTTCCGAGCACTTGCTCGATGCGATCGAAATCGGCCATCACCGTCGCATCGGCGGCGTGCCGAGTTTCGAGCGCGATCTCGCCGTCGGCGGCGCGCAGCGCGAAGACGTCACGGACATGGGCCAGCAGTTCCGATGTGCGTACGGCGGCGACATTCATCACCTGCTGCCCGGACTCGATGCGGGACAGGTCGAGCAGCTCACCGACGAGGCGCAGGAGTCGAAGCGACTCGACGTCGATCACGCGGGCCGCCCGCGCGCGCTCGGCCTCCGTGTCCAGCGTGCCATCCATCATCGCCTGCGAGAAGCCGCGGATCGACGTCAGCGGGGTCTTCAGCTCGTGCGAGACGTTGGCGAGAAACTCGCGGAGGGCGTGCTGCGACGATTGCACCGAGTCCGCCATCGTGTTGACATCCCGCGCGAGCGCCTGCACCTCGCTTGGCCCCGATGCCGGCACGCGCTGCCGGTAGTCGCCGCGGGCGACAGCGCGCACGCCGGCGGTGACGCGCCCGAGCGGCCGGTAGAGCGATGCCGAGAGCACGATTGCGACGACGAGAGCGGAACCGACGCCGATGAGCGCGGCGAACAGCAGCTGGCGCCGCAGATCGCGCGCGACGTCCGGTCCCGCCGACTCCGGCAGCGCGACGACGATCGAGGCCAATCCCGCCGGCTGAGCGCGTACGGCGGCGGGCATCGGCACATTGACGAAGACCAGAGAGCGGCCGTCGGCGGTCTTGTGTTTCGACTCCGGCAGCTGGCCGAACTGCGGCCCCTTGGGCGGCGGCGGCGGCACGCTGAATTGCTCCCCAGCGAGAGACGGATCCGATACCCCGTCCGGGATGACGCTGCCATCGGCGTTGAGCAAGAGGACGATGACGCCCGATTGCTCCCGCTGCAGCTTGAGGTAATCCGTGAGGTCGGAGCGCAGACGCTGGCCGGCGCGCACGTTGCCCGTGCGGGCGGCGCTCAGCGTGAGGTTGTAGTAGATCGGCGTCGCCACCTGGCGCAGGGTGGCGGCGGTGAGCTGCTCGCGGTAGCCGCCGAGGCGTGAATAGAGCGCGCTTCCGGCAGCGACGAGCGTGATCAGCACGATGAGCATGAACGAGGCAATGATCCGGGCGCGCAGGCTTCTCAGCACGTCAGGCTTCCTTGCGTGCAGCGTCTTCGACGAGCTTATAGCCAACCCCGCGTACAGTCACGATGCTGAGGCCGGAATCAACGAGCCGTGCGCGGACGTGCTGCACGTGGACGTCGACAGTCCGCGTTTCGCCGTAGAAGTTGTAGCCCCAGACGCGATCGAGCAGCTGCTCGCGGGTGAGGACGATGCCATTGTTCTCGGCAAGCGTGGCGAGCAAGTCGAACTCTTTCGTCCGCAGATCGAGCTCGCGGTCGCCGACCATCACCTCGCGACGCTGCTTGTCGACGGTGACGCGACCAACGCGCGTGACGGCGCCGGGCGCGTGTCCGGCGTTGCTCTCGGAACGGCGCAGAATCGCCTTGACGCGGGCAACGAGCTCGCGCGGATTGAACGGCTTCGTCAGATAGTCGTCGGCGCCGAGCTCGAGGCCGAGGATCTTGTCGATGTCCTCGTCGCGCGCCGTGAGCATGATGATCGGGATGTCGCTTTCCTGGCGCAGCTGCTTGCAGACGTCGTACCCGCTCTTCCCCGGCAGCATCAGATCGAGGACGACGAGATTGGCGTTGGTGGACAAGATCTGGGCGGCAGCAGTGGTGCCGTCGGACAGGCAGGTGACGTCGAAGCCCTCCTTCTGGAGGTACAACGAAGCCAGCTCGCGAATGTGCTCGTCGTCATCGACGATGACGATCCTGGCGCTTCCGGGCATGCTTCCTCCGACTCCCGCTGTATCGTATCTCCGTAGGTATCGGCGCCGAAACTTCTAGTATGGCCCTTGCTCAGCACCGATCTGTTGCGGCAACCGCCCCGATTTTCGAATGCCGATGGAGGACGGGTCGATCCCCCGTCCTCCATCGCGTCCTTGCAACTGCCGCACGGCTTACGGCGCAGGGGTCGGGTCGGCGGCTGCGATGCCGGCGAACGCGCCGTCGTCGGTCCACGGGTGCGGGTCACCGCCGTTGACGCGGTACTCGCCGTTGCCCTTGAGATAGGCCCAACCGCGGCCGAAGACGTGCAAGTCGATGCCGCGACCGACGGCGATGACGGCGACGTCCGTGCCCTGGATGCGGGCCTCGCCGTGGAACCCGAAGTACACCGTAAAGCCGTGCCAATCCGCGGTTTCGCCGTTGCCCTGGACGTCGATGTGCGCGTCGCCGTGGACGTCCTTGACGAGCAGGATCCCCTCCTCGGCTGTTGCGTGGTAGTCGATCAGTCCCTTGACGGCGGCGACGCCGGTGCCGTTGGCGTCGAGCACGCCGCGCCCGCCGAGCACGACGCCGGGACGGCCCGGCGCGGCATCGGCGGCGGGTGCGAAGGCCGCGAACGCCATGCCGGCGATCGCGACGACGGCGGCCAGTACCCCTAACTTCTTCAGCATGATCATCCTCCTGTGCATGTGACGCTCGCCACGTGACGAGCCCGTCAGTTCATGCTGCTACTATCGCTGCGCACTCCCGCCGCGGTGTTAACGCACGTCCGCTGCACGGGAAAGTCTCGGTAAAGGGTTTGTAATGCAGATTCAGGCGAGGGACCGTCGGTACCGATTCAGGCGCCCACGCGCGTTCTACAGACGTGCGCACGCCGGCGTCGTTGTGATGCGACCGTTACGAATGTCGGGACTTCGCTGATAGGCGATATCGGCGCGAGATGAAACAATCAACGCATGATGAACAACAACACAGACGCACTGACGCCCGACCAGACGCCACGCCCGATCTCATCGCGAGTCGCCGAGCTCGAGCAGACGATCGCCGAACGAGACGAGAAGCTCCGATCGCTAAATAGGGCGCTGGCGGAGGCTCTGGCCGAACTCGAGATGAGCGCGACGAAAGCCGCGTAGCTATCGCACGGGCTCGAAGACGCCGTTCGCTACGCGATAGACCTCGAGTCCGAGATCGTGCGGACGATCGCCGGCGCGATCGCCGTTCGCGTCGAAGGCGACCGTGCCGGTCACGCCGCTGAAGCGCTGTTCATGCAGCGACGCTGACAGCGCGACGCGATCGATGGTCAAGGCGCCGTTCGCGGTCGTCGCAGCCGTCGTTTCAAGTGACTTGATCAGCGCCAACGCGGCGTCGTAGGCCTCGAGGACGAACGACGTTGTTGGCTCACGCTGGTAGCGATCACGAAACTTCTTGACGAAGGCGTCATCCGGCATCGGGCCGCCCGTGATGATCGCGCCGTCGGCAGCCGGCCCGCCCGCGGTGACGAACTCCGGCACGCGGAGCAGTGCGTCGGGGCCAACGAACATGCCCGAGTACGAGTTCTCATCAAGCGCCTTCGCAAACAGCGCAGCCTCCGGATTTACGCCTTCGAAGACGACGGCGGCGGGGTTCGCACTCTTCACCTGCCGCGCGAGTGCGGCAAAACCCGTCGTTCCCCTAGTGATCCGTTCTCGCGACAAAACGCGGCCGTCGCGCTGCTCGAACGCCGCCGCGAACGCGTCCGCGAGGCCCTTTCCGTACGGTTGTCCGTCGTCGATGACGATCGCTGAGGCGGCGTTCGCGGTGTCGCGCAGATACATCGCCTGCACCCGCGCCTGAGCATCGTCCTGCCACGATGTGCGAAAAAAGTAGCCGCCGTCCTGCGTCGATAGACCGGCGCGCGTCGCCGACGGTGAGATGTGGACGATGCCGGCATCGGAGTAGAGCTTGTCGGTAGCCTGCACGCCGACGGTACACATCGGCCCGATCACGCCGGCGACGCCATCCTCGGCGAGGAAGCGCCGCGCCGCCGCCACCGCCTTCTCTGCGTCGTCACAGCCGTCGTCGACCCGCAACGCCTGCAGCTTGTGGCCCTTGATTGCGCCGTCTGCGTCGGCGATCGCGAGCTCTGCGGCATCGGCGATGTCTCGTCCGAGTGTCGCCTGATCGCCGCTCAGCGCCGCCGAGATGCCGATCGTAATTGGCGCATTGGAGTCGATCGCGATGCTCTGCCTTGGCGCGATCGTCGATGTCGCGGCGGGACGATACGAACTCGAACCGGCGCAGGCAACGAGTACCGCCGTTATGGTCGTCACCGCCGCGATGAGGACGCGTCGCCGCATGGAGCCCCTTCCCGCCGCGAAGATCACGGCCGCGCGTATTATGTCGGCAGGCGCGCGGACGTGCCAACGAGCATCAACAGGAAGGCATCGTCGTGGCGATCGAGAAAGCGTTTGCCATCCGCTCGACGCCCAGCGTCATTTTCGCGGCAATCGAGCGCGATCTGCGCGGCGACGCCGAGCAACCCGCCGGCATCTTCGAGGAAGTGCGCCGGGAGCCGGATCGATTGCTGCAGCTGCGGATCAACATCGGGATGATCCCCTGCTGGCTGACCTACACCCTGACACCGAGGACGGAATATCCTCCATACACCGAGGTCGCGGCGACGCTGGTGCCGTACGGCTGGCGCTACACGATGTTCCGGATCATGACGTTCGGGATGCGCGATCAGGGCTTCGAGATCGCTCTCGTCGAGGGTCTCGCAAACCTCAAGGCTGCGGTGGAGGGAGAGTGAGTTTGTAGTTTGTAGTTCGTATTGATTCGTGGTTTGTGAGGAGCGGGAGCTAACCGAATTCGGTACTGTCTGAACCCCCATGAACGACCGACTGCAAACCACAAACGACAACGACGAACTACGAACTACGAACTACGCGCTACCATCGACAGATGCTCGGACGTGAGCGCGATGCGCCAGTCGCGGCGGGATGCGATGCCGAGCACTTCGTAGGGATGCGCCGGCACGTCGACCTCGAAGATGTAGGGCTCGCCGAGATCGGTATGCAAGGGCAGAGCGCGCATGAAGAGGCGATGCGTATTCCCCATCGCCACCTCTTCGATGATCACCGTATCGACGACGGCATCGCCCTCGCGGGCTTCGCGTCCGGCGCGGAGGACGATCACGTGCTCCGGCCGGATGCAAACGTACACGCTGCCCCGCACCGGCGCCTCGGGATCGCGGATCCGCGCCGTACACCACGGCGTTCGCACGACGGCGACGCCTTCCACGTACGCGTCGATCGTGCCCGGGATGAGATTACGCGCCTCGATCAGTTGCGCCACCCGGTGTGAGACGGGCTTCCGAAACACCTCCTCACGAGTGCCCGACTGCAGCACACGGCCCTCGTCGTAGATCACCACGCGATCGGCGAGCGCGTGGACCTCGCTCAGATCGTGCGTGACGAAGAGCGCGGTCAATTCGAGCCGCCGCCGCAGCGCGCCGACCTCGCGGCGGAGCATCGAACGCAGCGGTGTCTCGAGCGCCGAGAACGGCTCGTCGAGCAGGAGCAGCGACGGCTCGGCGGCGAGCGCCCGGGCGAGCGCGACGCGCTGCTGCTGGCCACCCGACATCTGGCGCGGTCGTCGATCCTCCAGCCCGTCGAGGCCGAGCAGTGCGACGAGATGCCTGACGCGCTCACGCCGTTTGGCCGCGGGCCAACGCGCGATGCCGAACTCGATGTTCTGGCGCGCCGTCATGTGGGGAAAGAGCGCCAGCTGCTGGACGACGTAGCCGACGTTGCGCGATTGCGGCGGCAGTTCAATCTTCGCTGCTGCATCGAACGCGACGACGCCGCCGGGCAGAATGATCGATCCGGCGTCGGGACGGAGCAGGCCGGCGACGGCTTGCAGCGTCAGCGACTTGCCGCACCCAGACGGCCCGAAGAGGACGACCAGCTCGTTGCCCGTTTCGAAGCTGGGGCGCAGATCGAACTCGCCGACGCGTTTCTGGATGTCGATGCGAAACATCGCTACACCCGCATCGGCGTGCCGCGCGCCAGCACGCGCAGCAGCAGCAGTAGCACCGCCGCGGCGCCAACGAGGATCAGCGACAACGCGATCGGCACGTCGATCGACTTGCCGGACTCGAATGCGCTGATGATCGCGAGCGGCATCGTCCGCGTGCTGCCCTGCAGATTGCCGGCAAAGATCAGGGTCGCGCCGAGCTCGCTGAGCGCCCGCGCCCAGCAGAGGATCGCGCCGGCGACAAGCGACGGCCAGGCGAGCGGCAGCGTCACGGTGAAGAACGTGCGAAGCGGCGATGCGCCGAGGGTTGACGCGATGCCCTCGTACACGGGCTCGATGCTTTCGAAGCCCGCCTTGGCGGTGCGGATGTAGAACGGCGCCGAAACGAAGAGCTGCGCGAGGACGACGGCGGTCGTCGTGAACGCGATGTCGATACCCGCGGCGTCGAGCGGGCGGCCGGCGACGCCGCGGCGGCCGAGCGCCACCAGCAGCGCGACGCCTGCGACGGTCGGCGGCAGCACGATCGGCAGGTCGAGAAGGAGGTCGACGGCAGCTTTGCCGGGAAATCGCCGCGTCGCGAGCAGATACGCGAGCGGAGTGCCGGCGATGATCGCGACGGCGAGGGTGATTGTGCTGGTGATTGCGCTCAGGCGCAGCGAATCAAGCACGAGCGACGTGGTGACGTTGTCAGCGAACTCGCCGCTGCCGAAGCCTCGCCATGCGAGCGCGGCTAACGGCACGCCGAGGAAGGCGACGCAGAGCAGCGCCGGCAGCGTAAAGACCGCGGCGAGTCCGATGTTGGCGCGCCGCCGCCCGACTCGATCCACCGGCCCGCTACCCGTCATCGGAGTGAAAGGAACCCATACTTTCGCACGATCGATTGTCCTTCGGCCGATGCCACGAAGGCCACGAACGCATCGGCAAGATCGGTGCGCGACGCGGTGCGGGTCACGGCGATCGGGTACTCGGCCGTACTGTTGACTGCTTCCGGGATGGCGACGGTGTGGACATCGGCAGCGACGCCGGGCGTGACGTCCGTAACATAGACGACGCCGGCATCGGCTTCGCCAAGCTGCACCTTCGTGACGACACCCTTCACATTCGGCTCCTCCGAGACCACGTTCGCGAGCACTGCGTCCGTGAATCCCGCTCCGAACGCCGGATCCGTCGCCATCTTCGCGAATGACTGGCGGGCGTAGGTTCCGGCCGGCACGCCATCGAGCGCGAGCACGAGCTTTAGCCCCGGCTTGGCAAGATCGATGGGCGCGTTAACGCCGCCGGGATTGGCCGCGGGAGCGATGATCACGAGGCGGTTCGTGGCGAATATCGTTCCGGCATCGACGACGAGTTTTGCATCGAGCGCGGCCTGCATGTTCGCCTGGTCGGCGAGCGCGAGCACATCGGCGCGCGCCCCCTGCTCGAGCTGCGTGCGCAGCGTCGGGCTGCCGCCGAAGTTGTAGGTCACGTCGACGCCGGCATGGGCGGCGGAGAACGCCTTCCCGATGTCGGCGAAGCTGTCGGTGAGCGACGCCGCGGCGAATACGGTGATCGACCCCGGCTGCAGCTGCTGCGCGGCGCCCGTGCTCTCGTTTGGCGTGGCGATCGAGGTCCGCGCAACGACCGTTGCGGTCGCGGTTGCACTGGAGCTGCCGGCGCAGGCGGACAGAGCCAGCATGGCGACAACCAAGGCAATGAGCGCGGCGATGGACGGTCGAACGAACTGAGAGGGACCCTGTCGACTCACTGATTGCTCCGCCGGGATAGTTCCATGCGGACGAACGGATTGCGCTGCCGCTCCTCGCCGATGGTGGTCTGCGCCATGTGGCCGGGCAGGACGATGGTGTCGTCCGGCAGCACGAGCAGGCGATCGACGATGCTCGCCAGCTCCTCGGCTTCGTCGCCGCCCGGCAGGTCCGTGCGGCCGACGGAGCCCTGAAACAGCGTATCGCCGGCGAACAGCACGCCGTTCGCGTAGAAACAAACGCTGCCGCGTGTATGGCCCGGCGTGTGCAGCACCTTGAGCTTCAGTCCGTCGACGTCGATGTCGTCGCCGTCTTTGAGAAATGCGTCTGGATCCGGCGGGTTGGGGATGTCGACGCCCATCCAGCCCTTCGCCATTGCCGCCGTATTGCGCGCCAGCTCGAGGTCGCCGGCATGCAGCAGAAACTGCGCGCCCGTCGCTTCCCGCACGGCGCCGACGCCGAGGATGTGATCGATATGGGCATGGGAGTTGGCGATGTACTTGACGCGCACACCCATGTCGCGCGCCATCGCCAGCACCTCGTCCGGCTGGTCGCCCGGATCGACGCAGATTGCCTCGCCGGTGCGGCGGTTGCCGATCACCCAGCAGTTCTCTGTGAACTGGCCAACGACGATGCCGCGGATGATGATCTCGCTGACGTCTGGGTCAGAGGTTGCCATGAATCCGACTATACGGCGCGGCGAGGATGGGCGCGAGGAAGCGTATCGGTGATTCGCCGCGTATTGTTACGAGGCTGTGACACTCTCGTAGCGGCGGGAAGCGCCGATAGTAGAAGCGCCGGACGTACCTTGTATTGCGATGATCGAGGTTCTACAATCACGCGCAATTCACCCTAATCGACCCGAGGAGACATGAACCAGACAGAAGATAAGCAGCGCATGAAGCGCATGCGGACCGACCAGGCGATTCAATTCGCGATGCAGAGCCGCTGGGACGACGCGATCACCGCGAACAAGGCGCTGATCCAGCTCTTCCCGACCGAGGCGGATGCGTACAACCGCCTCGGCAAGGCGCTCAGCGAGACCGGCAAGATGAAAGAGGCCCGCGAGGCCTACCAGAAGACGCTGGAGCTCGAGCCGACGAACTCGATCGCGCGCAAGAACTACGAGCGCCTGGCGACCGCGCGCGCGAAGACGGAGCCGGACAAGGCGCAGCAGGTCGACACGAGCCTGTTCATCGAGGAGATGGGAAAGAGCGGCGTCACGACGCTGAAGCCATCGAATCTGAAGATGCTCTCGACGCTGTCGGCCGGCGACGAAGTGGCGCTGAAGCAGGTCGGCACGCGCCTCACGGTCGAGACGATGTCCGGCGAGTACATCCACGATGTCGAGCCGAAGCTCGCGCTTCGGCTCTCGCGGCTCGTTGCCGGTGGCAACAAGTACGCGGCGGCCGTCGCCGGCATCGGTCCGGACAGCGTGCGCGTGATCATCAAGGAGACGTTCCAGCACCCGACGCAGGTCGGGCGCATCTCGTTCCCGGCGGGCAAGGCGGGCGATGTCGTACGCGCGTACACCAAGGAGAGCTTGGTCCGCAACGACGGCGACGATGACGACGACACCGTCGACGACTCGGAAGACTGGGATGACACCGAGCCCGACGTCGAGCACGAGGGAGAGCCGCGCGAGGTGAACCTCTTCGATGCCGCGCGGGAAGAAGAGCCCGAAGAGGCCGAGTTCGAAGAATAGGCCGGAAGATCACAGTTCGCGGCTGACTGCGCGAACTGTAAACTCTGAACTGTGAACTCTCCTGTCCCCCGCATCGGTGTGACTCGCTGGGACGACGTGCCGGCCGAGGCGCGCGACCGCTATTGGGCGCGCGTCCGTGAAGCCGGCGGCGACGTGATCGACCTCAACGAAGCGGCGGCGGGCCGCGTTGCCGAGCTCGCTCCGTCGCTCGACGCGCTGCTACTCACGGGCGGCATCGACGTCGACCCCGCCGCGTACGGCGAAGCCCGGCACCTGAAGGTGAAGGAGACGTCGCCGGAGCGCGACGCGCACGAGCTCGCGTACCTCGACGCGGCGCTCACTCGTGATATCCCGGTGCTCGCGATCTGCCGCGGGCATCAACTGATGAATGTCGGCTTCGGCGGTGCGCTGCTCCAGCACATCGACAGCGGCGAGCATCGCGCCGACTTCCGTACGGAGGGCTACCCGTCGCGGTGGCATACCGTCGATGTCGAACCGGACACGCGGCTCGCGGCGGCGTTCGGCACCACGCACTTCGAGATTAACTCACGTCATCACCAGGCCGTGCAGGCGGCGCAACTCGGCAGCGACCTCCGTCCCGTCGCGTTCGCCGCGGAGCACGGTGACACGCTGATCGAGGGCGCGGAGAGCCAGCAGCACCGCTGGGTCGTCAGCGTGCAGTGGCACCCGGAGCGACTAGAGGAGCACAAGCCGGCCTTCGCGCCGCTGATGCGCAACCTCTTCGCGGCCTTCATCGCCGCGACGAAGGCAGATGCTCGCTAACGCACGCCGTCGATCTCAGAAGTAGCATCGTTACCACGTCGCGGCTTTGATGCGCCCGCATCTTCGCGCTTCGGCGTCTTGGCCTCGGTGTCGCGCGGGCATATGCTTCCGTCATGCCGAAGAACGACGAGATGCGCGCAGTGCTGCAGGAGCATGTTGACGCCGAGAATGCGCATGACCGCGCTCGCGTACTCGCGACGTACGCCGACGACGGCCCGGAGTTCGAGGACGTTCCGACGGGACGGCGCTTTACCGGCGACGACGAGATCATCGGCAACTATCGGAACTTGTGGGACGGATTTCCCAGCCTCGTGCGCCGGATCGATCGCTGGACGTTCGGCGACGACGCGTGCGTGATCGAATTGACGCTGAGCGGCACGCAGGACGGCGAGTACCGCGGCATCGCGCCGACGGGCCGACGCCTCGATTTGCGGATCATCGCGCACTTCGAATTCGACGCAAACGGCCTGATCAAGCGGGAGACTGCGTACTACGACTCGCTGACGTTCATGCGGCAGCTGGGCCTCACGACGTAGCCGCTTCCTGGCTCCGGACGCGGCACGACTCCCGGGATCCCGGCACGGACAGAAGCCCCGCTGGAAGCGAGGCTTCGGTCGCAGGGAAGGAAGGAGGTAGCCGGACAATCGCTCCTGCACAGCGATCAAGGGCTACTGATAAAATCGGCGGCGATCCTGCCGTCTGATGCGGCCGACGCGGCAAATTAGCGATCTAGAGTGCTGTATTTCTCGCCAACGCGGTTGCTCGAGGCATGTCGGCTGCGGTGGCGATGCGCGCGGCCTGCCCAGTCCGCGGAGTATCGCGGGCAGAGCGCGAATTCCCTACGATGTCGGCGTGACGGATGCTCGTCGTTATCCCGACATCGGCGATTACGCGCTGATTGGCGATTCGCGCACGTGCGCGCTCGTCTCTCGCGACGGCTCGATCGATTGGATGTGCCTGCCCAATTTCGACAGCGCATCGATGTTCGGCAGGCTGCTCGATTGGGGTCGCGGCGGCCACTTTCAGATTGCGCCCGAGGCCGCGTACAAAGTCCGCCGCTCGTACCTCGATGCCACGAACGTCCTCATCACAACGTTTATCACCGACGACGGCGAGGTCGATCTGATCGACTTTATGCCGGCGCTGACGGAAGACGAGAAGCGACGCCAACTGCACCCGTTGCGCTGTCTGATCCGCATGGTCGAGTGCCGGTCCGGCGCGGTCCCGATGCGGATCGACTACGCGCCGCGCCCGAACTACGGTCAGGGCGGTGTCGATCTGCGCGCACGATCGCCGTTCGAGATCACGGCATCACGAGGGCGCCACGTCACACATCTGCGCAGCGACGTTGCGCTCAACTCGACCCGTCTCGAAGCGCGCGCGACGTTCGTCGCGACGGCCGGCCGGCGCATCCGCTTCTCGCTGGCGTACTCGAACGGCGAGCCGGCGGTGATCCTGTCGGACGCGTACGTCGACGACGTGTACAATCGGACGATCGCGTTCTGGCAGGGGTGGTCCGCGGGCTGCACGTATGACGGCGCCTACCCTGCCGATGTTTTGCGCAGCGCGTTGACGCTGAAGCTGCTGTCGTATGCACCGTCGGGCGCGATCGTCGCCGCACCGACCACGTCATTGCCCGAACAGGTCGGCGGCGATCGCAACTGGGACTACCGGTACTGCTGGATTCGTGACGCTGCATTTACGGTGAAGGCGTTCTTGTCGCTCGGGCTCGAGGACGAGGCACAGGCGTTCGTCGGCTGGCTGATGACGGCGACGAACCAGACCGCGCCGCGCCTCGACCCGCTCTACACGCTGTACGGCGACCCACACGTCCCCGAGCGCGAGCTTTCGCATCTAGAGGGGTATCGCGGATCGACGCCGGTGCGGATCGGCAACGCCGCGGCGGATCAGCGGCAACTCGACGTCTACGGCGAGCTGATCGACGCGTACCACTCGTACATCAGCGCGATGCACGACAAGGTGAGCCGCGATCAGGCGTCGTTCATCTCGAACGTCGCCGACTACATCGCCAAGCACTGGCGCGAGCCCGACAACGGCATCTGGGAGGCGCGGATGCCGCCGACGCAGTACACGCATTCGAAGGTGATGGCATGGGATGCGCTCGCCCACGCGATCGCGCTGCACCGCGAAGGCATCGTGCGCGGCGATGCCGGCGAGTGGGAGCGGCAGGCGCAGGCGATTCGCGACGAAGTGCTCGCGCGCGGCTACAACACGGAGATCGGCGCGTTCACGCAGACATTCGAGGGCGACAACCTCGACGCGTCAATCCTCGCGATGCCGCTTGTCGGCATCATCCCGGGAGATGATCCCCGCATGCTCTCGACGATCGATGCGATGCAACGCCGGTTGTCCGTCGACGGCTTTCTGCGGCGGTATGATGGCGACGACGGGCTGTCGGGCGGCGAGGGTGCGTTTTTGCTCTGCAACTTCTGGCTCGCCGCGGCGCTCGCCAGGGCGGGGCGGATCGATGACGCGAAAGAGGTGTTCGAGCGCACTGCCGCCACCAAGAACGACCTCGGTTTGCTATCGGAGGAGTGGGATGCAAAGACCGGCGAGATGCTCGGCAACTTCCCGCAGGCGTTGAGCCACATCGCGCTGATTACTGCCGCCCTCGCCATCGACCAGGCCGAGCGCGGCGACACGGCGATGCCGCCGCCGCAGAAGGCGAGCGGCGCGTCGGCGAGGACGTAAGCGTCATACCGGGTTCCGATAGGCATGCCGGGAGCCGCTCGGCACCGTCCGCCGGTCGAACGTACGATGCGGGCGTCACTGAAGGCCGACCGGCGCGGCGAGGATTCTCATCGACA
>JBBSDV010000061.1:0-15864 GCA_038240335.1 Dehalococcoidia bacterium
GGCCGCTGTTGCTCGACGGCACGCCGCGTGCATAGACGTCGACGCTGAAGGCGCCGCTCGCGGGCACGTTCTGTTCGTTTTGTTCGCCGGGTTGCGAGGGGTCGGTGTCGACGACGAAGCATGTGAGGCCATTGCCGCCGGGCTGCACCGCGCATGCCGGCTGTATCGCCGGCGTCGGAGTAATTGTGGGTGTGCGCGTGCTCGTCGGTGACGCCGTAGGAGTACGAGCGCTGCCGATTACCACGATCTCATCCGGCAGATCCGTCAGCGATCGCGGGATGTCGTTCCCCTGCGGATCGACGAGGTCGATCGACTTGACCTGGAGATCGCCGAACCCGGCGGCGATCGTCCGGAATGTCAAGTAGGCGAGCGTGCCGGCACCGCTTGCGCCCGTGCCGGCGCCGTTGGTGGCGCATCCGAAGTGGATCTCGCCGTTGACGATGAACGGCAAGGGGCACAGCGGGTCGCGACCGCCGCTTCCGATGAAGCCGCCATCCTCCGCGTCAACAAACTGCAGGATGGACGCAGGGAACTTGAGCGAGAACTGAAAGGCACCGACGTTTTGGGCGACGCCGATGTCGATCGCCACTTGCACCGTCGTACCCGGCGGCACGATCTGCTGCGCGGGGCTAAGGGAGATGTGGGCGAGGCCGCCCGGCGATGGCGTCGCTGTCGGCGTCGAGGTGGGCGTCGCGGTCGGGCACGGACCCGAGCACGGGGTCGGCGTTGCGGCGGTGAGCACGGTGACCGTGCCGCCGGCCGTCACAGCGGCGGGAATGGCCTCGCCGAATGGCGTGATCAGCGTCACCGTGGGAAGCGTGATCGCGCTCGAGGATGCGGGCGCGATGGCGTTGAGCGTGACGTGGAGCAGGATACCGTCGCCGGTTGCGCCCGTCATCGTCGGCGGTGCGAGCGTGACGCAGTTGATCGCCAGCGTGCCCGGAGACGGGTCTGCGGAAACGGCAGTTGACGTGGCGGTAGCACCAGGCGCCGATGTCGGAGTCGGGCTGGGATCACCGCTGCCGGGACTGAAGCAGACAACATTCGTCCGGCCGCTGCTCGCGAGAAACGCGCCGACATCGGCCTGCTGCTTCCGCAGGATCAGCGGATCGAACTGGATAACGACTGAGAACGCGCCGAGATTTGCGACGTTCGCCACCGATACGTCGAACTGCACGTTCTGACCGGCGGATACCGTTTGCGATGCCGGGTCGATCGAGACGGCGGCAAGTCCGGAGGGCGCCGTCGCCGTTGCTGTTGCGGTGGTGGTTGGCGTGACGGTTGGGCACGTACCGGGACACGCCGTCGCGGTTGGCGTCGGCGTCCGCGTGGACGTGGCTGTTCGCGTCGCCGTGGCCGACGGCAGCGGAGTGAGGGTGGGGGTGGGGGTACTGGTGGGGCACGCGCCGGGACAGGGCGTCGCCGTCGGCTGCGGGCTGATCGATATCGTCGCGACGTCAGAGATGCCGACTGGCAACGCGAGAGTGTCGCCGAGGTGTCCGGGACGTAGATCGGGCCTGAGCAGGAGACCAGCGTTGATGCTGATCGTCGTTCCGGCGCTCACTTGCAACGGCTGAAACGCGAATGTAGCGAGCGTGCCGGAACCACCGGCACCGGGGAGACCACCCTGCGTCGGGTCGGTGGTGCCGAGCGTGACGCATCGGAAGCTGACGGTGGTCGCGGTCTGGACGAGTGGCAAGCAGAGCACGGTTCTGCCGGTGCTGCTGAGGAAAGGGCCGGGCAAGGCGTCCAGCGGCTGTAGCAGCTGGGCGTCGAATGCGAGGGTGACATCGAACGAGATGACGTTCGCGACATCCTCGACGCGGAGATCGACATTTAACGGGACGCCGACAAACCCAGCAACGGCGGCGGTGGAGAAACAGAGTGCGGCGGCGTCCTGGGGGCCGCACGCACCGGGTGGCGCGATGCCGGTCGGCGTGGCGGAAGGCGCGACGGTATTCGTCGGTACGGGGGTGATCGTCGGCGTGTTCGTGACGGTAGCGGAGGGCAAGGGCGAGCCGTTGTTCGCCACGATGTCAACCGTCGCATTTGAGTACGTCACGAGATCAAACGAGTCTGCGGCAGCATTGTCGTTTGACATGCCGCTTCCGAACGACGACGCGTCGAACGTGATGGCGGCCGTTCCGGTGCTGTCTGAGCTGGCCTGAAACGTGAATGTGCCGAGAATGCCGCCACCGACTGGTCCAGACGGAGGCGCGCCACCGAGCATCGTGCAGCCGGTGCGCAATGTCGACGAGGTGCCTGATGTCGTGATGATCGGGGGGTTGAAGCACGTGACGCGACGGCCGGTGCTCGCGAGATACGACGGCGTCGCGCCGCCGGAGACGTACGTGATGAGGGATGAGTCGAACGAGAGCACGATCTCGAAGGCGCCGAGCGGGATATCGTTCGCGCCGGTGACGTTGACGTCGAACCGGGTGCCCGGAAACTGCGTTTGCGATGCGGGTTCGAGCGACATCGACCCGCTGCCGAGCGCGTATGCGGCGCGACGGTGCGAGACGGCCAGCAGCACCGCGCCGGCGAGGATGGCCAAGACGCCGAGCGCGACCAAAGATCCGAGAAGCTGCTTGGACGGACGCAGGTGTAAGCGACGATGCATGTGGACGTACCTTCGGCCTGACGAGCAAATCCCGTCCGGTCTCATCCGCGAGCGCGCGGCACATCCTTGACGCTGCCGCCCTGTTGCGACAGATAGTCGGGACGCGTTTCCCCCAAATCGCCGGTAGCGAGATGATATGGCCGGCGTAACGCGGTTGTCAACGAAATTGCGGCGATCGGCGCGGGTATGGGCGAATCTAACGCCACCAGATCGGTCGCAGATCGGAGCCCTGCGCGTCCTGTGCCGGGAGCACGGTCGCGAGCACCCGTGCCGGTATCATGGCTCGATGGCAACGAGCGGCGAGAATTCTGTAGCCGGCAGATTCGACATCGCGAGTCGCGCCGCGGCGCTGTCGTTTGCGTCGAATGCGGTGCTGATGGTGCTGAAGCTGATCATCGGGATCAGCTTTGGATCGATCGCGGTACTCGGCGACGGGATCGACAGCGCGGAGGACCTCTTCGCCTCGGGCCTGGCGTTCTTCACGGTGCGCTTGGCACTGCAGCCAGCGGACGAGACCCATCCATACGGTCACGGTAAGGCGGAGAGCCTCGCGGCGATGTCGCAGGCGGCACTGATCGGCGGCGGCGCCGTATTCATCGCCGTCGCGGCGACGCTGCGAGCGTTCCGCGACGACACGTCGGTGTATGTGTTGCCGTCGCTGATCACGATTGGCATCGCGGCCGTCGTGAACCTCGCAGTCGCGCTCTATTCACGGCATGCGGCGCGAGTGAGCGGGTCGATCGCGATTGCGTCTGATGCACGTCACCTGATGACGAACGTCGTGCAAGCGGTGGCCATCGCTGCCGGGCTAGCGCTGGTGGCGGTTACAGGCAAGCAGATCTTCGACCCCATCGTGGCGCTGCTGCTGGCGGGGTACTTGTTGTGGATCGCCACCGGGATCTTCCGCGCGGCGATCAGCGAGTTGCTCGACACGGCGCTGCCGGAGGATACGCTGGCGCTCGTCCAAGAGTGCCTTGCGCACGAGAGCCACGGCATGCGGGGCTTCCACGCGCTGCGAACGCGAAAGTCGGGGCGAGAGACGTACATTGACCTGCACGTGCTGATCGACCCGGAGCTCACGGTACGTGCTGCACACACGCTGGTCGAGCACCTGGAAGCGGATCTGAGGACGACGGTGCCGCGCGCGATCATCACCGTCCACGTCGACCCGGACGAAGCGCTGGCTTCTGGGCGCGCGGGCGCGGGCATTAGCAACAGCACCGCGGGGGCGGGTAGCCTGCAACTGCACAGTCACGAGCACCGGCCGCGCCGAGATGGTCAATAAGGAGCGATCGTGCCCGGACTCGAAGGAAAGGTAGCGATCGTCACGGGTGCAGCGCGGCATCGCGGGATCGGCCGCGGGATCGCGCTGGGGCTTGCGTCGGCGGGTGCGAGCATCGTCGCAGTCGGTTCGCCACGTCCCGTGGAACATTTTCCTGCCGATGAACGGGCGATCGGCTGGCGGGGGGTCGATTCGGTGGCCGCGGAAGTCGAGGGCTCCGGCCGGCGCGCGCTCGGCATCAACGCCGATCTAACTGTGGGTGCCGACGCCGAGCGCATCGTCGCGGAGGCGCTCGCGAAGTTCGGGCAGATCGACGTGCTCGTCAACAATGCGGGCCTCGGAATCGCCGGCGAGCGCAACCTGTGGGAGATCGACGACCAGGAGTGGTACGACGTCGTAAACGTCAATTTGAACGCTGTGTTTCTGGTAACGAGCCGCGTCATGCGCGCGATGGTGGACGCGAAGCAGGGTGGCCGGATTATTAACATTGCATCGGCAGCGGGGCGCATTGGGGTGCCGCAGTACGGCGCCTATTGCGCAACGAAATTTGGCATCGTCGGATTGACGCAGATGCTGGCGATCGAAGCGGCGCCGCATCAGATCACGGTGAACTGCATAGCGCCGGGCTCGGTCGACACGGACATGATGGATGGCACATTCCAGCACATGGCGACGCGTTATCAGTCCGAGCCGGCGGCGATGAAGCAGGCGGTCGTCCGAACGATCTTGCTCGGCCGGCAAGGACGGCCGGACGACATTGCGAATGCCGTGTCGTTTTTTGCGTCGGAAGAAGCGAGTTGGATCACGGGCCAGACGCTGAACGTGACTGGGGGCACGCCGATGGACTGATGGGGTGGTCGCGTGCTGGTCGCTGGTCGTTGGCGCTGGTCGGGTGTTTGTCGTCGGTGTTGGTGACGGTAATTGGCCCCTGGTGGTCGGGGGCGGCAGTCGAGCTTGGCCTTCGTCGTCGACGTCGATGAGTTGTCGCCGGACGGACTGACGTCGTTGGTCACTCGCCCTTGTTCCCGGCTGTTTCGCCGCGCGAACCGTCGAGAAGGTGCCTGTTCGCCATCTCCCTGAGTACCTGCAAGCGTTCGAGGGCGGCCGGGAGTTCGTCGCCGACGGGACCCTGCCGAACGACGCGTGCCGGGACGCCGACGACGGTTGCTGCTTCGGGCACGTCGCTGATGACGACAGCGCCAGCGCCGATGACGGCACGTTCGCCGATCGTCACGGCACCCAGCACCTTCGCACCGGTGCCGACGCGCGTGAAGGCGCCGATTGTCGGGCCTTTCGTTCCCATGTCGTTGCCAAAGAAGCTGCCGCGAAGGCCGATGCCGGCGTTGACGCCAATGATGACGCAATCACCAATCGTCGTCGCGCCATGAACGTGGGCATCGCCGTGCGGGAAGTAGACGCCTGCGCCGAGCTGTACGCCGCGGGAGATCTGCGTGCCGTGAAGGATCTCCATCAGGCGGTCGCAAAGGCCCGGGAGAAACGCAGTGGGTCGCCGGCGCGCCCATTCTCGCAGGCGAAAGAGGATGATGATGCCGGCGGCGTGATGATTGCGGCGATAGCGCCACCACCAGACGCCTGCCCCGCCGCCGCTGCGCGTCCATCCGGGGGCGATCTCAAAGCGATCGTGCGCGAGCAGGTCGGCGCGTATGGAAGCGATGAGTCCCTTTGCTGGCACGAACCCTCCGTCGCGCGAACTATACGGCGTCTTGGCCGCTGACCGTTCTCAAGAGGAGAGCGCAGCGGGCCGAATCACCAGACCAAGAACCCGTCCGCGGACTCGCTGCGGCTGCGCATTGGGTATCGCAATACATTTGCGACGTGGCTTCGCTAGGCGCGTTTCGGGTCCGTTGGGCGTGATTGGCGATCATGCGGGAGAAAGGTGGTGTTGCAATGAGCGACCAGGACAGCACGAAGTGGGAAGGCCGCGGCGATGAGGCTGGCGGCAAGCTGAAGGAGATGGCCGGCAAGGTGACCGGCAACGAGGACACCGAGGCCGAGGGCCGGGCCGATCAGGGTAAAGGGAAGGTCAAGGAAGAGTTCGGCAAGGCGAAAGAAGCCGTGAAGGACGTCTTTAACAAGTAGTTCCTTTGGCGCGCTTCGCCGTTTGGCGGAGCAAGATAGCGGCAGCGAAACGGCGGAGAGATCTCTCCGCCGTTTCGGGCGTCTTGCCGATTCGCACACGTTCGGGCGCATGGGGCGTCCGGCAGCGGGAGATCGAACGAGACGTGCGGCGACGAGGAGGTTGTGTGCGAGCGTGAGCAAAGAATCTCGTTCCGATCGCCTACTAAACTGCTCATTCGGAGAAGTGCATCCCCTCACACGGTTCGCGTCGGCGTTCGAACAAGACCCTTCGCGGGCTCAGGGTGACAAACCGTTCCGTGCGATCAGTTCCGTGCGATTCGGCATCGGTGTCGATTCGCCGCTTTTCATAGCGGAGGCTGAGGAGGCTGTCGTTCTGAGCGTGAGCGAAGAATCTTGTGCCGAGCGCCCACTAGTGTGCTCATTGTAGAAGCGTGTCCCCTCACGCGGTTCGCGTTGGCGCTCGAACAAGACCCTTCGCGGGCTCACGGTGACAAGCAGTTCCGTGTGATTCGGCATCCGTGTCGATTTGTTCCGCGACTTCGGGTGAGGGCGAACGCGACGAAGGCCAACTGATATCATGCGCATCTATGACGACTGAGGTCCGGCCACTGCGCGGCGATGCCGAAGTCGAGCGGCACGCGTTCATCTCACACTACGCGTTCAATCAGAAGCGCGACGAAGCGGCATTCGCGCGACGCCGCACATACTACGAACCCGACTGGTGCCTCGGCGCGTTTGCGTCTGGGGAGATGGTTGCAGGTCTCGTCGTCATCCCGTTCCAGCAATACGTGTCGGGCGCACAGATATCGCTCGGCGGCATCGCCTCCGTGAGCTGCCTGCCGGAGCACCGTCGCGGCGGGCATGTGGGCGCGCTCCTTCGCCATTCGCTGGAATCGATGCGCGACGCCGCACAGATCCTTTCGGGACTCTATACGCCGCACTATTCGCTGTACCGCAAGTTCGGCTGGGAACTCGCCGGCCGCATCATGTCGTACTCGTTTCCGCCGAAGGTGACGCGGCCGCGGCTGCCCCAACCGCAGGGCTCGTTCGAGCGCGTCGGGCCGGATGCATGGCCGCGGCAGGCCGTGCTGCATGAGGCGCACTACGCAATCCGGAACGGCGCGTTCGCGCGTACTGAAAAGCAGTGGCGAAATCACGTCTTCAGCGACTATGGCAGCGGCGAGCGCGATGCGGCGATCTGGTTGAACAGCGCCGGCGAGGAGCGCGGGTACCTCGTGTATGAATCACGCACACGCCCGGCAGCGGGCTCTCCATTCGGAGAGACGACCTTCCGCATCCACGACTGGGTCGCGCTCGACGCGGAGGCATATACGGCGATCCTCGGCTACGCCCTGAGCCACGATCTGTCGGATCAGATCTTGATGCTGGCGAGCCAGGACGAGCCGCTGCTTCACGCCCTCGAAGAACCGGTACATGTCAAGCAGCCGGCGGGCGCCTGGCCAGGCATGATGCTACGTCTCGTCGATGTTGAACGAGCGATCGAAGCGCGACCGGCGGCGCGTTCTGCATCGGGCGCTGCCGCCACGATCGCAATCAGCGATGCGGCTGCGCCTTGGAACGAAGGCACGTGGCACGTCGCGTGCGACGACGGCCGAGTGACG
Source organism: Dehalococcoidia bacterium (assembly GCA_038240335.1). Taxonomy (GTDB): domain Bacteria; phylum Chloroflexota; class Dehalococcoidia; order DSTF01; family JACRBR01; genus JBBSDV01. Next base: position 7,625 of record JBBSDV010000061.1, read on the forward strand.
GCCGAACGCACGAAGATCCTGCCGGATCTCACGATGGACGTGGGTGCGCTCGCAGCGATCTACAACGGGTTCGTGAAGCCGATCGACGCGGTGCGTGTGGGCAATGTGCAGGATGCCAGCGCCGCCGGGATCGAAGCGCTCACTGCGATCTTCGCACCGACGTTCTCGCCATATTGTCCGGACGATTTCTAGGAGCCCGCATGAGCCTTCGTTTTCCCATTGTGTTGGCCTTGATTGTGTCGGGCGCGTTCGCAGCGGTTGGGTGTGGCGGCGGCAGCGGCAATTCAGACGCGGGCAGCCGCGCGACGGCGACGACGGACACCTTCGATCCGAACATCCTGTCGGCGATCGTTCTGGGGCCGGGCGACGTCCCCGCGGAGCTTCCGGCCGTGACCGGCGAGTTCAATGACAACACGATGAACGGGGTCACCTTCAACACCGTGTATGGCGGCAAGAGTCTCTATCTTCAGTCGACGGTGGGGCGCATCGCCGACAGAAGTACGCAGTCGCAGCTGTTTGATCGCCTGCGACGGTCGATCGCCGCGATCGTGAAGAACGAGCAGAACTACGATGTCGAGGGTGCGGACCGCGGCTATGTCTATGAAGGCACGGATCCGCCGAATCTGACGGGGCTGGTCTACAAGGGCGACTTCTTCGTGCTCATCGTTCTGCAATCGCAGGACAAGACGCGCTCGGCGGACGCGACGGACCATGCGGCGCTCGATCGATATATGAACATCGTCTTCGGCCGGCTGAAGCAATATCTGGCCGACCCGACATCGTTGACTCCGATCCCGGACGCGCAAAAGTTCGGGACGGCGACGCCCGACCCGTCCTTCGTTTCGCCCACGTTTGCGCCTGCGTCGACCGACACGCCGACAGCCGCGACCGCGACGCCGTAGAGGATCGCGATGCCGAACGTGCGCTTCGATGACGGGCTAGGCGCTATCACGACGACTGAACCCTGGCAAGTGATCGGAGAGGACTTCGGTTTTACGGAGGGGCCGCTGTGGCTAGCGGACGGCCAGTTGATCTTCAGCGACACCCCGCGCAACGAGATCCGGTCGTGGCGCGATGGAATGCTCGGCGTGCACCGAGGGGGAGACACGATCGGTCCCGATGGACTGACGCTCGACCTGGAGATGTGCCTGTTGTGTTGCGAACAGGACGGGCGGCGCGTCTGGCGGGAGCGCGACGGCGCTCTCGTGGTGCTGGCGACGCACTACGAGGGCAAGCGCCTCAACAGCCCCAACGACATCATCGTGCGGTCGGACGGCCGCATATTTTTCAGCGACCCACCCTACGGCATCAAGGAAGAGCAGCGGGAGTTGCCGTACAACGGGGTCTTCACGATCGATGTCGACGGCGAGATCGCTTTGCTCGCCACTGACTTCGACCGGCCGAACGGCCTGGCGTTCTCTCCGGACGAGCAAACGCTGTACATCGCCGATACATCGCGTAGCCACGTGCGAGCGTTCGACGTGGACGAGCGCGGCGAGCTGCGCAACGGACGCGTCTTCGCCGAGATGCGCGAGGTGGGACGCCCCGACGGGATCAAGGTCGATCGTGATGGCCGCGTGTTTGTGTGCGCGCTCACGGTGCAGGTCTTCGAGGCATCGGGCAAGCCGCTCGGCGTGATTGATTGCCCGCAAGTGCCGGCCAACTGCACGTGGGGCGAGGACGGCTCGACGCTGTTCATCACGGCCCGCACGGGTGTGTACTGGACGCGCATCGAAACCACGGGCATTGCCCCGTTTCTTCGTTAGGCGAGGATAGCGCGAAAGTCGCGCGAGCCCTCAAGCTTCAGCCTCAGCTTCCGCCTCACTAGCTATACTGGCGCTGCATCGGAAGGAATATGCCGTGCGCGGGCGGGATCTGCTGTCGATTGCCGAGCTGACACCGGACGAGATCGACAAGATCTTGCGGGTGGCGCTGAGCCTTAAGCGGGACGGCGGCGGCTACGACTATCTGCGCGGCAAGACGCTGGCGTTGCTCTTCGAGAAGCCATCGTTACGGACACGCGTCAGCTTCGATGTCGCGATGCAGGAGCTCGGTGGCCACGCGATCTACCTCAGCCAGTCCGAAGTTGGGCTCGGGCAGCGGGAGTCTGTCTCCGATGTCTCGCGCGTGCTCAGCCGTTATGTCGATGTGATCGCTGCGCGCACCTACTCGCACGACACGCTGCTCGGTCTCGCTCGCCACGCCGATGTGCCGGTGATCAATGCGCTATCGGACGAAGAGCACCCCTGCCAGGCGCTCGCCGATCTGCTCACCGTATTGGAACGATGCGGGACGTTGCGGGGCATCCGGTTGGCGTTCATCGGCGACGGCTTTAACGTCGCGTCGTCACTGGCGTCGGGCGCTGCACTAACCGGGGTAGAGTTCACGATGGCTTCGCCGGAGGGATACAGCTTGCCGGGCGCCACGCAGCGGTTGATCGCGGAGTCGGCTGTCCGCAACGGCGGCACGGTGCAGTTCTGCGATTCCCCCGCCGATGCGGTACGCGGCGCAGACGTCGTGTACACGGACGTGTGGGCGAGCATGGGACAAGAGGACAGCTACGCCGCTCGCAAAGAGGCATTTTCGGGCTTCACCGTGACGGCGAAGTTGATGGCGCTCGCGAAGCCATCGGCGATTTTCATGCACGACCTGCCGGCGCATCGCGGCGAGGAAGTGATGGAAGACGTCATCGACGGCCCGCAATCGGTCGTGTTCGACCAGGCCGAGAACCGCCTTCATGCTCAAAAGGCGATCCTCGCTCTGACGACCAGCGACCGGGCGCTGTAGGCCCGGCGGACGATGCGCGATCCACTCAATTTCGTCCGCGACAACTTCCAGCAGTTCGACATTAGTTCGGCGATCGATATCGCGATCATCTCGCTGATCTTCTTCTGGGTGTTAATGCTGTTGCGCGGCACGACGGCGATGGCGGTCATGCGCGGCGCATTCATCCTGCTGATCGCGGCGTTCTTGCTCGGCGGCGCGTTTGACCTGCGCGTGTTGAACTTTCTGCTGCGAAACTCGTTTATCGGGCTGCTGATCGCGATCCCGATCGTCTTTCAGCCGGAACTGCGGCGGGCGCTGGAACGCGTCGGCCGCACGGGTGCGCGGGCGTTCGGGACGAGCACCAGCAACCCCGGCACGCTGGAGGCGGTCAACGAGGCATCGCTCGACATGGCGCACCAGCGCATCGGCGCGCTGATCGTGCTGGAGCGCGAGACGGGGCTGCAGGACTACATTGACAACGGCATCTCTGTGGACGCGCTGCCGTCGCCGGAATTGCTCGAAGGCATCTTCTTTCCGAACTCGCCTCTGCACGATGGCGCCGTGATCGTGCGCGGCAATCGCGTCGTCGCCGCCGGGGTGACACTGCCGCTCTCCGAGAACACACTGCCGGGCGAGCTCGGCACGCGACATCGCGCGGGCCTCGGCATCAGCGAACGCACCGACGCCGTCTCAATCGTCGTCTCGGAGGAGACGGGGCACATCTCGATCGCGGCCGAGGGGCGGATGCACACGCGGCTCGACGAGGCGCGCCTCCGGGCGCTGCTCGATCGCCTGCTCGCGGGCCGAAACGGGCACGGCCGATGAACTTCCTGCTGCGACTACCCGCGGCTCTCCTCTTCTTCGTTCGCGGCGGCGCGATCTCGATCGCGGGGAATCTCAGCCTCGCCGTCATCTCCGTCGGCCTGGCGACGAGCCTCTGGCTGTACGTGACGGACAAGGAGAATCCGACGCAGGTGCAGGCGTTCAACAGTTCGATTCCGGTCAAGTTCGTCAATGTTCCGAACGACCTCGCGGTGGCGAACGCGTCGGAGGCAAGCGTGCGCATCCGGATCGAAGCGCCAACCAACGAACTTGGGCAGCTGCGGGCCGACGACTTCAACGCGACGGTGAATCTCGGCGGCATGCAGAAGGGGCAGGCGAGCATTGCCATCGATGTGACGCCGCCGAACAGCCGGATCAACGTCGTCGACGTCAGCCCTTCGCGGATCGATGTGACGCTCGAGAGTGTGCGATCGAAGGAAGTGCCGATCGAGGTCGCATTGGTCGGATCTCCGCAGCAGGGTTTTGCGTCCGTCGGCAAGACTTCGGATCCGCAGACGGCGATCGTTAGCGGACCGGAGAGCCTGGTGGCGCTCGTCGATCGCGTTGCGGCGGAGGTCAACCTGACGGGGCTGCGCGTCGATGTCGCCGACGATCGAGCGTCCCTCAAGCCGCGGGATGCCCGCGGCGGGGAGATCAGCGGCGTCAAGGTGGCGCCTGACACGGCGAGCGTGAGCGTCAACCTCGAGCAGCGCGAGTTTAGCCTCGAATTTGTCGTGAATCCACTGGTCACGGGGCAGCCGGCGAGCGGCTACAACATCGTCGGCGTGACGTCTGATCCGAGGCTGATCACGCTCACGGGGCCGCTCGACGTGTTACAGTCGATCGACGCCGTGCGCGGCATCGCGACGGAAGAGATTGCGATCGCGGACGCGCGGAGTGACGTCGTGCGGCAGGTGCAGGTGACGCTGCCGCAGGGCGTGCGGGCGCAAGGCAGCTCGGCCGTGCGGGTAACGGTGGGCGTCAGGCCGGCGCAGGGCGAGTTGACATTCCGCATCGCGCCGCAGATTCGCAACGTGGGCGCCGGACTGGTGGTCAGTTCGACCGATCCGGTGTCGGTGACGCTCAGCGGAGATGTCCCGACCCTGCAAGCGGTGACTCCCGAGACGATCACGGTGATCGGCGACGCGGCGGGCCTGCCTGCTGGGCTGCACGCGATCCCGCTCCAACTTACGCCGCCCGCGGGCACAACGCTCGTCCGGGCAGAGCCGGCGACGCTCGGCGTCGCGCTAGTACCGAGGCAATAATGACGGCTGTTGCGCAGAAACCCATCGTTGCGATCGTCGGGCGGCCGAACGTCGGCAAGTCGGCGCTCTTCAACCGGATCGTCGGTGGCCGGCCGGCGATCGTCGAAGATTTGCCAGGCACGACGCGCGACCGCATCTATGGCGATGCCGAGTGGCGCAACCGCGAGTTCAAAATCGTCGACACGGGCGGTCTCGAGCCCGATGTACCGGGCACGTATACGCCGCTGATCCGATCGCAGGTCGAGTACGCGCTAGACGAAGCGGAGATGGTGTTGTTCGTCGTCGACACGATCAACGGCATCACTGCCGCCGACCTCGAGGTCGCCGACCTGCTACGGCGTTCGAACAAGCCGGTGCTGCTGATCGCGAACAAGGCCGACAACCGCGAGCGCGAGGGCGCAGCTGTCGGGTTCTACGAACTCGGCCTCGGCGAGCCGATCGCGATCAGCGCACACCACGGCCACGGCGTCGCCGATGTGCTCGACATGATCGTCGATTCGCTACCGCCATCAGATCCGATCGAAGACACGGAGGGGCTGCGGCTGGCGATCGTCGGGCGGCCGAACGTCGGCAAGTCATCGCTCGTGAACGCGATCCTCGGCGAGGATCGCGTCATCGTGAGCGACGTGCCGGGCACGACGCGGGATGCGATCGACACGCCGTTTGAGTTCGAGGATCACAACCTCGTGCTGGTCGACACCGCGGGCTTGCGACGGCGCGGCTCGATCGAGCCGGGGGTCGAGAAGCATTCAGCGATGCGGGCGCGACGCGCGCTCGATCGGGCGCAAGTGGCGCTGTGCCTGTTCGATCTGTCGGAGGGATTTACGGCGCAGGATTCGCACGTCATCGGCTTCGCGCTTGACTCGTTCCGGGGCGTGGTGGTCGTCGCGAACAAGTGGGACCTCGTGGCGGATGATGAGTGGACGCAGGAGGACTGGGAGCGCCGGCTGCGCTGGAAGCTGAAGTTTGCGTCGTGGATCTCCGTGCGATTCATCTCGGCTGTGACGGGCGCCGGCATCCCGGAGCTGCTTGCCGAGGCCGTGCGTGTCGGCGCGGAGCGGCATCGTCGGGTCGAGACGGGGGCGCTGAACCAGGCTGTGCGGCGCGCGGTCGCACAGAAGCCACCGCCGACGCCGTCGAAGGGGAAGCGGATCAAGCTGCTGTATGTGACGCAGGCGGAAGTCGATCCTCCGGTGTTCGTGTTCTTCCTCAACGATGCGTCGCAGGTGCACTTCAGCTATCGGCGCTACATGGAGAATGTGATTCGGCGCACGTTCGGCTTCCAGGGCACGGCGATCCGCCTCGTCTTCCGCGGCCGCGGCGACGAGCAGGCGCAGGAGGAAGACTCAAAGTACTGAGTCGGCAAGAGCCTGCTCCTCTGCACTCCCGGCTCGGCTCGTTCGCCGTGCCCGCTCGCGTGTGACCCGGATACAGTCGTCAATTAACAGAAAAAAAAAAGGGCTCTAGGGACACCCCCAGACCACCGGCGGGGAGTTCGCTGCGATCTCTGCACTCCTGCTTTGCTTGACTTGCGATGCGAATCGAGACGATAGCCGGAGCCCCGGCAGAGGCGCTGCGGCCTCTGCACTCCGGCTCCCTCAACTCTCACCTCTCACCGCTCACATTCCGCGTCGCGTGTCCCGCTTCTCCGTACGCGCGCGTACACTGGCGGCATGTGGTGGGCGATCGTACTCAGCGCGGTAATTGGCTACGCGATCGGCTCCGTGCAGTTCGGCATCGTCGTCGGCCGGATTACGCGCGGGGTCGATATCCGCGACTACGGCAGCGGCGCCACCGGGGCGACGAACGTCATCCGCACGTCCGGTGCGAAAGCGGGCATTCTCGTCATCGTGCTCGATATCGCGAAGGGGATTGCGCCGGTGTTCATCGGCATGGCGCTCGGGCGCGCGGCGGGCGTCGATGGGCACGATGACCGCGCGTGGATCTCGGCAGCCGGTGCGTTCGCGGCTGTGTGTGGACACGTGTGGCCCGTGTGGGCCGGCTTCCGGGGCGGCAAGGCTGTCGCGAGCGGCTTCGGCGCGGCGCTGGCGATGAACCCGCTCGCCGCATTTGCGCTCGTTCCCGTCGCGGCGCTCGTCGTCGGCGCGACGCGGATCATGTCGCTCATGTCGATCACGATGGCACCGGCGCTCGCGGCGCTGTTCGTCGTGCTCGCCGCTACCGGCGTCAGTCCGTGGGCGTACGCGGCGTACGCTGTCGGCGCGGCCTCGATCATCCTCTACAAGCACCGCGCGAACATCGCGCGCATCCGTGCCGGGACGGAGCCGCGCCTCGGCCGCGGCGGCTCGCGCCGCGCGCAAGAGGCTGAGGCTCGAGTCGGGCGCTGATTCCCTTCTCGCGGCAGAAGCCGCACGCGGCATCTACATCGCCGATGCAAGCACCCGCTATCATGCAGCACGTCATGGAAGACTTTGAAGCATACGGGCAGCTGCGCGATCGCCCGATCCCTCTTCGGCCCCGTGCCGGCGCTCGCGGCGCCGAGGTTGTCGCTCCGCCGGAGGTGCTGGCACCGCCGCGCCGGCGACGGCGCTCGCACTGGCTGCGCAATCTGCTGCTGCTGGCCTTCACGTATGTGACACTCGCGGTGGCAACGACGGTGCAACCGCTGCCGGTGCCGATGACGTCGCTCCGCGTCGCGGTGCCGTTCCCCGGTGGAGCGCCGCTGCTGTTCGGGTTGCCGAACCGGCCGTTCACCGTGCTCGTCATCGGCCTCGATCGCCGGCCGGCGGAGACCGGCGCGACACGCGCGGACACGGTGCTGCTCGTGCGCATCGATCCGAAGACGCACACGGCGGCCTTCCTCAGCATCCCGCGCGACTCGCTCATGCAGGTGCCGCTCGATGATGGGAGCTACAGCAGCGACCGGATCAATACGGCCTTCGTCTACAACTACTCAGCGACGGACAGCAGCGCGGCGCCGAAGGCGACGATCAAGATGATCGAGCACAATCTCGGGATACCCGTCGACCACTACGTGGTCTTCGATCAGCGCAGCGCGGAGGGACTGATCGACGCGATGGGCGGCGTCACGATCGACAACCCGCGCGCCTTCGGACAGACGGACTACTCGGACGACGATGTGCACGTCGTGCCGCAGCAATTCGCCCTTGGCAACATCCGTCTCGATGGCTACCAGGCCGTCGCATACGGGCGCATCCGCGAGGGCTCTACGGACTTCGATCGCATCGAACGCCAGCAGCGGGTGGGTTCGGCGCTGATCCACGGCGCCGAGTCGCCGCTGTCGATGTTGCACCTGCCGTCGGCGTACAGCGCCTACCAGAAGACGATCGACACCGACATGAGCACGCGGCAATCGGCGGGGGTGCTATCGATGCTGAAGCGCGTGAACGACGGCGACATCAAGAC
>JBBSDV010000062.1:0-15843 GCA_038240335.1 Dehalococcoidia bacterium
CCTGCAGCTCGTGCATATGCGCTGGCAGCCGATCTGGGACTGGCGCGATCGCGCGGTGCGCGAGGTCGGCCGCCTCATGGGGCCGCGCGTCATCGGCCTCGCGGCCTTCCACCTGAACTTCCTCATCGCCACGTTCTTCGCCTCGACCGTAGGCAGCGGCGCCATATCCGCCGTCAACTACGCGTGGCTCGTTGTGATGACGCCGCTCGGGCTTTTCGGCATGGCGATCTCGACTGCCGTCTTCCCCCGCATGGCCGAGCAGGCGACCCGCGACGAGAGCGAGCTTCGCGACACGCTCTCGACGGCGCTGCGGCTGATCCTGTTCCTCACCATCCCCGCGAGCATCGGCCTAATGATCCTGGCCCGCCCCCTCACGGCATTCCTGCTGCGAAGCGGCTCCTTCGACGCCTCCTCCACCGATCTCGTCGTCGGCGCCCTCGTCTTCTACTCGATCGGCCTCTTCGCCCACAGCGGCATCGAGATCATCAGCCGCGGCTTCTACGCCCTGAGCGACACGCGCACGCCGGTCGCCTTCGCCGTCATCTCGATGATTGTCAACCTCGTGCTTTCCGTCGCCCTCGTCTGGCCATTCGGCCTCAAGGGGCTCGCGGCATCGCTCTCGGTCGCCACGATCGTGGAGTTCGCGCTGCTCGCACGCACCCTCGGTCGCCGCCTGAGCGGCCTCGGCGATCGCGCGCTCGCCTTCTCGCTGATGCGCACGATCGCCGCCAGCTTGCTGATGGGGGAGGTGATCGCGCTCTGGCTCGCCCTGCTCGCCTTCGGCGGCCTGTTGGACCTGAGCCGCAAGCCCGACGCCGCGCTCGCCGTCCTCGGTGGCGTCGCCCTCGGCACGGCCGCCTTCTTCGTCACGAGCCGCCTGCTGCACAGCACCGAAGCCGACACCCTCGCGCGCCGCCTGCCGCTGCCCCGCCGGCTACGGGCCATCATTGCAGCCTGAGCACCGACGGGGTAGTTCACACTGGACAGTTCGCAGTTTCAACGTGTCTGGAGATAAGCGCTGAACTGTGAACTGTGAACTGTGAACTGTTCACTCCCGACACGGGTTTTCCCTAACTTGTGACCCTTTGCTCGCGGTCGATATACTACGGGTGACGGTCACAGGCTCGGCATGTCTCTGGTGCGGCCTCGCGGGCCGCACATTTGTGTCCCCAGGGGGAAGAGGTTTTCATTGAGTTTCGCTGATAAGACCCTCGTATGCCGCGACTGCAAAGCCAACTTCACGTTCACCGCCGGTGAGCAGGAGTTCTACGCCAACAAAGGCCTCCAGAACGAACCTGTGCGCTGCTCGTCCTGCCGCTCCAACCGCAAGACGACGACGACCCAGCGCGAGCCCGAAGAGGGGTACGTGCGCTACGGCGTCTTCGCCAGTTTCGGCGGCCGCACACCGCGTCAGATGCACCCCGCCACCTGCGCCGAGTGCGGGATGATGACCGAAGTGCCCTTCCAACCTCGCGGCGATCGGCCCGTCTATTGCAGCGCCTGCTACTCGAAGATGCGCCCCCCGTCCGACACCCCCGGCTCCTCCGAGCGCGCCAGCTAACGTTCGGTTTAATAGAAGACCAAGAGAGCCTTGATCATCGAGGCTCTCATTGCGCCGCAACGAAGCGCACTTGACCGAACGGAAAGCATCGCCGGATCCGCTCATTCACCATCATCTCGTTTCTGGCTGAAAGTGAGGCGCCTAATCAACGTCTGAAGCAGCATGAAAATGAGACCCGCGGTGACGATGATTGGGATTGCGCGAAGTAGACCTCATACCAAACCAACGTCGATAACAGCAGCGCAACCATGACACAGCTTTGTCTTCCAGGTCTTCGACAGCGGCGGCCGCATCGTTCTGTTCTCTCTCTTCCGGTCGGGACGTTCTCGATATCGCGCCCAGCCATGGCGCGTGAGTTGAATCCCTAACAAGAATGTCAGAAGCCAAACAAGAATCGCTGCTTCGACCAGCCCTTGAGGGGTACGTCCGGGACGGTCGTCTGACGCTGCCGCTATGAGCAGGATCGCGGGTGCCGCAGTCGTAAAAATTGCGAGCCAAATAAGGCGAAGTATCCAACGAGGATCTCCGACCGGACCAAGCACCGAATAGATCGCTCGGCGCATCATACGAGCCGACAAGTCGAAAGCGCCGACGGCAAGTCGAACGCTACCGCGTCGGCGGCGTCGTACGGGAGGGCCGTAATTTTTGATTGGGCGATGATCCGGCCGGACACGAAGTAGAACATTGTGACGACTTATTCCGGCGTCGAAGTGTGCAGTTGGTGGGAGTCAGTCACGGGGGCTAGGGGTCAGAGTCTATTCCTAATCCGATCTGACATCCACCAAGCGATCGCGACGCCTGTGGAAACCAAGCAAGCCACCACGAACAGCCGAGCGGCGAGACTCCACGAAAATCCGCGCTCGGCCAACATTCTCGCGAATGCGACGAGAAAAAGTAGAGCGACTGCCCGCTCTCGTGACGTTGCGGAGAACCTTGTTCGACCTCAATTCCGTGTTCGCTTTCCGCCGCGACTATCCAACCCAGCACGTCAAAGTGATCTCGAGTGCGCCCGGGTTGTCACATGACAGCGCCTTCGATTGCGTCTCGCTCCTACCGGACGCGGAGTACATAACGCGCAATCTCGGCGGTGTCATGGCGCCGCGCTTCTTTCGCTCGGACAGGTGATAATAACCTCGCTCGCCGAACAGCTTGCGGCCCGCTGCGCTCCGTGAATATAGAGCAACCGTGAACCTCGTTCCAAACTACCAAAAGTGCTAAACGATTACATAACGACATCACGCGCCAAACCGCTCGTTCCGACCACCACATCGCGAGCAGCGGATAGTGGTCGCTCGGATACACCGGCGGCTCGGCGTCACGCACGATCTCGCTCGATGCCACCGAGACCGACGTCGCGGCGACCGTCATTACGCGACCTCAGCGGCCTCGCCTGCGAACTGTGCGTTGTAGAGGTCGGCGTAGGCGCCGCCGCGGGCAAGAAGTTCAATGTGGTTGCCCTGTTCAACGATCCGGCCGCCGTCCATCACGAGAATCGTGTCGGCGTCGCGGATGGTTGAGAGCCGGTGCGCGATTACGAAACTCGTGCGCTGGGAGCGTAGCGCCGCCATGGCATGCTGGATCAGCACCTCGGTGCGGGTATCGACGGAACTGGTCGCTTCGTCCAGGATGAGGATCGGGCGATCGGCCAGGAAGGCGCGCGCGATTGTGATCAACTGACGTTCGCCGGCGCTCACCGAGCTACCCTCGTCGTCGATCCAGGTGTCGTATCCTTCGGGTAGCGAGTGCACGAAGCGGTCGACATACGTGGCCCGGGCCGCCTCAACAATCTGGCCGTCCGTGGCGTCCAGGTTGCCGTAGGCGATGTTCTCGCGGATGGTGCCGGCGAACAGCCACGTGTCCTGCAAGACCATGCCGATCTGCGAACGGAGCTCACGTCTCGGCATGAGGGCGATGTCACGGCCGTCTATCGTGATCGCGCCTTCATCGAGCTCGTAAAAGCGCATGATGAGATTGACCAGCGTCGTCTTTCCGGCGCCTGTCGGGCCGACAATCGCGACCGTGCGGCCGGGCTCGGCGATCAATGAAAGATCCGTGATGAGCGGCCTGGCAGGGTCGTAACTGAAAGACACGTGGGAAAACTCGACGAGCCCGCGCGGATCGGCCGCCATCTCGTATGCCGATATATCCGGGGACTGCTCGTCGGCATCGAGGAACTCGAACACACGCTCGGCCGAGGCTATGCCCGACTGCAACGTGTTCACCATCGACGCGATCCATGATAGTGGCTGCGAGAAGCTACGTGAATACTGGAGAAAGGCCTGTATGTCGCCGATGGTCATCGCACCGTTAGCGACGCGCAGTCCGCCCAGCACGGCGATGGCGACGAAGTTGAGGTTGCCGACAAACATCGTCGCTGGCTGGATCACGCCGGATATGAACTGGGCGCCAAAGCTGTCGTCGTACAGGTCGTCGTTGGTTGCGCCGAACACGTCCTCGACGTCTCGTTGGCGTCCAAACGCCTTCACAATGGCGTGACCGGTAAAGGTCTCCTCGACCTGGGCGTTGAGCCTTCCCGTATGCATCCACTGCGCCGTAAATCGCGTCCGGGAGCGGCCGGCGATCGCGCGCATCATGATCGTCGACAACGGGATGGTGACGAGGGCAACGAGCGCGAGCAACCACGAGATCCAGAGCATCATCACTACCGTCCCGATCAGCGTCAGCACTTGCGTCAGCATCTGGGACATTGTCTGCTGGAGGCTCTGCGCGATGTTATCGATGTCGTTGGTCACCCGACTGAGCAGATCGCCCCTTTGCGTCCGGTCGATATAGCTGAGTGGCAGGCGATTGAGCTTGTTCTCGACCTCTGCCCGCAATCTGTACATCGTCCGTTGGACAACGCCGGCAAGGATGTACGACATCCCGTATTGCAACACCCAGGAGGCCATGAGCAGCGCGAGGGCAAAGCCGAGTATGCGGCCCAGGTGCGTGAAGTCGATCGTGTTGCCCGTGAAGACCGCTTCCACGATGACATCCGTGGCGCTCCCGAGGATTTTGGGAAGCGTGACGGTCGAGCACACGCTGGCGACCGCCATAACGATCGCTCCAGCAACCGTCCAGCGATCCTGCTGGAGACGTCCGAGCAGGCGCCGCGTCGAACTACCGAAGTCTTGCGGTTTCTCGGCCGGCATGCCGAAGGAGCCGAAACGCATGCCAGCCTGCCCGCCCTGGGATGGCGGCTTCGCGTCTTCGTCGGTCTTTGAGGGATCAGTCATGCCGGCACTCCCTCCCCAACCTGCGACTCGACGATCTCGGCGTAGGTCGGACAGGTCTTGAGCAGCTGTTCATGCGTTCCCAAGCCCACCGACTCCCCGTCTTCGAGTACAAGGATCTGGTCGGCGAACATGATCGTCGAGAATCGCTGAGCGACGATGATCACGGTCGATTCGCTGGCATATGGCGTAAGTGCGGCGCGCAATCTCGCATCGGTCGCCAGGTCCAGCGCCGAGAATGAGTCGTCAAAGAGATATATCTCCGGCTTGCGCACGAGCGCTCTCGCCATGGCGAGGCGCTGGCGCTGACCGCCTGACACGTTCACGCCTCCCTGTGAGATCTCCGCGTTGAGGCCGCTCGGCATCGCCCGGACGAAGTCGGCCGCCTGGGCGACGCGCAGTGCGGCCCACAACTCTTCTTCCGTGGCGTCGGGCTTGCCATAGCGAAGGTTGCTGGCAACGGTGCCGGCGAACAGGTAGGGCTTCTGCGGGACGATGCCGATGCCGTGCCACAAGAGGTCGGGATCGAGATCACGGACGTCGACGCCGTCAAAGAGGACGACGCCGGATGTGACATCGAAGAGACGCGCGGCGACGTTAACCAGGCTGGTCTTGCCCGATCCGGTGCTTCCGATGATGGCTGTTGTTTGACCGCGCAAGGAGGTGAACGAGATGTTTTGAAGCACTGCGTGCTCGGCGCCTGGATAGCGGAATCCCACGTCTCGCAACTCGAGGCGGCCCCGTTCGTTCACCTCGGTGACGGGTACGTCCGGAGGTCTGACCGAACTGCGCGTCGCCAGTACCTCGTGGATGCGCCGGGCGGAGACAGCCGCGCGAGGCGCCATCATCGACACCATGGTCGCCATCATGACGGCCGACATGATGAGGGCGAGATACGAGATGAAGGCGACGAGGGAGCCCACCGACATGGCGCCGCTGTCGATGCGGTGCGCGCCAAACCAGATGACGGCGATGCTCGATGTATTCATCGCGAATATCATGGTGGGGAACATAAGCGCCATGAGGCGTCCGGCGTTGAGCGAGGTTGCCGTCAGATCCTCATTGACCTTGTGGAACCGGTCCGCCTCGACGGGCTCGCGCACGAACGCCCGCACGACGCGCATACCGACGATCTGGCCACGGAGCACGGCGTTGATGTTATCGAGGCGATACTGCATCAGCTGGAACTGCGGAACCATGCGCGCCACGATGATTCCCAGAATGACGATGAGCAGCGGGAGGCTCACGGCGAGCAGCCATGACAGGCCGACGTCCTGACGCATGGCCATGAACACCCCGAACACCACAGTTAACGGCGCGGCGACGACCATGGTGCACGTCATAAGAACGAGCATCTGCACCTGTTGAACGTCGTTCGTGATGCGCGTGATGAGGGAGGGGGCGCCGAAGAGATTGACTTCCCTGGCTGAAAATGCGACCACGCGGTGGAAGAGGGCGGCGCGTACGTCGCGTCCGAAGCCCATGGCGGCCCTGGACCCGCAGTACACAGCACCCACGGAGAACACGACCTGCACCGCGGTGATGGCGAGCATCATCCCCCCAATGGACCAGATGGTCCGGGTGTCGCCGCGCAACACGCCCTTGTCGATGATGTCCGCATTCAGCGTCGGCAGAAGGAGCGACGCAGTGGCCTGGAGCGCCTGAAGCACCAGGACGGCAAGGAGCCAATAACGATACGAATGCAGGTAGGTCCGCAGAAGTTGGTTCATCGGCCGCACATACCGTGTTCACTCCTGACAAGGATGCCGTCGAATAACAGCATCGCAATTCGGCGTGCGCCATGGGCGTGCCCGAACAAACATCGTATCCCGACCGCGAGCGTGAGACGGCAAAATTGCGCTGGCGCGCGCGCCACGTCAAACCGCAAGTTCGCAGCGATGGCTGCACGGCTTCGTGCGAGGTGGAGTTCGGTGGCAAGTTGGGCCATGCCGTCATGCTACATGAGGGACGGCGGAGTCCATGGACGGCCTTCTGATGGGGACCTTCCAGCCCGTGGCTAGCCCACAACTCTGTTGTCATCGTGCGGGAACACGCGGGTCCCATCCAAAGCGACGCCGGTCCGTGTATGAAGACCTGCTCGTCGGTGCAATCCATGCCATGATCGCCGCACGTGCGCCGACATCTGCCACTTAGATATAGAATCCGAGCATGACGATGCCGCAGCGCTCGGAGACGACCACCTTTCTGTTCACGGACCTCGTCGGCTCGACCGAATTGATGCAGCGCGCCGGCGACGAGGACGCGCAACGTATCTTTCGTGCCCACTATCAGCTCCTGCGCGATGCCGTCGCCGGGACCGGTGGCTCCGAGGTGAAATCACTCGGTGACGGTCTGATGGTCGCATTTCCGTCCGCGGCCGACGCCGTGCGATGCGCGATCGCGATGCAGCAGATGTCGCGCCGGCCGGTAAACGGCGAGCGGCTGGCAATCAAGATCGGCCTCAATGCTGGCGACGCCCTGCTCGACGAGGGCGATTACTTCGGTACCGCCGTTGTCACTGCCCGCAGGCTCTGCGACCGTGCGAGCCCGGGCCAAATCCTCTGCAGCGCGGTGGTCGAAGGACTGCTCGCCGGAAGGCAGGCGTTCTCGTTCCGCGACCTTGGCGAGTTCGAACTGAAAGGCATCGCGTCGCCCGTCCCCGCGCGTGAAGTCGCGTACGAGACCGAGCAGCCCGGACTGCTCCCCGCGCGCGCGCCGTTTGTCGGGCGCGGCACGGAAATGGCCCGCATCACCGCGAAGCTCGCCGACGCGCGCGGCGGTCGCGGAGGTTTGGTGATGCTCGTTGGCGAGCCGGGCATCGGCAAGTCGCGCACCATCGACGAGTTCACCGAGCATGCCCGGGAAGGCGGCGCGGCGGTACTCTCGGGCCGCTGCTTCGAAGGTGAATGGGCGCCACCGTATGGCCCCTTCGCGGAGGCGATCGCTGGTTACGCCAAGTCTGCAGAGGCGGCAGTCTTGCGCGCCGATCTCGGCTACGGAGCGGCGCCGATCGCACGCCTCGTGCCCGCGCTGCGCGAGGCGCTTCCGAACATCGCCGAACCAGAGCCACTACAACCCGACGAAGAGCGCTTCCGCCTCGTCGACGCAGTCTCGCAGTTTCTCATTGCGCTCTCCCAGCGAGCCCCCGTCGTGCTCGTGCTCGACGACCTGCACTGGGCCGATCGCGGCACGATCGGCATGCTCTGCCACGTCGCGCGCTTCGTCTCGAAGCACGGCATCCTCATGCTCGGCGCCTACCGCGACGTCGAGCTGGATCGCCAGCACCCGCTGTCTGACGCGCTCGCCGCGCTGCGCCGCGAAACGGAGTACGAACGCATCGCCCTGAAGGGCCTCGACGAGCGCGATGTCGGCGCGCTGCTCGCGGGCATGGGCGAGTTGCAGGTGCCGGAAGCATTCGTCCACGCGATCAGCGCCGAGACCGACGGCAATCCGTTCTTCATCCGCGAAGTCCTGCAGCACCTGATCGAAGAGCGCAAGGTCTACCAGCAGGACGGCCAATGGACGTCGACGGTCTCGATCGCCGAACTGGGCATCCCGGAAGGCGTGCGGGACGTGATCACGCGCCGCCTCTCGCGGCTCTCCGCCAACGCTAACAGGCTGTTGAGCGCAGCGTCGGCGTTCAGCGGGGACTTCCGCTTCGACGTCGCCGCGCCCGTCGCCGGCCTCGATGAGCCGGCCGCGCTTGACGCCGTCGACGAGGCGCTGGCTGCCCAGCTGCTCCGCGCCGGCCGCGCGGCGGACAGGTACGAATTCACGCACGCTCTCATTCGCCACACGCTCTACGGCGAACTGAGCCCATCGCGCCAGGTGCGTCTGCACCGCCAGGTCGCCGAATCGATGGAGCGCGCGTACGGCGAGCGCACCCGGGAACACACCGCGGAGCTTGCCTACCAGTACCACCGCAGCGCGGCGATCCCGGGCGCGGAACGCGGCGCCGAGTACGCGCTTACGGCAGCGGACGCGGCGGAGGCGGCGTACGCGCATGATGAGGCAGCAGCGTTTCTCCGCATGCTGCTCGACCTGCTGCCGGAGGATGATCCGCGGCAGCCGAGGATCATGGGTAGGCTAGGAATCGCGCTGACGTCGGCACTGGCACTCGATGAAGCCGTTGCGGTGCTGAGCCGGGCAGGCGACCTGATCGCGGACACCGAGGGCGCCGACGCCGCGGCAGACTTCCTGGACGAGGCGCAACGGGCGACTGTCGCGGGGTCGTGGCGCGGTGCCTGGGCGCTCGCCGCGCAGGGCATGCGCTTCATCGGCGACGGGCGCGACGCCACATGGGCGAGCCTGCTGATGTGGTCGCGTATGGGACAGGACGCCGTGAATCTCGAGAGACCCGGCGTGTTGCCTCCCATAGACGCCCCCGAGTATGCAGAGTGGCTCGCTTTAGTAGAACTGCTGCCCGAGGATGCGCGCCCGTTGTTCGTCCGCCCGTATCGATCGAGAGACGACGTGGTTGCGAACTGGACCAGCGGTTCGCCGGGGGACGCATTATTCGCGTTGATGTGCCTGGCGGGCGAGTACAGGCGCTGTGTGCCGCTCTGGCAGGAGTTCGTGATAGAACGGGAGCGCCAGGGAGCGATCGCCTGGATGGCGTGGGGCCTCGCGCAGCTCGCGCGCTGCCACAATGCGCTCGGCGACTTTCGAGCGGCGCGCGAGGCGCACGAGCGCGGCGTCGCGCTCGCCAGCCGAGCCCGTCTCCCCGCAACGTCTCTGGCCGCCTCGAATCTCATCGGGACGCTGTCCGAGATGCGCCACGCGTCCGGCGAAGAGACGGAGGTAGAAGTGGCGCTTTCTGAATTCCTGCTGCGGGAGGACGCGCCGGAGCTAGCATGGGCACGTGCGCTCGTATGCGCCGGCGCGGCGCGACGCTTTGCGACGGACGGGCGCAGCGACGATGCAATCGAGCTCGTCGCGAAGGTACTGCTGGCCGTCGAGCGAGCCCCCGCCTGGGAGGCGAACTACACCCGTGTCGCTTGCGACAGCGCGGCGGCGCTCTGGATCGCGGGACGGACCGATCACATCGAGGTGTTCGAGCGCGGCGTCCGCGAGAAGGTCGTCGGACCGGACTTCCGCTATCCGATGCACGATGGGCGCACGGCGCTCGCCCAACTCTGCGCCCTGCAGGGCCGCTACGATGAGGCCGGCCACTGGTTCTCGGAAGCGCGCAGGGTCACCGAAGAACAAGGGGCACGTCCATGCCGCGCGATCATCGATTACGACGAGGCGCTGATGTATACCCGCCGCAACGCGGACGGCGACAGCGAGCGCGCCGCTTCGCTTCTCGACGCGGCGCTGACGCAGTTCCGCGAGATCGGGATGACAGGCTGGGCGACGCGCGGCGAGAAATTACGAACGCGCCTGTCCTGATCGCGGTAGCTCAAAAACTCCATAGTTGTTAGTGATGACGGCTGCGGGGAACAGGCGGGCGCGTTCTCATGGTGGTGAAGGGCAAGGTCACGCAGGGCAGCTTAACGATCGTCTCGCCTTGTTGTAGTTGCGCTCGACAACGGCGCGTCCGATGCGCACGAGATCCTTGCGACTGAGCTTTTAGAACAGCGGGACAGATGCGAGCTGACCTTCGTGATGTTGGACCTGCGGTGTGTGCTCCGTGATAGGCCAGCGCGATACGGCTCGTCCGCCGGTCGCCGGCCGGTAGCGATCAGTTCGTCGCTATGCCCGCGACGGGCGGACCCACGTCATGCGGCCGCGTGTGTACTTCCCCGTGTTCTACTGCGTCGAGCTGGCCGTCCTCCAACCAGAAGATGCGGTCGGCGTAGTCGTGCGCTCGCATATCGTGCGTGACGATCAGCACACTACGCCCGAGGTCTCGCGTGATTCCTCGTAGGAGCTGAAGCGTGTCGATCGCACGTTTGTGATCGAGGCTCGCTGTCGGCTCGTCGGCGAGGATGAGGTCGCCGTCGTTCGCAAGCGCGCGGGCGATGGCGACCCGCTGACGCTCGCCGCCGCTCATCTGCCGCGGCATCGCCTGGGCCCGTGTACCAAGCTCGAGCTTGCTCAGCAATTGCCGCGCGCGCTCGCGCCCGTGCGATCCCTTATGCCCGCTGAGCGCCAGCGCGAACTCGACGTTCTCCTGCGCCGAGAGGGCCTCGAGCAGGTTGAAGCTCTGGAAGATGAACCCGACCTTATGTCGGCGCACGTGCGCAAGCTCAATCTGCGAGTATCCCTGCACCTCCTCACCGCTGATCTCGACGACACCGGCGGTTGGCGCCTGGAGCGCGCCGGCGATCGTCAGCAGCGTCGTCTTTCCGGACCCGGAAGGCCCGGTGACGGCGACGACCTCGCGCGCCACCATCTCGAACGTCACGTCATCCAGCGGCCGCACTTCAGAAGCGCCCTGGCCGTAGGTCTTCGATACGTGGCTCAATTTCAGAAGGCTCATGATCAGGCCTTGAACACGCGAAGCGGGTCGACGCTCAGCACTTTTCGGATCGGCAGGTAGGCCGCCAGCAGGCTCATCGCGACGACGGCAGCAAGGACGATCAGCGCGTCTTGCCAGCGCAGCAGCGTCACGAACTGGGGCACCATCCTCTCGGCGAAACGGCTGGCGCCGACGACGGCGATCTCGCCGACGGCGAAGCCGATCAGCCCGCAGAGCATGCTCTGCTCGCCGACGGCGAGCATGAGGAACTTGTGGGGCGTACCGAGCGCTTTCATCACGCCGAACTCGCGTTCCTTCTCCATCGTCGCGGTATAGATCGTCAAACCGACGACGACGGCGCCGACGACGAATACCATGACGATGACGACGGAGAGGATCGGCAGCATGCTGCGCTTCAGCACCTGCCGGCTGTTGCTCGCGAATTCCTTGCGCTCGAACGCAGATACTCCGGGCACATTGGCGTTGATGTCGGCGACGACCGCTTTCGCTTGGCCCGGCTCCGTCTTGAGCAGCCCGAAGTTCGCGATGCCCGAGATGCCGACGAGCCGGTGCGCTTCGTCCTTCGACACAAACGAGAGCTGATTGATCACGATGTTGCCGCCGGTGGAGACGCCGACGACGCGCAACGTTTGGTCGTTGGCCGTGATCTCGTCGCCGACGCCGACGTCGGCTGTTCGGGCGAGGACGTCGTCGATCACGATCTCTCCGTCGGCGGGTGTGCCCCTCCCGCTCTTGATGTGCAGCGGACCGCCGATGCCGTCAGCGTCGAAGCCGAGCACGTACGAGTCGTAGGTCGAATCGCCGTGCTTGATCTTGAGCGAGCGGCCGAGCAGCGTGCTGACGGTAAGGACACCCGGCCGGCCCGCCACGTCGTCAAATGTTTTGTCAGGTACGAGCGACGCGGCGAAAAAGCTCTGGTTGCCGCTCTGCGAGACCCAAACATCGGCCGGCACGTCGTTGACGTACGCCGCGATGCGCTCGCTCCAGCCGCTGTAGAGGGCGAGCATGAACGCGAGCAGCAGCGCTGCCACCGCGACGCCCGCGACGGAGAACGCGAACCGCGCCTTCTCCGCCCGCATATTTTTCCACGCGATGGAAAACAAGGTAGCTCCCCTCGTCCGGGCCGTCACGGAAAACGCGTTGTCTGAGCTGCGTCCTGCCACTGGCTGGCAGTGCCGCGAGTATACCTCGCTAGTGACTCAATTGCTGGACGGATTCGGAATCGCGTTGATCCGCAGGTTCCCGAGTCGCGACACTAGCGGCTTCACCTCAAGCTCGCGCGCCCTCGCATGATCACCGGATCAACGGCCGTGACTGCAGGTGGCACCGTTTGCTCACGGTGATCCCCAGGGATGCCCGTTGGCCCGCGCGACCGGGCCATCATTTCTGACGCTGACGCTCACCGGCAGGCGCCGACAAGAAGTGCTGAACATGGTCGTGGGCGACCTGACGCTCGACGACGGACGAACGTGGTACCGCTAGCGTGGCAAAGGCGGCAAGACGGGGAACGCGAACTGACACAACCAGCATTTGTCGCGATCACGGGCGCGTTACGGCGTCTGTGATCCGATTGAGCTCACCGCGTGCGGGCGTGCCCGGATCGTCACAGGACAGCGCCTTCGATTGCGTCTCGCTCCTACCGGGCGCGGAGTAATAACGCGCAATCTCGGCGGTGTCATAGCGCGGCGCTTCTTTCGCTCGAACAGGCGATGATTGCCTCGTTCGCCGAACAGCTTGCGGCCTGCTGCGCTACGCGAATATAGGGCAACCTTGAACCTCGTTCCAAACTACCAAAAGTGCTAAACGATTACATAACGACATCACGCGCCAAACCGCTCGTTCCGACCACCACATCCGCGAGCAGCGGATAGTGGTCGCTCGGATACACCGGCGGCTCGGCGTCACGCACGATCTCGCTCGATGCCACCGAGACCGACGACGCCGCGCCGTTGCGGACCAAGATCCAGTCGATGCGCCGCGGCGTGTCGTTCGTGCGCGTGAAGTGCGCGCCCTCCCACGCATGGTTCGTGTACGCCCGCGCTGGCGTGTCGTCGTTGCCGGCCGCGACGAACGCATCGGCGTAGCCCGTTTCGAGGTATCCCTGATGCACCGCCGACCCTGGATGCGTGTTGAAGTCGCCGGTCAGGATCGCCGCCGCGCCGGTCGCCTGCAGGTCGCGCAGCCGCTCGCGAATCAGCCGCGAACCCTCGATTTGCGCCCACTCGCTGACGTGATCGAGATGCGTGTTGAGATGCACGAGCGTCGCTCCGCTAGCGACGCAGCGGAACATCACCCACGACGCCGACCGGATGCAGTCCGTTTCCCACGAGCGCGAGAGGCGCTCCGGCGTTTCGCTGAGCCAGAAGCCGCCGCTGTCGATCGGGTTCAAGCGCCCCGGCAGCCAGTAGATCGCCGGCCACTCGTGCGGCGGCCGGTCGCCGTACTCCGGCCACGCCATCCAGTGGTACTGCGGCAGCAGGCGGTCATATGCCTTGAGGTTGCCGGTCTGCGCCTCCTGCACGCCGAGCAGGTCGGGCGCGTATTTGCGGATCGTCGCCAGGTTCAGCGCCTCGCGCCGCTCCCAGGTATTCGCTCCGTCGTCAGGGTGATAGAAGCCGCGGATGTTGAACGTCATCACACGAAGCGTCTCGCTCGCCATCTCAGCGCTCGATAACCATCTGCGAGACATCGATCGCCGGTCGCGGCTTCGGCGCGGCGCTGTCGGCATGTCCAACCACGACGAACGCCTGCGCGACATACCCTTCGGGAAGTTCGAGCGCCTGCGCCGCCGCTTCCGGCGCGTACAGCGGCGCCGAGATCCAGTACGAGGCAAGCCCGAGCGCATGCGCGCCGAGCATCAGGTTCTGCATGCCCGCGCCGACCGATTGCTGCGCCATCGCCCACTCGTTCCGCGCCCGCCGCTCGTCGGGCCACCGCCGCAGCCCTTCGTCGGTAAGACATGCGAGAATCAGCGCCGGCGCGGACACGATCTGCCGTCGCGATCTTCGAAGCAGCTTCTCGATCAGCTCCGCCGGGTGCCCGTCGCCCTCGAGATCGGCCCGCCAAGCCGCACCGAGCGCATCGGCGAGTCCCTCCCGCCGCTGCGCACCGACGATGACATAACGCCACGGCCGCGTGTGGTGCGGCGCCGGCGCCATGCACGCCAACGCGAGCAAACCACGCAGCACGTCGTCGGCAACGGGCCGCTCGGCGAGCTGCCGCAGCGATCGGCGCGTGCGGATCGCCTCGATCGCGTCCATCAGCCGCGGCCCGCGCTGTAGCTCGCGCGAGCGGCGAGCCACCCGGCCGTCGTGGCGCCGACGGCAAGCGTCGGAAGCAGCGCAAGATCGTCCGGCGAATCGACATCGAAGGCGAGCCGTTCGTTGGCCAGTTCGATAACCGGAACGTCATTTGCGTCCGCGTCGGCGCGATGGGCGTCTGCGCTGTTCCGACCGTAGTGCATGGCGACGGCCTCAGGCGGCCGCAGCGCCAGCGCGTTCGTGCCGTTGTCGCGCGAGCGCACGAGCACGACGCGCGGCTCCGGTCCGGCGAGCGCATCGACGACCTCGCGGACGTCGGCGGCGAGGATCATCGGCACGTCGGCCGGCAGCACCACAAGCTCATCGACGGCGACGCGGCGCGCGAGGTAGCGCTGCCCGAACGTCAGGCTTTCGTTGAGTCCGGAGAGCGTGGCCGGCTCGGCGAGGGGCTTGGCGCCCGCCTCCCGCACCTGCCAGAAGACCTCGCTGTCGTTGCTGATGACGGCGATCTCGTCGAAGCAGCCGCTCTCCCGGCACGCGGCGAGAACGTCGACAAGCATCGCCAGCGCCAGTTCGGCGCGATCCTGCCGGTCCAGCACGTCCGCCAGGCGCATCTTCGCCTGCGACAGCTCTTTCATCGGGATAAGGACGGCTCTCACGCAGTCATTGAACCGCGCCGAGCACCACTTCAGCCAGCGAGCGCTTCTCCGCAGGCCCGCGCATGATCGTCTGCGCGACGATTGCCCGTACTCCCGTCGCTTCGACGGCGGCAGCGAGGCCGCGGTCCTCCTCGTCGATCACGAGCACATCGAGGAAGTCGCGATACGCCTCCGTCACCCCCACGGCGGTCGGCGTCATGCCGAGCGACGCCATCATTCGGTCGGCCGGTCCCTTGATCGTCTTGCCGCCGATGATCGGGCTGACACCTACCACGGTCGCCCGCGTCTCGCGCAGCGCATCCCGCACGCCGGCGACGGCGAGCAGGGGGCCGATGCTGACGACCGGATTGCTCGGCGCGATCGCGACAACGTTGGCATCGCGGATCGCGTCGAGGACGCCCGGCGCGGGCTTCGCGCTCTCGATGCCGCCGAAGCGGATCGCCCGTACGTCGTCCTCCGTCCGCCGCTTCACGAAGTACTCCTGGAAGGACAGCGTACCGGCATCCGTATCAACCAGCGTCCGGATGCGGTCGTCGGATACCGGCAGCAGCCGCAGCTCGAGCCCGAACGCCGCGACGATGGTCTGCGTCACCTCCGACAGTGTCGCGCCGTCGCGCAGCATCTGCGTGCGATGCGCGTGCGTCGCCAGGTCGCCGTCGCCCAGCCCGAACCAGGTCTCGTACCCGAAGCGGGAGAGCGCGCCGAG